>JBDLJX010000015.1:0-39533 GCA_039714155.1 Pseudomonadota bacterium | reverse complement strand
TCCAGGTTGTATCCAGGTCCCAATTCTATGTGATGAGCGGCCGTTGTTCTATGACTATCCGCTGCCGGGCAGCGTCGCTGCATCGAACACCTGCTGGTCGACTTTCAGGTACGCCACACCCTCCTCCGGCACCACGACGGCCTCGGCCACCCCGGTCAGGCCCGCCATCTCCCGAGCAAGTCGATCGGCTGCCGCCTGATCTTCCACATCAACCCTGTGGATATAGCTGGTCAGCTTGCGTGCTGGCCGCATCGGGATTGCTGTCAGCAGCCAGATCAGCAACAGCAGTGCCGTGGCCAGAAACACGGCCGGTATACCGAAACGGCCCTGTACCAGGCCACCCAGTGCACCGCCAAGGAAGGCGCCCATAAACTGGCTGCTGGAATACACCCCCATGGCCGTGCCACGACAATCCACCGGTGCCACCCGCGAAATCAATGACGGCAACATGGCTTCCAGCAGGTTAAATGCGGCAAAGAAAATAATCAGTAGGATAACAACGTGAGTCAGGGTAGGAGAAAGCAGGAACAGCCCCGTCTCGGCCACAGCCAGCACCAGGATGGCACCGGTAAATATCTGTTTCACCCGCCCCCTGCGTTCCGCCTGCAGCATGAACGGAATCATTATCAGCACCGAACAGACGAGTACAGGAAGATACACTTTCCAGTGCTGATCGGCAGCGAGTTGGACGGTATCACGCAACAACAGTGGCAGCACCACGAAACTGGCCGTCAGGACCATGTGCAGAACGAGGATGCCGAAATCGAGTCGCAGTAACTCGGCATTACCTAACACGCGGCCAAATTGTGCCGGCACCGCCTCGGCCTCACGGTGCATCCGGGCTCGCCCTGGTCGGGGCACAACAAACGCGACCACCATGATGCCGGCCAGTGCGAGTACCGCGGTACTCCAGAAAATACCCGGCACCCCGATCCACTGGTTAAACAGGGGCCCCAGGATCAGCGCCAGCGCAAAGGACAGGCCAATACTCATGCCAATCAGCGCCATTGCCTTGATACGGTGTTCTTCACGCGTGAGATCGGCCACCAGCGCCATGATGGCAGCAGCAATCGCGCCGGCACCCTGCAAGGCACGGCCAAGAATAACGATATAGATGGAGTCCGCCTGTGCGGCAACCACGCTGCCCAGCGCAAAAACCAGCAGGCCGCCGATGATGACAGGCTTGCGGCCGATACGGTCCGACAACAGGCCGGCCGGAATCTGCAACAGCGCCTGGGTAATACCATAGGCGCCAATGGCCAGGCCGGTCAGGGCCGGTGTGACCCCGGACAGGTCACCGGCATACAGGGAGAACACCGGCAAGATCATGAATAACCCCAGCATTCTCAGGGCATAAACGCCCGAGAGCGAGAAAGCCGCGCGCAACTCCACCCGGCTCATAGGGCTGCCTAGATTACTGTCCGGGATTCCAGTCATGACCTGCTTTGCCTGCCAGCACGAAAACGCCGTATATTAGCAGGTTTCGATTACCGACTGGCGTGACCATGGATACCATCCGCATCCGCGGGGCGAAAACCCACAACCTGAAAAACATTGATCTCGACCTGCCGCGAGACAAGCTGATCATCATCACCGGCCTGTCAGGCTCGGGCAAGTCATCGCTGGCCTTCGACACCATCTACGCGGAAGGACAGCGCCGCTATGTCGAGTCGTTGTCGGCCTATGCACGGCAATTTCTGTCAATAATGGAAAAGCCGGATGTTGACCACATCGAGGGACTGTCACCGGCGATCTCCATCGAGCAGAAATCGACCTCGCACAACCCGCGATCTACAGTCGGCACCATCACCGAAATCTACGACTATTTGCGCTTGCTGTTTGCCCGCGTTGGTACACCCCACTGCCCCGAACACGGCACCGTACTGGAAGCCCAGACGGTCAGCCAGATGGTTGACCACGTGCTGGCCATGCCGGAGGGGCGTCGCATGATATTGCTGGCACCGGTGGTGCAGGCACGCAAGGGTGAACATCAGCAGGTATTTGATGAACTGCGGGCACAGGGATTTGTACGCGCACGCGTCGACGGCAAGGTCGTGGAACTCGATGAAACGCCGAAACTCGACCTGCGCCGCAAGCATGTCATCGAGGCCGTGGTCGATCGCTTCAAGGTCCGCGCGGATATCCAGCAACGGCTGGCTGAGTCATTTGAAACCGCGTTGAGACTCTCGGATGGCCTGGCACGTATTGCCGACATGGATAATGCCAATGTCGAGGAAACGGTATTTTCGGCAAAGTTTGCCTGTTCGGAATGCGGCTACTCACTGACAGAACTGGAACCACGGCTGTTCTCGTTCAATAACCCGGCAGGCGCGTGCCCGGAATGTGATGGCCTGGGCATGCGCCAGTTCTTCGATGCCGGGCGGGTCGTCGGCCACCCTGAACTCAGCCTCGCCGGTGGTGCCGTACGCGGCTGGGACCGCCGCAATGCCTATTACTTCCAGCTGATCAACTCACTGGCCGATCATTACGATTTCGATATTGAAACACCGTTTGAAGAACTGCCGGAGTCGACACAGGACATCATCCTGTACGGCAGTCGTGGTGAGGCCATTCGCTTTCGCTACCTGAATGACCGCCGTGGCGCGGTGGAGCGCACGCACCCGTTCGAGGGCATCATTCGCAACATGGAACGGCGTTACCGCGAAACAGAGTCCAATGTTGTGCGCGAGGAACTGGCACGTTACCTCAGCAACCAGCCCTGCCCCGACTGCAACGGTGCACGCCTGAATGAGGCTGCACGTAACGTACTGGTGGCCGGCAAGACCCTGCCGGAGATAACAGCACTAGCGGTGGGCAGCAGCCAGGCATTCTTTAATACGCTGCATCTGCAGGGCAGGCGCGGCAAAATTGCCGACAAGATCATGAAAGAAATCAACGAACGGCTCAACTTCCTGGTCAATGTCGGCCTTGACTACCTGTCACTGGACCGCAGTGCTGAAACCCTGTCCGGTGGTGAGGCGCAGCGCATCCGGCTGGCGAGTCAGATCGGTGCCGGTCTGGTCGGCGTCATGTACGTACTTGACGAACCGTCCATTGGCCTGCACCAGCGTGATAACCAGCGCCTGCTGAACACCCTTACCCATCTGCGCGACCTTGGGAATACCGTCATTGTTATCGAGCACGACGAAGAGGCCATTCGTAGCGGTGATCACGTCGTCGATATCGGGCCGGGCGCAGGGGTACACGGTGGCAGGATCGTCTCGGAAGGTACACCCGGGCAGATCATAGCCGATAGCAATTCACTCACCGGCCGGTATTTATCCGGACGTGAATCCATCACCATACCCGAGCACATTTGCTCCCTTGACCCGGACCGCCTGCTGGTCATTGATGGCGCGACCGGCAACAACCTGAAGCAGGTAACGGCAGAAATCCCGGTCGGTCTGATGACCTGCGTGACCGGTGTCTCCGGCTCCGGCAAATCGACTCTCATTAATGACACCCTCTACCGCCGTGCAGCACAGGTACTTAACAAGGCTTCCGAAAGTGGCGCACCCTGCAATGATATTCGCGGGCTGGAACACTTCGACAAGATCGTCGACATTGACCAGAGCCCGATCGGCCGCACGCCGCGTTCCAACCCCGCAACCTACACAGGACTGTTCACTCCCATTCGTGAACTGTTTGCCGCCACCCAGGAAGCCCGCTCCCGCGGTTACAAACCGGGACGTTTCAGTTTCAACGTCAAGGGCGGCCGCTGCGAAGCCTGCCAGGGTGACGGCGTATTGAAAGTGGAGATGCATTTCCTGCCGGACATCTACGTACCCTGCGATGTCTGCAAGGGCAAACGCTACAACCGTGAAACCCTGGACATCCGCTACAAGGGCAAGACCATCCATGAAGTGCTGGAGATGACGGTTGAAGATGCATTACCGTTCTTCAGCGCCATCCCGGTGATTGCCCGCAAACTGCAAACACTGGTTGATGTCGGGCTTACCTACATCAAACTCGGACAGAACGCGACAACCCTGTCAGGCGGCGAGGCCCAGCGGGTAAAACTCGCCCGTGAACTGTCGAAGCGCGATACCGGCAAAACCCTCTACATACTCGACGAACCAACCACCGGCCTGCATTTCCATGACATCGCCCAGCTACTGACTGTCCTGCACCGCCTGCGCGATCATGGCAACACCATCATCGTCATCGAACACAACCTGGATGTCATCAAGACCGCCGACTGGATCATCGACCTCGGCCCGGAAGGCGGCATCCGCGGCGGCGAGATCGTCACCACCGGTACACCGGCCGATATTGCTAAACACAAGACGTCCTATACCGGTCAATTCCTGAAAACGACGTTAACCCGCATTTCTCACCACGATGACGAGCCCTCGCTTGATCTTTGAATCCACAGCGGATTTTCTTCAGTCGGAAATACAGTCCGTATTCCGCTTCTTCAGAAAATCCGCTGTAAATCCAAATCTCTGCGCGATCATCTCGCCCCGCGGTGAGAAATGCGAGTTAAAACCAAAACGCACAGCAAAGAAATAAAGCACACCTGAGCTTGCAGCAAGCCATATAATTTTCACATAAAAATCTATTAAATGGCCACGAAATCCACGGAAAAACACGGAAGAATAAATGCCTTAAAAGATATTTTTCCGTGTCCTTTCGTCGATTCCGCGGCAATAATATCTATCTTTTCCGGGTTGAAAGAGTACTGGCTAAAACCGGATTATCGAGGCTGTCGTTATCCCAAGCAAATCACTGGCGCTGCCCTGGTTTACCGCGATTTCCACCAGGCCATTCGAATTCTCATACCAAAAGGCCTGCCCAACCTCGACATCAGCGAAGGTGGTGGCATGCTGCAAGGCATGACCATTGACCTGCAGCATCGTGGTTTCCGCCAC
Source organism: Pseudomonadota bacterium (assembly GCA_039714155.1). Classification (GTDB taxonomy): domain Bacteria; phylum Pseudomonadota; class Gammaproteobacteria; order UBA9214; family UBA9214; genus SZUA-186. The sequence goes on along the minus strand of JBDLJX010000015.1, from coordinate 34,662 downwards.
CGAGGAGGCGCGTACCCCGGTGATGGCATTACCAAACCGGTCGAGGTAAACCACGCGGTACAACTCATCCGGCCAGTCGACGCGGCTATGCAACTTGCATGCTCCCCATCGTTCGCTGGCTCTGCCGTTACGCGCCAGGTACGCGGTGGCCGGCGCAAAGATGTCACGGCCGTGGAAACTTGGTGATGCAGCTTCGTTATCAGGCAAACAAAAGGACGTGGTCCTATTCGACCTGCGTTCAATATATGTAAACAGCCCCTCATCCGGCCCGACATACCAGCGGCCATCGGCCTGCAGCACGCACCCCTGTCGACTGCTCCCTACGCCCGGATCAACCACGCACAGGCATACGCTTCCGGGCGGCAGCGTCCGGGTATAGGCAGGCAACAGAACCGCTGCCGCTTCTATATCGAAGGGCGTCAGGTCGGAAAACAGGCTGATGGCCGGAATTCCGGGGGCCTGCTGCTGCAGCACAGCCTGGACCTGACCGGTATACGGGCCTGCCAGCCCGAAATCCGTAAACAGCACGATCATCGGCGGATACTCCTCTTCAGATCACTCGGGGCCAGGGTGGCTTCTCAAGACCGTTGGCCGCAGGGATGCGGCCATCGAGCTTACAGGGACGTACTTGCCGCGTGTCTTGAGAAGCCACCCTGGCCCCGAAGGTAACCAGCCGTTCCCGCTCGACGGAGGGGAGCGCCCCAAAAAAAACCGGGCCAGGCCCGGTTTCCGATGTAATTTCCGACGCGGTATCCGCTTCAGTCCAGACCGAGATCGGGGACTTCGTCCGCCGGCCGGTCAACCAGTTCGATGTAGGCCATCGGTGCATTGTCTCCGGCACGAAAACCGGTCTTCAGAATTCGCGTATAGCCACCGGGACGGTCCTTGTAGCGCGGACCGAGTTCGTTGAACAACTTGGTGACCGTGTCACGGTCACGCAAACGGCTGAAAGCGACCCGACGCTTGTGCACGGAGTCGTTTCGCGCCATGGTTATCAGCGGTTCGGCAAAGCGGCGCAGTTCCTTGGCCTTGGGCAGCGTGGTCTTGATGATTTCATGCTGCAGCAGGGACACAGTCATGTTCTGGAACATGGCCTTGCGGTGACTGCTGTTGCGGTTTAATTGCCGTCCTGTCTTGCGATGACGCATTGTTCTGACTACCTGGTTAAATGTTTATGCGTTGGCCGCATCATCCTCTCTCAGGCTGGCCGGCGGCCAGTTCTCCAGGCGCATGCCCAGTGAGAGTCCTCGCGTGGCAAGCACGTCCTTGATCTCTGTCAGTGACTTCTTGCCCAGATTCGGCGTCTTCAGCAATTCAACTTCAGTACGCTGAATCAGGTCACCGATATAGTAAATACTTTCTGCCTTGAGGCAGTTCGCAGAACGCACCGTCAGTTCCAGGTCATCAACCGGACGCAGCAGGATCGGATCAACATCGGATTCCGCTGTCTTCGGCTGCTCTTCAGAACGTGCCTCGAGATCCACGAAGGCAGACAGCTGGTCCTGCAGGATGGTAGCCGCATGCCGAATGGCTTCTTCCGGATCCACGGTGCCGTTGGTTTCAATATCGATTATGAGCTTGTCCAGATCGGTACGCTGCTCGACGCGGGCGCGATCAACCGTGTAAGCCACCCGGCTGACCGGGCTGAACGAGGCATCCAGCTGCAGGCGACCGATAGTCACGCCTTCAGTATCTTCATTTTCACGTGCCGTTGCCGGCTGGTAACCACGACCCTTGGCAATTTTCACCGTCATGGACAGTTTACCGGCCTTGGTCAGGTTGGCAATCACATGTTCGGGATTAATGATCTCGATATCGTGATCCATCGTAATGTCACCGGCAGTGACCGGCCCCGGGCCCTTCTTGCTGAGCGTCAGCGTGGCCTTGTCACGGTTATGCATCCGCAGTGCGACCTTCTTCAGGTTCAGCAGGACGTCGATAACGTCTTCCTGCACACCCTCAACAGTCGAGTACTCATGCAGCACACCTTCAATTTCAGCCTCGGTGATAGCTGCACCTGGCATGGATGACAGCAGGATGCGGCGCAGGGCATTACCGAGCGTATGACCGAAACCACGCTCCAGCGGCTCAAGTGTGATTTTGGCGTGTTTGCGATTGACAACCTGCACATCGACGATGCGCGGCTTCAGGAATTCTGTGACTTTTCCGAGCATGAATAACCTCTTGATTACTTACTTGGAGTACAGTTCGACAACGAGATGTTCGTTGATATCAGCAGGCAGCTCACTGCGCTCCGGACGTGTCTTGTACGTGCCTTGCATTTTCTTGATATCGACATCAATCCAGTCGGCAAATCCGCGCTGCTGTGCGAGATCCAGTGCCGACTGGATGCGGGTCTGCTTGCGGGCCTTTTCGTTAATGGTCACCACGTCTTCCGGCTGCACCTGGTAGGACGGAATATTGACCCGCGCACCATTGATGCTGATACCGTTGTGACGCACCAGCTGTCGTGCCTCGGAGCGTGATGAGGAAAAGCCCATACGATAAATAACGTTATCCAGCCGGCCTTCCAGTAATTGCAGCAGGTTCTCGCCGGTTGAACCCTTGATACGTGCAGCTTCCCTGTAATAGTTGCGGAACTGCTGCTCGAGAATTCCGTAAATGCGACGCAGCTTCTGTTTCTCACGCAGCTGGGTCGCATAGTCCGACAGGCGCGTGCGGCGCTGGCCATGCTGGCCTGGCGGGAACGGGCGGTTTTCAACCGCGCACTTTGATGTAAAACATTTTTCACCCTTCAGATAGAGCTTGCCGCCCTCACGACGGCACTGGCGACATTTCGAACCTGTGTACTTGGCCATGATAAATCCCTGCGTTAAACGCGACGTTTCTTCGGCGGACGGCAACCGTTGTGAGGGATCGGCGTCACGTCTGTGATATTGGTAATCTGAAAACCGGCATTGTTCAATGCGCGCACGGCAGACTCACGACCCGGTCCCGGGCCCTTGACCTCGACCTCGAGGTTTTTCATGCCGTACTCCTTGACGATCTGGCCAACACGTTCGGCTGCCACCTGGGCAGCAAACGGGGTGCTCTTGCGGGAACCGCGAAAGCCTGAACCACCCGCCGTCGTCCACGCCAGTGCATTGCCCTGACGATCAGTGATTGTGATGATGGTGTTGTTGAATGAAGCATGAATGTGGGCGATCCCGTCAGAGACATCCTTCTTCACCTTCTTGCGTGTACGTGTTGCCGCCTTCGCCATGCTCTGCTTACCTGGTTAGCCTGCTGGTTAAAGTCAATAATCTACTTGCGGATCGGACGACGCGGTCCCTTGCGGGTCCGTGCATTGGTGCGGGTACGCTGACCGCGCAACGGCAGGCCCCGGCGATGCCGGATACCGCGGTAACTGCCCAGATCCATCAAGCGCTTGATGTTCATCGAGATGGTACGGCGCAGGTCACCTTCAATGGTGTACCTGGCTACCTCGGTACGCACCGACTCGACCTCGGATTCGCTGAGGTCCCTGATTTTCATGTTTGGCTGGATACCGCTATCCGCACAGATCTTGCGGGCAGTCCTCCGGCCAATACCATAAATTGCCGTCAGGGCAATCTCGGCATGCTTTTGTGGTGGTATGTTTATTCCGGCTATACGGGCCATTTACTTCATCTCCAGCGTCAGGCCTCCGCAGGCCGCGCGAAAAGTGCGTAAGGATAGCTTCTGGCTACCAGAAAATCAATAACAAACAACAGCCTGCGCAGTTGCCGGAGCAATCGCACCAGCCTGCCGCGAGCGGCGTTATATGACTGATTTTCAATGTCTTGCATACTGTTGCGTAGTGCTCAGCCCTGCCGCTGTTTGTGGCGGCCATCCTTGCAGATAACCCGTACCACGCCCTTGCGACGTACAACCTTGCAGTTACGACAGATGCGCTTTACCGAAGCTCGAACTTTCATCGTGTCACCTTCTCAAAAAATCGTTATACCGGCAATACCGGCAGCTATCGCAGTACGCCGGCGCGGCCATGCCCCTGCAGGTTGGCCTTCTTCATCAGCCCACCATACTGGTGTGATACCAGGTGGGACTGGATCTGCGCCATGAAATCCATCACGACGACAACAATAATCAGCAGTGACGTACCACCAAAGTAAAACGGCACGTTCCAGTACAGAATCAGGAACTCCGGCAGCAGACATACCAGTGTGATGTAGACGGCACCGGCCGTCGTCAAACGCGTCATGACGGTATCGATATACCGCGCCGTCTGTTCGCCCGGACGTATACCGGGAATAAATGCACCGGACTTCTTCAGATTATCTGCTGTTTCCTTTGCGTTGAACACCAGTGCCGTATAGAAAAAACAGAAGAACACAATCGCCAGTGCATAAAAAATAACGTACAGCGGCTGTCCCGGCGACAGTGTTGCCGCAATGTCCCGCAACCATTCCATCCCCTCGTTGGCGCCCACCCAGCTACCCATGGTGGCCGGGAACAGGATAATACTGGACGCAAAAATCGGTGGAATCACGCCCGCCATATTCAGTTTTAGCGGCAGGTGGGTACTCTGCGCGGCGTATACCTTGCGGCCCTGCTGACGCTTGGCATAGTTGACCGTAATGCGCCGCTGACCACGCTCGACAAATACGACAAATGCGGTCACGGCTATAGCCAGTGCAAACAGGCCCAGGATCATCAGCGCATTCATTTCACCGGTGCGCGCCAGTTCCAGGGTGCCGCCGATCGCCGACGGCAGGCCGGCGACGATACCGGAGAAAATGATGATGGAAATGCCGTTGCCAACACCACGCTCTGTGACCTGCTCACCCAGCCACATCAGGAATACCGTACCTGTCACCAGGGTCACGATTGCCGTCAGTATAAAGCCCGGCCCGGGATTAATGACCAGTGCGCTACCGGCAATCGACTGTCCCTGCAACGCCGATGAAATGCCGAATGCCTGCATGGATGCCAGACCGACAGTGCCGTAGCGGGTGTACTGCGTAATCTTGTGCCTGCCGGCCTCGCCACCTTCCTTTTTCAGCTGCTCCAGAGACGGCACCGTCACGGTCAGCAGGTTCATGATAATCGACGCCGAAATATACGGCATGATGCCCAGCGCAAATATCGACAACCGCTCCAGTGCACCACCGGAGAACATGTTGAACATTTCCAGGATAGTGCCCCGCTGCTGTTCAACCAGTCCAGCCAGCACGACCGGATCAATACCCGGCAACGGGATAAACGACCCGACACGAAAAACAATGATGGCGCCAATGACGAAAAAGAGCCGCTGACGCAACTCCTTCATCTGCCCGATGTCACCGGTAGCCTTTGCGAGTGAACCCAGTGCCATTGCTAGTCCTCGATGCTGCCTCCGGCAGCTTCAATGGCAGCACGGGCGCCCCTGGTGACCTGAATACCTTTCAGTTTGACCGCCTTCTCAATCGTACCTGATGCAATCACCTTGACCCGGCCAACCTGGTGCGATATCAGGTTATCCTGCTTCAGGGCATCGAGATCAATCACGTCAGCGCTGACCTTAGCCAGTTCATGCAGGCGCAATTCATCAACAAAACGCGATTTGCGCGAGGCAAATCCAACTTTCGGCAGTCGGCGCTGCAGCGGCATCTGGCCGCCTTCGAAGCCGATCTTGTGGAAACCGCCGGAGCGTGATTTCTGGCCCTTGTGGCCGCGGCCACAGGTCTTGCCAAAACCGGAACCAATGCCACGACCGACGCGCTTGCCTGCTTTTTTACTCCCGGCAGCCGGTTTCAGTGTATTCAGACGCATGATTTACTCCTCTACCTTCAGCATATAGGAGATCTTGTCGATCATGCCGCGGTTTTCCGGTGTATCAATAACTTCAACGCTGTGGTGCATGCGCCGCAGTCCCAGGCCACGTACAGTGTCCTTGTGGCTTTGCAGGCGACCATTCGCGCTCTTCACCAGCGTGACCCTGATTTTGTTTTCCCCGGCCATGAGCTACTCCAGGATCTCGCTGACAGACTTGCCACGTCTGGCTGCCACATCTTCCGGGGAACTCATATCCGCGAGTCCTTTCATGGTCGCACGCAGCACATTAATCGGGTTGTTCGAACCGATGCACTTGGCCAGCACGTCACGTACACCGACGACTTCCAGCACAGCACGCATCGCGCCACCGGCAATAATTCCGGTACCTTCCGAGGCCGGTTGCATATAGACCTTGGCAGCACCATGACGCGCCGTGACGGCATATTGCAGGGTTCCACCATTCAGCTTGACGGTCTGCATGTTGCGGCGCGCAGCTTCCATTGCCTTCTGAATGGCCACCGGCACCTCGCGGGCCTTGCCATAACCGAAGCCAACCTTGCCATCGCCATCACCTACAACGGTAAGCGCAGTAAAACCGAACTGGCGGCCGCCTTTTACAACCTTGGCAACACGGTTGACGGTAACCAGCTTCTCAAGCAGCCCGTCACCCTGTTGTTGTGTATCTACTCTTGCCATAACAGAACCCTTGTTCAGAACTCCAGGCCATTTTCACGCGCAGCATCTGCCAGCGCCTTGACCCGACCGTGGTATTTGAATCCGGAGCGATCAAACGCAACCTGCGTAATACCGGCAGCCCTGGCACGTTCGGCAATCATCTTGCCGACCGCAGTGGCGGCATCGATGTTACCGGTCTTGCCCACGCCCTTGCGTACGTCGCCATCCAGTGTCGAAGCACTTGCAAGCACCTTGTCACCATCCGCTGCAATCACCTGGGCATAGATATGCCGGGGTGTACGATGCACACACAGGCGTGAAGCGCCCAGCTTCCGGATATGTGCCCTGCCACGACGTGCGCGACGTAACCGTGTCTGTTTCTTGTCCATAATACCGCCCTATTTCTTCTTCGCTTCTTTCCGGATCACGACTTCATCAGCGTAGCGAACACCCTTGCCCTTGTAAGGCTCCGGTGGACGGAAAGCACGAATCTCTGCAGCAACCTGACCAACCTGCTGCTTGTCACTGCCCTTGATCACAATTTCTGTCTGACTCGGAGTCTCGGCAGTAACACCCTCCGGCAGTTTATAGTCGATCGGGTGCGAGAAACCCAATGTCAGGTTCAGCACCTTGCCCTTGGCCTGGGCTCGATAACCGACACCGACCAGTTCCAGCTTCTTTTCGAACCCGTCACTGACACCGACAATCATGCCGTTAACGATCGAGCGCGTGGTACCGGCAAGCGCCTTTGCCTGGGTCGACCCGTCACGCGCACTGAAGTTCAGTTCGGCATCCTCGTACTTCATCCCGACCAGATTGTGAATCCGGTGCTCAAGGGTGCCGTTCGGACCCTTCACGGTCAGCATCTGGCCGTTTTCCTTGATCTCTACGGAACCGGGCACTGCTACCGGCATTTTGGCAATTCGTGACATCTCGATTCCCCGATCAGCTAACGGTGCAAAGCACCTCGCCACCCTCACCGGCGGCACGCGCCTGGCGGTCACTCATAACGCCGCGCGAAGTGGAAATAATGGCAATACCAAGACCACCCTGCACCTTCGGCAGCTCGTCCTTGCCCGTGTACAGGCGCAGGCCGGGGCGGCTGGCACGTTGCAGTTTCTCGATTACCGGCCGGCCTTCGTAGTACTTCAGCTGTACGGTAAGCACGGACCTGGCGCCGGTCTCTGCAACAGAAAAATCCGTTATATAACCCTCGTCCTTCAATACCTGCGCGATGGCGCACTTCAGCCTGGAAGACGGCATGGACACGTCGGTCTTGCTGACGGCCTGACCATTACGAATCCGGGTCAGCATATCGGCTATGGGATCAGTCATCATAGCCGGTCACCAGCTCGCCTTGACCAGACCCGGTACATCACCACGCATGGCAGCTTCGCGCAGCTTGTTCCGGGACAGCCCGAATTTACGGTAGTAGCCATGTGGCCTGCCAGTCAGTCGACAGCGATTGCGCTGACGGCTGGGGCTCGCATCACGCGGCATCGCCTGCAACTTCAGCTGGGCGTTGTAACGTTCTTCATCAGAACTGTTCGGGTTCTTGATGATCGCCTTCAGCCCGGCACGTTTCGCGGCATACTTCTTCACAGTCCGCGTACGCTTGTCTTCACGAGCAATCATGGAGTTCTTTGCCATGCTCCTACCTCAGTTCCTGAACGGGAAGTTAAACGCTGCCAGCAGCGCCCTGCCTTCCTCATCACTCTTCGCAGTGGTTGTAAATGTAATATCGAGACCACGCAGGGTGTCGATCTTGTCGTAGTCAATTTCCGGGAAAATAATCTGTTCCCGGACACCCATACTGTAATTACCGCGACCATCAAATGATTTCGGGCCCAGGCCACGAAAGTCACGGACACGCGGTATCGCAATATTGATCAGCCGGTCGAGAAACTCGTACATACGCTCACGACGCAGGGTCACCTTGCAGCCAATAGGCCAGCCTTCACGCACCTTGAAGCCGGCAACCGACTTGCGGGCCTTGTTGACGATCGGCTTCTGGCCGGCAATTCTGGTCATGTCTCCGACCGCATGTTCCATAACCTTGCGGTCACCGACAGCCTCACCGACACCCATATTCAGGGTAATCTTGGTGATGCGCGGCACCTCCATCACGTTGTCATAATCAAACTGCTCCTTGAGCTGCTTGATTACGTTGTCACGGTAAAATTCCTTCAGCCTGGCCATATCTCTATACCACCATCAGATGTCCACCACCTCATCGGTGGACTTGAAATAACGCACCTTGCGACCATCTCCCAGAACCCTGAAACCGACACGGTCACCCTTGCCGGTCTGCGGGTTGAACAACATGATGTTGGACGGATCCATCGGCATCTCCTTATCGATGATGCCGCCAGGCACGCCCCGGTTCGGGTTCGGCTTGGTATGCCGCTTGACCATATTGACGTCTGACACGACCAGACGGCCATCCGGCATAACGCTCAGCACACTGCCGCGCTTGCCCTTGTCCTTGCCCGCGATCACAACGACGTCATCACCTTTTTTGATTCTGCGCATGTCTTTTCCTACAAAACTTCCGGTGCCAGGGAAATGATCTTCATAAATCGCTCACTGCGTAATTCACGTGTCACCGGTCCGAAAATACGTGTACCAATCGGCTGCAACGCACTATTCAGCAGCACTGCCGCATTGCCATCAAAGCGGATCAGGGATCCGTCATTCCTCCGCACACCCTTGCGGGTACGTACGACCACAGCGTTGTAAACCTCACCCTTTTTTACCTTGCCGCGCGGGATGGCCTCCTTGACGCTGACCTTGATAATGTCACCGATACGTGCATAACGCCGGTGCGAACCGCCCAGCACCTTGATGCACTGCAGGCGGCGTGCGCCGCTGTTATCAGCAACATCCAGCATTGTTTGCATCTGAATCATGCTTGCATCCCGTCCCTTCTGTTCCTGTTACCCGGCGCTATTCGCTGCGCCCGACAACCTCTACCAACCGCCATGACTTTGATTTGGACATTGGACGGCACTGTTCAATGGTTACGGTATCGCCTTCCCGACAGGTATTCTCCGCATCATGCACATGCAGCCTGGTCGAACGTCGAATGTACTTGCCGTACACCGGATGCTTGACCTTGCGCTCAATTAATACCGTTGCAGTCTTGTCCATCCTGTCGCTGACAACCCTGCCGGTAACTGTGCGTTTGAGTTCAGAAGTTTCGCTCATGATGCGTCACCTGCATTGATCTTCTCGTTAATAACCGTGTAGACGCGGGCAATATCCTTGCGTACATTGCGCATCTGGTCCGGCCGTGACAGCTGACCGGTACCACGCTGCATGTTCAGATTGAACTTCTCGCGAAGCAGGTTATGCAACTCCATCTGGAGCTCATCCACCGATTTGCTTCTCAGTTCTGCAGCATTCATCACATCACCGTCCGCGACACAAACGCCGTCTTGAATGACAGCTTGGCAGCCGCCAGTTTGAATGCCTCACGCGCAATTTCCTCGGAGACACCTTCGATTTCATACAGCATACGACCCGGCTGGATCTGGGCAATCCAGTACTCGACATTACCCTTGCCCTTGCCTTGCCGGACTTCAATGGGTTTCTTGGTAACCGGCACATCCGGAAACACACGAATCCAGAGCTTGCCGCCACGTTTCACATGACGGGTAATCGTACGTCGTGCAGCCTCGATCTGGCGCGACGTCATCCGGCCACGGTCGGTAGCTTTCAGACCGAACTCACCAAAACTAACCTTGCCGCCGCGCTGTGCAAGACCTCGATTACGGCCTTTCTGCTGCTTGCGGAATTTTGTTCTCTTCGGTTGTAACATGACCGTTCTCCGCTATCAGGATGCCGCCTGACGGGCTGGTTCCGCTTCATCTTCCCGAGCCTTGCCAATAACTTCACCCTTGAAGATCCAGACCTTTACGCCAATTACACCATAGGTGGTATTGGCCTCCGCGGTACCGTAATCGATATCGGCACGCAGGGTATGTAGCGGCACGCGGCCTTCACGGTACCACTCGGTGCGGGCAATCTCGGCGCCATTCAAGCGACCACCAACCTTGATCTTGATGCCTTCGGCACCAATCCGCATGGTATTACTGACCGCACGCTTCATGGCACGGCGGAACATGATACGGCGCTCCAGCTGCTGGGCGACACTCTCGGCTACCAGCGTTGCGTCGAGCTCCGGCTTGCGGATTTCCTCGATATTGATATTCACCGGGATACCCATGCGCTCGGACACTTCCTTGCGCAGACGATCGATATCCTCGCCTTTCTTGCCAATCACGATGCCGGGACGGGCAGTGTGAATGGTAATTACGGCATTGTGTGCCGGACGCGAGATCTGCACACGACTCACGGATGCCTGTGACAGACGCTTTCTAATGTAGTCGCGGATCTCCAGGTCCTTGTTCAGGTAGTCGGCAAAATCTTTCGAATCGGCATACCACGTCGAGGCCCAGTCCTTGACGATGCCAAGTCGAATACCTGTTGGATGTACTTTCTGTCCCATATTGCTGTTCGCCTCTACCTGTAAATCAGTTGTCACCCACCGTGACGGTGATATGACTGTTACGTTTCAGGATGCGGGTACCACGGCCCTTGGCGCGTGCCCGAAAACGTTTCATGGTGCGGCCTTCATTGACAAAGACAGCCGCCACAGACAGCTCGTCAATATCCGCGCCCTCATTGTGCTCGGCATTGGCAATAGCAGACTCGAGCACCTTGCGCATCATGCCAGCGGATTTCTTTGCGCTGAACGTTAAAATATTCAGCGCACGTTCCACCGGCAGGCCGCGTATCTGGTCGGCGATCAGCCGGCACTTCTGCGGCGATATCCGGGCATGCTTCAATGTGGCACTGACCTGCATCGTGTTATCCCCTTACTTGGCCTTGCGGTCGCCCATATGACCCCTGAACGTACGGGTCATGGCAAACTCACCCAGCTTGTGACCGACCATGTTTTCATTGATCAGGACCGGCACATGCTGACGGCCGTTATGTACAGCTATTGTCAGCCCCACCATTTCCGGAATCACCATGGAGCGGCGTGACCATGTCTTGATCGGACGCTTGCTGTTTTCAGCGACTGCCTTTTCCACCTTCTTCTCGAGATGGGTATCAATAAACGGACCTTTTCTGATCGAGCGTGGCACTGTTCCTTATCCTCAATAATTACTTGCGATAACGGCGGCGGACAATCATGTTGTCGGTGCGCTTGTTCTTGCGTGTCCGGTAGCCCTTTGCCGGTGTACCCCAGGGACTGACCGGGTGACGACCGCCGGCGGTACGACCTTCACCACCACCATGCGGGTGATCAACCGGGTTCATGGCAACACCACGTACGGTCGGGCGGACACCGCGCCAGCGCGTGGCACCGGCCTTGCCCAGTGATCGCAGGTTGTTTTCAGAGTTGCCGACTTCACCGATGGTAGCCATGCACTCTGACAACATCTTGCGCATCTCTCCGGAACGCAGACGCAGTGTGGCATGCTGGCCTTCCCGCGCCACCAGCTGCGCGCTGCTGCCGGCACAACGGGCAATCTGACCGCCCTTGCCGGGCTTCATTTCAATGTTGTGTACCAGAGTACCCACCGGAATGCTGCGCAACGGCATGGCATTACCCGGCTTGATCGGCGCATCACTGCCGTTACGGACCTCGGCACCGGCCCTGATGCCTTTTGGCGCAAGGATGTAACGACGTTCGCCATCCGCGTACAGCAGCAGTGCAATATGGGCGGAGCGGTTCGGATCATACTCGATACGCTCCACCTTTGCAGGCACGCCGGTCTTGTTGCGCTTGAAATCAATTACGCGATAGCGCTGCTTGTGGCCACCGCCGCGATGCCGGGTCGTGATGCGGCCGGCATTGTTCCTGCCGCCGGTCTTTGACTTGGAACCAACCAGTGCAGCATGCGGCTTGCCCTTGTGCAGGCCGGGGGTAACGACCTTGACGACAAACCGGCGGCCGGCTGATGTTGGTTTTGCTTTAACTAATGGCATCGTTCAAATCCTGTTGGCGAAGTTTTGCTTACTCCACTCCCATAAAATCAATATCGTGCCCTTCTGCCAGGGTCACATAGGCCTTCTTCCAGTCAGCACGCTTGCCTTCCGACTGCCCGAAGCGCTTGGTCTTGCCGCGCATGTTGGTCATCTGGATAGCCTTGACCTTGACGTCAAACATCAGCTCAACGGCCTTGCGTACTTCCGGTTTGCTGGCATTCGGCAGCACCTTGAAGGTGTACTGACGGTTGGCATCGGCAAGCCGCGTACTCTTTTCAGAGACGATCGGTGCCAGTAATATCTTCATCAGACGTTCCTGGTTCATGCCAGCCGCTCCTCGAGCTGTTTCAGTGCATTGGCTGTAATGACAATCTTTTCGAAGCCAACCAGGCTGACCGGGTCGGCACTTGCCGCGTCACACACGGCAACATGCGGGATGTTCCGGGCCGCCAGGTACAGATTGTCATCCGGTACATCGCTGACAATCAGCGCATTATCCACACCCAGATCCTTCAGCCTGGCGACCAGGTCCCTGGTCTTCGGCGCATCCACGGAGATGCTGTCAACGGCCACGAGACGGTCCTGGCGCACCAGCTCCGACAGGATCGAGCGCATGGCGCCACGGTACATCTTGCGATTGATCTTCTGGGTGTAATCCTGCGGCCGGGATGCAAACGCCCTGCCGCCGGAGCGCCACAGCGGACTGCGGATGGTGCCGGCACGGGCACGGCCGGTGCCTTTCTGGCGCCACGGCTTGGCGCCCCCGCCTCTGACTTCCGAGCGGGACTTTTGCTTCACGGTGCCGGCACGGGCGCCTGCCATGCAGGCAGTAACAACCTGGTGCACCAGTGATTCCCTGAAGTCCTGACCAAAGGTATCGTCAGAGACCTGTACCGAACCCGAGCCACCCTGTATCTGCAATTCCATCTTATTGCTCCTGGCGCGCCTTTACCGCGGGGCGGATTATCACGTCGCCACCCTTTGAACCTGGCACCGAACCCTTGATCATGAGCAAGTTGCGTTCGGTGTCGACACGTACAACTTCCAGGTCTTGCGTAGTCCGCTTCACATTACCCATATGGCCGGACATCTTCTTGCCCTTGAATACGCGGCCCGGTGTCTGGCACTGACCGATCGAACCCGGAGCACGATGGGAGACCGAGTTGCCGTGTGTGGCATCCTGCATATGAAAATTATGGCGCTTGATGACACCGGCAAAACCCTTGCCGATGCTGGTGCCGGTAACATCAACCGACTGGCCTGCTTCGAACTGATCGATCCTGATCTCGTTACCAACCTCGATTTCCTCGCCTTCACCCTCCGCCAGCCGGAATTCCCACAACCCGCGACCAGCCTCGGTCCCGGCCCTGGCGTAGTGGCCGGCCTGTGGGCGGCTAACACGGGATGCACGGCGTGAGCCGGTGGTTACCTGCAGTGCGCGGTAACCATCGGTTGCCAGCGTCTTGACCTGGGTAACGCGATTCGGTTCAACCGAGATGACGGTCACAGGCACGGAAGCACCGTCATCCAGGAAGATGCGTGTCATACCTGCCTTGCGTCCAACGATTCCGATACTCATGTTCGTTTAACCCGTTAATTCAGTCGTTAGCTCATTAATAAAGTCGATAGCTCATTAATTCAGTTTGATCTGCACATCAACGCCGGCTGCCAGATCCAGTTTCATCAAGGCATCCACCGTCTTGTCCGTTGGATCGACAATATCCATCAACCGCTTGTGGGTCCGGATTTCGTACTGGTCACGCGCGTCCTTGTTGACGTGCGGCGAAATCAGCACAGTAAAACGCTCCTTCTTGGTGGGCAGCGGGATCGGGCCCCGCACCTGCGCACCGGTGCGCCTGGCTGTCTCGACAATCTCTGCTGCCGACTGATCGATCAGACGATGATCAAAGGCCTTGAGACGAATCCGGATTCTCTGGTTGCTCATGTTTACCTGCTTTCGTTAATAGTCATCCGTAGGACCGCCGCTCTGCCAATTGAGCTACTGGCCTATCTAAATCAGTGTAGGAGCGGCTTCAGCCGCGATCATTCGCGAATGAATTCGCTCCTACATTAATTACTCGATAATCTTCGACACCACGCCGGCGCCGACGGTACGGCCGCCTTCGCGAATCGCAAAGCGCAGACCCTCTTCCATCGCAATCGGCGCAATCAGCGACACCGTCATCTTTACGTTGTCGCCCGGCATCACCATCTCCACACCTTCCGGCAGATCACACGCACCCGTCACATCCGTGGTGCGGAAATAAAACTGCGGACGGTAGTTGCTGAAAAATGGCGTATGACGGCCACCTTCATCTTTACCCAGTACGTACACTTCACACTCAAACTTGGTGTGCGGCGTGATCGAACCCGGCTTCGCCAGTACCTGACCACGCTCCACATCTTCACGCTTGGTGCCACGCAGCAGTACACCCACATTGTCACCGGCCTGACCCTGGTCCAGCAGCTTGCGGAACATCTCCACACCCGTGCAGGTGGTGGTCTGGGTGTCCTTGATACCAACAATCTCGATATCCTCACCCACCTTGACCACACCGCGCTCGACACGACCCGTCACCACCGTGCCACGACCGGAAATCGAGAACACGTCCTCCACCGGCATCAGGAAGTCACCGTCAATGGCACGCTCCGGCTCCGGAATGTACTTGTCCATCTCCTCGACCAGCTTGATGATCGATGGCACACCAATATCGGAGGTGTCGCCTTCCAGCGCCTTCAGCGCCGAACCAATGATGATCGGGGTGTCATCACCCGGGAAATCATAGGAGTCCAGCAGCTCGCGGATCTCCATCTCGACCAGCTCCAGCAACTCGGCATCATCGACCTGGTCGGCCTTGTTCATGTAAACCAATATATACGGTACACCCACCTGGCGGGACAGCAGAATGTGCTCACGGGTCTGCGGCATCGGGCCGTCCGCGGCACTCACCACCAGAATCGCACCGTCCATCTGCGCTGCACCCGTAATCATGTTCTTTACATAGTCCGCGTGTCCCGGGCAGTCCACGTGCGCATAGTGACGATTCTCCGACTCGTACTCCACGTGGGCCGTCGCAATCGTAATACCGCGCTCACGCTCTTCCGGCGCATTGTCAATCTGGTCATAGGCCTTGAACTCACCACCACGCAACTCCGACATCACCTTCGTGATCGCCGCCGTCAGCGTCGTCTTGCCATGGTCAACGTGACCAATCGTTCCCACGTTTACATGCGGCTTCGTTCGCTGAAATTTTTCCTTGGACACGTCTGTATACCTCGTTGACTGGTCTGTTTGTTACGATGCTTTCTTGATAACGGCATCGGCAATGCTTGCCGGTGCTTCCGAGTACTTCTCGAATTCCATTGAATAGGTCGCACGTCCCTGGGTTGCCGATCGCAGATCGGTGGCATAACCGAACATCTCGGCCAGCGGCACTTCGGCACGAATAATCTTGCCGGCCGGACCTTCTTCCATACCATGGGTGATGCCGCGACGGCGGTTAAGATCGCCCATCACATCACCCAGGTAGTCTTCCGGGCTGACAACTTCCACTTTCATGATCGGCTCAAGCAGGACCGGGCTGGCCTTCATGGCCCCGGCCCTGAACCCCATGGAACCGGCAATCCTGAACGCCATTTCACTGGAGTCAACGTCATGATAGGAACCGTCATACAGGGTCACCTTGACATCAACGACCGGATAACCACCGACGACACCGTTTTCCATCTGTTCCTGTATGCCCTTGTCGACAGAGCTGATGTACTCTCTTGGCACCACACCACCGACAACGGCATTCTCGAATTCATAACCCTTGCCGGACTCCTGCGGCTCCAGCTTCAACCAGACATGACCATACTGGCCACGGCCACCGGACTGGCGCACGAACTTGCCTTCGGCCTCGACCGTCTTGCGGATGGTCTCGCGGTAGGCCACCTGCGGCGCACCGACATTGGCTTCCACCTTGAATTCACGCTTCATGCGATCCACGATAATGTTGAGATGCAGCTCGCCCATGCCGGATATAATTGTCTGGCCGGACTCTGCATCGGTATGCACCCGGAATGACGGGTCTTCCTTGGCCAGTTTCTGCAGGGCAATGCCCATCTTCTCCTGGTCGGCCTTGGTCTTCGGTTCCACGGCAACCGAGATCACCGGTTCCGGAAACTCCATGCGCTCCAGGGTAATAACGTTTTCCGGGTCACACAGGGTGTCACCGGTGGTGACATCCTTCAGACCAACGGCAGCCGCAATATCGCCGGCGCGGACTTCCTTGATTTCCTTGCGGCTGTTCGAATGCATCTGCAAAATACGGCCAATACGTTCTTTCTTGCCCTTGACCGAATTATAAACGGTGTCGCCGGTATTCAGCACGCCCGAGTAGACCCGGAAGAAGGTCAGGTTGCCGACGAACGGGTCAGTCGCGATCTTGAAGGCCAGTGACGCAAACGGCGCCTCGTCAGATGGTTCACGTGTCGATTCGGTCTCGTCGGCATCATCAAGGTGGCCTGCAATCGCCGGCACATCGACCGGTGACGGCATGAAATAGACAATGGCATCCAGCATTGCCTGCACGCCCTTGTTCTTGAAGGCCGAACCGCACAGTGCCGGGACAATCTCGTTAGCGAGGGTACGGGTTCGCAGGCCCTGACGTATCTCGTCTTCGGACAGTTCACCGGCATCAAGATATTTTTCCATCAATTCGTCGCTGGCCTCAGCGACCGATTCCATCATGTGTTCGCGCCATTCATGACAGACATCAACCATGTCCGCCGGGATATCCTGCTCGACGTATGTGGCACCCTTGTCATCTTCATTCCAGAAGATCGCCTTTTGGCAAATGAGATCCACCACACCCTGGAAGTTTTCTTCGGCACCGATCGGCAGTTGTACCGGCACCGGGTTGGCGCCGAGGCGCTCTTTCATCTGCTTGACCACGCGCAGGAAATCTGCACCGGCACGGTCCATCTTGTTGACAAAGGCCAGGCGCGGCACATGGTACTTGTTGGCCTGGCGCCAGACGGTCTCGGACTGCGGTTCGACCCCGCCAACGGCACAGAATACGGCACAGGCGCCGTCGAGAACCCGCAGGGAACGTTCCACCTCGATGGTGAAGTCCACGTGTCCGGGGGTATCGATAATGTTGATGCGGTGCTTCTCGAACTGCTTGTCCATGCCCTGCCAGAAGCAGGTGGTGGCAGCGGAGGTAATGGTGATACCGCGCTCCTGCTCCTGCTCCATCCAGTCCATGACGGCAGCGCCATCATGCACCTCACCGATCTTGTGGGAGATGCCGGTATAGAACAGGATACGCTCCGTCGTCGTCGTCTTGCCGGCATCGATATGGGCCATGATGCCCACATTCCGGTAACGTTCGATTGGAGTTGTACGTGCCACTGTCCTGTACCAATGTGCTTGTAGTTAAAATGATGTCTGTTACCACCGGTAGTGCGAGAAGGCCTTGTTAGCCTCTGCCATACGGTGGATATCTTCACGTTTCTTCACAGCCGAACCACGATTCTCGGCCGCATCCAGCAATTCACCTGCCAGCCGTAACGGCATGGACTTCTCACTGCGACTGCGCGAGGCATCGAGGACCCAGCGCATGGCCAGCGTGGTACGGCGTATCTGTCTTACCTCGACCGGTACCTGGTAGGTCGCACCACCAACGCGGCGTGACTTCACTTCGACCATCGGCCGTACATTGTCGAGCGCCTTGTCCAGTACCTCCAGCGGGTCACCCTTGCCCTTGTCGGCGATCTGGTCCAGCGCGCCGTAGATAATCCGCTCCGCGACGGACTTCTTTCCGGACTTCATCACCATGTTGATGAACTTGGCCAGCATCTCGTTGCCGTACTTGGGATCAGGGAGAATTTCCCGTGAGCCGATAACTCTTCTTCTGGACATGTGTATCTCTCAGCTTGCTATGCAGTCAGATCAGGACTTGGGCCGCTTGGCGCCGTACTTGGAGCGGCCCTGGCGACGACTCGTAACACCGGAGGTATCGAGGCTGCCGCGGACGGTGTGATAACGCACACCTGGCAAATCCTTGACACGACCACCACGGATCAGCACCACCGAGTGCTCCTGGAGGTTGTGTCCTTCACCACCGATATAAGTGGTCACCTCATAGCCGTTGGTCAGACGCACACGCGCAACCTTGCGGAGTGCCGAGTTCGGTTTCTTCGGCGTCGTGGTATAGACACGGGTACACACACCACGTTTTTGCGGGCAGGATTCCAGTGCCGGGACGTTACTCTTCTCCCGTTTCCTGCTGCGTGGCTTGCGCACTAACTGATTGATTGTTGCCATACCCGAATATCCTGAAATAAACCGAAGTAATAATTCTAAAGTCCTGAAAACAAACGACAGGCCGGGTGACCCGGCCTGTCGAGGGAAGCGGAATTTTAGAGACAGAGCATGGCCCTGTCAAGAAAGTTTTTTTAATAGGATTAATCCGTTGAGGATTCCGCCACATCCTCCGCCTGCCCCTCTTCCGGAACCTCCACGGCCAGCGGCGGCTCGACAATTTCGATCATGTCCAGTTCCCGCTTGCGGCGGCGCTCCTCGTGGTAGGCCAGACCGGTGCCAGCCGGGATCAGGCGACCGACGATAACGTTCTCCTTCAGGCCCCGCAGGCCGTCCCTGCTGCCACGGACGGCAGCCTCGGTCAGCACCCGGGTGGTTTCCTGGAAGGAGGCCGCCGAGATGAAGGATTCGGTCGCCAGCGAGGCCTTGGTGATACCCAGCAGCAGCGGCATCCACCCGGCCGGCTCCTTGCCATCACGCTCCAGTTTCTCGTTCTCGGCCAGCACCCGGGCCCTTTCCACCTGCTCGCCCTTGAGGAAGCTGCTGTCACCCATGCCGAGGATCTCGACCTTGCGCAGCATCTGCCGCAGGATGACCTCGATGTGCTTGTCGTTGATCTTCACACCCTGCAGGCGGTAGACGTCCTGAATCTCCTTGACCAGGTACTCGGCCATGGCCGGGGTGCCCAGCAGGCGCAGGATGTCATGTGCACTCGGCTCACCGTCGACAAGGGTCTCACCCTTTTCGATATGCTCGCCCTCGAACACGGTCACGTGACGCCACTTGGGAATCAGTTCCTCGTGCACCTCGCCGTCTGCATCGGTAATGACGACGCGCTGCTTGCCCTTGGTGTCCTTACCGAAGCTTACCGTACCGGTTTGCTCCGCCAGGATAGCCGGTTCCTTGGGCTTGCGTCCCTCGAACAGGTCAGCAACCCGCGGCAGACCGCCGGTGATATCACGGGTCTTGGATGACTCCTGCGGGATACGCGCGATAACGTCACCGACTTCGACGGCCGCACCATCCTCCAGTGCCACGATCGCACCGGCTGGCAGGAAGTAATGCGCATCCAGGTCGGTACCGGCGATCTTCAGCGGGTTACCCTGTTCGTCTGTCAGCCTGACCATCGGACGCAAGTCCTTGCCCGCAGAGCCACGCTGTTTCGGATCGGTTATGACCTTGCTGGTCAGTCCGGTCATCTCGTCAGTGTGCTCCTGTACCGACACACCCTCGGTGAAATCAGTAAAACCAACGACACCGGCCACCTCGGTCACGATCGGGTGGGTATGCGGGTCCCAGTTGGCAATCACACTGCCACCCTCAACTGTATCGCCGTCGGTGGCACTGATCACCGCACCATACGGCACCTTGTAGCGCTCCCGCTCGCGACCGAACTCGTCGACAATACCGATTTCACCGGAACGCGACACTGCGACCAGGTTGTTGTTCTTGTTGATCACGGTCTTGATGTTATGCAACTTGACGGTACCACCGGCCTTGACCTCGACGCTGTTGACCGTGGCTGAACGACTTGCGGCACCGCCGATATGGAAGGTACGCATGGTCAGCTGGGTACCCGGTTCACCGATGGACTGTGCGGCAATGACGCCGATGGCCTCACCGGCATTCACCATATGGCCACGGGCCAGATCACGACCGTAACAGGAGGCGCAGACACCGTAGCGGTTTTCGCAGGTAATCGGCGAACGCACCCGGATCTCGTCCACGCCGTGCTGCTCGAGCAGGTCGACCCATTCCTCGTCCAGCAACGTCCCGACTGGTGCGATGACCTCATCCTGTCCGGGCACGGTGACATCAACCGCCGTGATGCGGCCCAGCACGCGTTCGCGTAATGGTTCAACCACGTCACCACCCTCGACCAGCGGCGTCAGGACCAGGCTGTTGTCGGTACCGCAGTCGGTACCGATGACCACCATGTCCTGGGCGACATCCACCAGGCGGCGGGTCAGGTAACCGGAGTTGGCGGTCTTGAGCGCGGTATCGGCCAGACCCTTGCGTGCACCGTGGGTAGAAATAAAGTACTGCAGCACGTCCAGGCCCTCACGGAAGTTGGCAGTAATCGGCGTCTCGATAATCGAGCCGTCCGGCTTGGCCATCAGGCCGCGCATACCGGCCAGCTGGCGGATCTGTGCAGCGGAACCACGCGCACCGGAATCGGCCATCATGTAAACGGAGTTAAACGACGGTTGCCTGACCTTCTCGCCCCTGGCGTTGGTTTTTTCCTCGGTACCGAGACGTTCCATCATGGCCTTGGCAACCTGGTCATTGGTGCGTGACCAGATATCCACCACCTTGTTATAACGCTCACCCTGGGTGACGAGGCCGGAAGTGTACTGGTTCTGGATCTCCAGTACTTCCTCTTCCGCGCCGGCCAGGATTCCGGCCTTGCTCTCGGGGATGGTCATGTCATTGATGCCGAAGGACACCGCCGCACGGGTCGCGTAGGAGAAGCCCATGTACATCAGCTGATCGGCAAAAATAACCGTCTCTTTCAGACCAACGCGCCGGTAACAGGCATTGATCAGGCTGGAGATGGCCTTCTTGGTCATATCACGGTTAACCAACTCGAACGGCAGGCCCTCTGGCAACAGTTCAGACATCAGCGAACGACCGACCGTGGTTTCAATCAATCCATACTGTTCCTGCACGTTGCCGTCATCATCGAACTCGGTCGTGCGCAAGCGCACCTTGATCCGGGCATGCAACGACACATGGCCGGTGGCGTTGGCACGATGAACCTCCTTGATGTCGGCAAACACCATGCCCTCACCCCTGGCATTGACGGACTCGCGCGTCAGGTAGTAAAGACCCAGCACGACGTCCTGTGATGGCACGATAATCGGTTCGCCATTGGCCGGTGACAGGATATTGTTGGATGACATCATCAGTGCACGCGCTTCCAGCTGCGCCTCGATGGACAGCGGCACGTGGACCGCCATCTGGTCACCGTCAAAGTCGGCGTTGAATGCCGCACACACCAGCGGGTGCAACTGGATGGCCTTGCCCTCGATCAGCACCGGCTCGAATGCCTGGATACCGAGACGGTGCAGGGTAGGCGCACGGTTCAGCATGACCGGGTGCTCGCGGATCACCTCCTCGAGGATATCCCAGACTTCCGGGCCTTCGCGTTCGACCAGCTTCTTGGCTGCCTTGATGGTGGTGGCCAGGCCGCGCAGCTGCAGCTTGCTGAAGATGAACGGCTTGAACAGTTCCAGTGCCATGCGTTTCGGCAGACCGCACTGGTGCAGTTTCAGGGTCGGGCCGACCACGATAACGGAACGGCCTGAGTAATCGACGCGCTTGCCAAGCAGGTTCTGGCGGAAACGGCCCTGCTTGCCCTTGATCATGTCGGCCAGTGATTTCAGCGGGCGCTTGTTGGTGCCGGTAATGGCCCGGCCGCGGCGACCGTTGTCGAGCAGCGCATCTACCGATTCCTGCAGCATGCGCTTTTCATTGCGCACAATGATATCCGGTGCGTTCAGTTCCAGCAGCCGCTTCAGGCGATTGTTACGGTTAATAACACGGCGATACAGGTCGTTCAGGTCGGAGGTGGCGAAACGGCCACCGTCCAGCGGCACCAGCGGCCGTAGCTCCGGCGGCAATACCGGCAACACGGTCATCACCATCCATTCCGGACGGTTACCTGATTCAATAAAGGATTCCACCAGCTTTAGGCGCTTGCCGAGCCGCTTCAGTTTGGTTTCGGACTTGGTGCTGCCGATCTCGTCACGCAGTTTGGCGGCCTCGACCTGCAGATCAATGCTTTTCAACAGCTCAAACACGGCCTCGGCACCCATACGGGCATCGAATTCGTCACCGTTTTCCTGGATGGCCTCGAGGTAGGCCTCGTCGGACAGCAACTGGCTGCGCTCCAGCGTGGTCATGCCGGGATCGACCACCACGAAGGCCTCGAAATACAGGACGCGCTCGATATCGCGCAGTGTCATGTCCATCAGCAGGCCGATACGTGACGGCAGTGATTTCAGGAACCAGATGTGTGCCGCCGGGCTGGCCAGTTCGATGTGACCCATGCGCTCACGGCGCACCTTGGCCAGCGTAACTTCAACGCCGCACTTCTCGCAGACGACGCCGCGATGCTTGAGGCGCTTGTACTTGCCGCACAGGCACTCGTAGTCCTTGACCGGGCCGAAGATCTTGGCACAAAACAGGCCATCACGTTCCGGCTTGAATGTCCGGTAGTTGATGGTCTCCGGTTTCTTGACCTCGCCGTAGGACCAGGACCGGATCATGTCAGGTGATGCCAGCCCGATACGAATCGCATCGAAGTCGTCAGTATGGTCTTGCGGTTTCAACAGATTGAGTAAGTCTTTCATCGTCTCTCCTGCATATGCAGCGTCGAGTGTCGTAATCCCGGGGAACGAACTTGTGTCAGTCCTGCTCCAGTTCCATGTTGATGCCGAGTGAACGGATTTCCTTCACCAGTACATTGAAGGATTCCGGCATGCCGGCATCCATGCGGTGATCGCCGTCCACGATGTTCTTGTACATCTTGGTACGGCCGCTCACATCGTCCGATTTAACCGTCAGCATTTCCTGCAGGGTGTAGGAAGCACCGTAGGCCTCGAGCGCCCATACCTCCATCTCACCGAAGCGCTGGCCACCAAACTGCGCCTTGCCGCCCAGCGGCTGCTGGGTCACCAGGCTGTACGGACCGGTGGAGCGTGCATGCATCTTGTCATCAACAAGGTGATTGAGCTTCAGCATATACATGTAGCCAACTGTGACCTGCCTATCAAAAGCATCGCCGGTGCGGCCGTCATACAGTGTCGTCTGGCCGGTCGTCGGCAGGTCTGCCAGCTCCAGCATGTTCTTGATCTCGTCCTCGGAAGCACCGTCGAACACCGGTGTTGCCATCGGCACACCCTGCTTCAGATTGTTCGCCAGCTCGAGGATTTCCTCGTCGGTAAACGACTTCAGGTCTTCCTTGCGACCACTGGTGTTATAGACCTGGTCGAGGAACTTGCGGATTCCAGTGATCTTCTGCTGCGCCTCCAGCATGCGGCCGATCTTCAGACCAAGACCCTTGGCTGCCCAGCCGAGGTGGGTTTCCAGCACCTGGCCGATGTTCATGCGGGAAGGCACACCCAGCGGGTTCAGCACGATGTCGACCGGGGTTCCATCTTCCGAGTACGGCATGTCTTCCAGAGGCTGGATCATGGAGATCACACCCTTGTTACCGTGACGACCTGCCATCTTGTCACCCGGCTGCACGCGGCGCTTGACCGCGAGGTAGACCTTGACCATTTTCAGCACACCCGGCGCCAGATCATCGCCCTGGGTGAGCTTGACCTTCTTCTCTTCCAGGCGCTTCTCGAAATCCTTGCGCAGCGACTTGAGCTGCTCGCCGGCCTTCTCCAGATCGGAATTGGCATCCTCGTTGCGCAGCCGCACCTCGAACCACTTGTCATGGCCGATGTTCGCGAGATAGTCCCTGGTAAGCTTGGAACCGGCAGACAACTTGTTCGGACCACCCTCGGCGACCTTGCCCTGCAGCAGTTTCTCGACGCGAACATAAATATCCTCTTCCATGATGCGCAACTGGTCGTTCAGGTCCTTGCGTACCTGCTCCAGCTGTTCTTCCTGGATCTGCAACGCGCGCTGGTCCTTCTCGACACCGTCACGCGTGAAGACCTGCACATCGATAACGGTACCGTCCATACCTGAAGGCACACGCAGCGAGGTATCCTTCACGTCGGAAGCCTTCTCGCCAAAGATGGCGCGCAGCAGTTTTTCTTCCGGTGTCAGCTGGGTTTCACCCTTTGGGGTCACCTTGCCGACCAGGATATCGCCCGGCTTGACCTCGGCACCGATGTAGACAATGCCCGACTCGTCCAGTTTTGCCAGTGCCCCTTCACCGACATTCGGGATGTCACCGGTGACTTCCTCGGAACCCAGCTTGGTGTCACGGGCGACACAGGTGAGTTCCTCGATGTGGATGGTGGTAAAGCGGTCTTCCTCAACGACACGCTCGGAGATCAGAATGGAGTCCTCGAAGTTGTAGCCATTCCATGGCATAAATGCGACCAGCAGGTTCTGACCCAGTGCCAGCTCACCCATGTCGGTACTCGGACCATCGGCCAGTACGTCACCACGGGTAATCATGTCACCTGGCGACACCAGCGGTCGCTGGTTGATGCAGGTATTCTGGTTGGAACGCGTGTACTTGGTCAGGTTGTAGATATCTACACCCGGCTCACCGGCAACGGTTTCATCATCATTGACGCGGACCACGATGCGCCCGGCATCGACGGAATCCACAGCACCGCCACGTCTGGCGACGACCGTCACACCGGAATCCACCGCCACGGTACGTTCAATACCGGTACCCACCAGCGGCTTCTCGGTTTTCAGTGTCGGTACGGCCTGGCGCTGCATGTTTGAGCCCATGAGTGCGCGGTTGGCATCATCGTGCTCGAGAAACGGGATCAGCGCGGCTGCTACCGAAACAATCTGCTTCGGTGATACGTCAATGTAATCGACCTGATCCGACGAGGCCATCATGAACTCGTTCTGATGACGGCTGGTAATAAGATCATCAATCAGGTTGCCCCTGGCATCGACCCTGGCGTTGGCCTGGGCGATGGTGTATTCGCCTTCCACGATTGCCGAAAGGTACTCGACCTTGTCGGTGACACGGCCGTTCTCGACCTTGCGGTACGGGGTTTCCAGGAAACCGTAATCATTGGTACGCGCATACACCGACAGGGAATTGATCAGGCCGATGTTCGGGCCTTCAGGGGTCTCGATCGGGCAGACACGACCGTAGTGTGTCGGGTGCACGTCGCGCACCTCGAAGCCGGCACGTTCACGGGTCAGGCCACCCGGACCGAGTGCCGAGACGCGGCGTTTGTGGGTCACTTCAGACAGCGGGTTGTTCTGGTCCATGAACTGCGATAGCTGGCTGGAACCAAAAAATTCCTTAATGGCTGCGGCGACCGGCTTGGCGTTAATGAGTTCCTGCGGCATCAGACTTTCCGATTCCGCCAGACCCAGACGTTCCTTGACGGCGCGTTCGACACGTACCAGACCGATGCGGAACACGTTTTCAGCCATTTCACCGACACAGCGGATGCGGCGATTGCCAAGGTGGTCGATATCGTCAACCGTACCGTTGCCGTTGCGGATGTCGATCAACACCTTCATCACTTCAAGGATATCTTCCTTCGACAACGTGCCTTCACCGGTGATTTCCTCACGACCGACACGGCGGTTGAACTTCATACGGCCAACGGCAGAAAGGTCATAACGCTCGGAAGTAAAAAACAGGTTTTTGAACAGGTTCTGTGCAGCATCCTTGGTTGGCGGCTCACCCGGGCGCATCATGCGGTAGATCTCGACCATGGCTTCAAGGGCGGTGGTCGTCGCATCGATACGCAGTGTGCTGGAAATGTACGGGCCGCGGTCAAGATCGTTGACAAACAGTGTCCTGATGTCCTTGATACCGGCTTCACGCAGCTTCTCCATCAGTTCCGGCGTAATTTCGTCATTGGCACTGGCAACCAGTTCACCGGTCTCCTTGTCAATAACATTGTGTGCCAGCACCTTGTCAACCAGGTAGTCATCAGGGACAACCAGCGACTTGATGCCGGCCTTTTCGAGTTCGCGTATGTGGCGCGCTGTTATGCGGCGGCCTTCCTCAACGATGACCTTCGACTTGGCCTTGATATCAAAGGATGCGGTTTCACCACGCAGCCGTTCGGCAACCAGGTCCAGCTTGATGTCCTTGCCGCCGATATGGAATGAATTGGTGTCGAAGAAGATATCGAGGATTTCCTCGTTGTCATAGCCCAGCGCACGCAGCAGGATGGTTGCCGGCAACTTGCGGCGACGGTCGATGCGCACGAACAGGGAATCCTTGGGATCGAACTCCATGTCCAGCCAGGAGCCGCGATACGGAATTACACGGGCAGAGAACAGCAGCTTGCCGGATGAGTGCGTCTTGCCCTTGTCATGATCAAAGAAAACGCCTGGTGAACGGTGCAGCTGGGAAACAATAACGCGCTCGGTACCGTTGATAACGAAGGTGCCATTATCCGTCATCAGGGGCAGTTCGCCCATGTAGACTTCCTGCTCCTTGATGTCCTTGATCTTCTTGCTGCCTGCCGGTGCTTCCTTGTCGTAGATGATCAGGCGCACCAGGGCACGCAAGGGGGCCGCGTAGGTCAGGCCACGCAACTGGCATTCCTTGACGTCAAAGGCCGGCTCACCGAGACGGTAGCTGACATAATCCAGCGCTGCCGTTCCGGAGTAACTGACGATTGGCAATACCGACCTGAAGGCAGCATGCAGGCCTATGTCATCGCGTTTGTCCGGCGCGTTGTCTGCCTGCATGAAATCACGATAGGACTCGAGCTGGGTTGCGAGCAGGTAAGGTACGTCCAGGATGCTGTGACGTTTGCCAAAGTCCTTACGAATACGTCTCTTTTCAGTGAAACTGTAGGCCATGAGTATTCCTCTTTCAGTTACTGTCCGGCTGAACGGCTGTCAAGACAGTCACGTTTTTCAGACAATAGCGAACCCGCCTGAACATATTCAGACGGGCTGGTAAAACCAGCAAGCAGGGAAAGGCCGGGCGCGCTATGCGCTACCGGCCAACCCTGTATTTCAGCAGATGCTGTAATCACAAATGGATTACGTATCGTCCGCTTATTTGAGCTCGACGCTGGCGCCAGCCTCTTCGAGCTGTTTCTTGATGTCTTCTGCCTCGTCTTTGGAAGCGGCTTCCTTAATCGTAGACGGTGCACTCTCCACCATCTCCTTGGCTTCCTTCAGACCCAGGCCGGTAATACCACGAACCGCCTTGATGACAGACACCTTGTTTTCGCCGAAGCTGGACATGAAAACATCGAACTCGGTCTGCTCTTCAGCAGCAGCACCGCCGGCGTCACCGCCAGCAGCAGGTGCCGCCGCAACAGCAACTGCAGCGGAAACACCAAACTTCTCTTCCATGGCGGAAATCAGGTCAACGACCTCCATTACGCTCATGCTGGAGATTGTGTCGAGAATCTCTTCTTGTGAAACGGCCATAATAAATACTCCTGTTAAATTTGCTGGTAGCTGACAGCAACTGGCTGACAGCTGTTAAGTCAAGCTGCCTGCTGCTTCTGGTCACGAATTGCCGCCGTTGTGCGAACCAGCTTGCCCGGCACTTCGTTCAGGGTGCGGACAAACTTCGCAATCGGCGCCTGCATGACAGACATCAGCATGCTGATAGCCTGGTCGCGGGTCGGCAGCTTGGCCAGCTTGTCAATTTCTGACGGCTCAAGCAGTTCCCCACCCACAGACAGCATGGTGACCTCGAACTTGTCGTGCTCTTTGGCAAAGTCCTTGGTCACGCGCGCAGCCGCACCCGGATCCTCCTGCGAAAACGCCAGGATCAACGGACCGGTCAGCCGCTCGTTCATGCATGCAAAGTCGGTATCATCCAGCGCACGACGTGCCAGCGTGTTTTTCACCACACGCAGATAGACATTGTCCTGGCGCGCCCTGATGCGCAGGTCAGTCATCTCCTCGACTGTCAGGCCACGGTATTCAGCGGCGACGGCCGAAAGAGCGCCTTGCGCGACTTCAGCAACTTCAGCAACAACAGCCTTTTTCTCTTCAAGAGTTAATGCCATTGTGTTTACCTCTCTGGGAATCGAGGATCGGCAAATGCCAGCCTGTTTTCCCGTTAGTGACATCACGCCAGCCAAACGCAACTGACGCACTCTGTTGGGTGACTTGAAGACAGGTCGCTCCCGGCAGTCGCTTCGGGCATCCTGCCCTCTCGCGACACTTGTACATCCTGTACATCGTCCTTGCCTCCCGCGACACTTGTACATCCCTGTACATCGAAATACTGTCATTTCGATCACCATCTGCGCAGGCCATTCCGTCATCCATGGCGAACAATTAAACCCGGTCATCCAAACCGCCCTGCCGGGTACCTGCGGTCTTTGACAGCTGCCGGACAAACATCCGCCCGGCATACGTCAAACCGTGGGAGGGTATATCACCTTCCCGTCATTCGATCCCTCTCCCTCCGGGGAAAAGGAAAACTTCCTAGATCTCGATGGAAGCCTGATCCACCAGCAGCCCCGGCCCCATCGTGGTCGTGAGCGAGATTTTCTTCATGTACACGCCCTTGGCCGATGACGGCTTGGCCTTCTGCAGATCAACCAGCAATGCCTCGAGGTTTTCCTTCAAGGCACTGGACTCGAAGTCCACCCTGCCGATCGGGCAATGGATAATGCCGGCCTTGTCGGTGCGGTAACGCACCTGGCCTGCCTTGGCATTCTTGACGGCAGTGGCGACATCCTGCGCCACGGTGCCGACTTTCGGGTTCGGCATCAGGCCACGCGGACCCAGGATCTGGCCGAGCGTACCGACTACCCGCATGGCATCGGGTGAGGCAATCACGACGTCAAAGTTCATGTTGCCTTTCTTGACTTCCTCGGCAAGGTCTTCCATGCCGATAATATCAGCACCGGCTTCCTTCGCGGCATCGGCATTCGCACCCTGGGTAAACACCGCCACCCGGACCGACTTGCCGGTACCATTCGGCAGCACCGTGGAACCACGCACGACCTGGTCCGACTTGCGGGGATCAACACCAAGATTGACACACACATCAACCGATTCCTTGAACTTGAGCCCGGAAATCTCGCGCAGCAGGTCCAGCGCCTCGTCAATCTGGTACTGTTTGCCCGGCATGACCTTTTCCGCAATCATCTTTGCCCGTTTTGTCAGTTTAGTCATGAACTCAGCCCTCCACGTCCAGGCCCATACTGCGGGCACTGCCTGCGATAATTTTTACCGCGGCATCCATATCTGTTGCATTGAGGTCCGCCATCTTGGTGGTGGCGATCTCTTCCAGCAGGGCGCGGGTCACCTTGCCAACCTTGTCGGTATTCGGGGTACCGGAACCCTTTGCAATACCCGCTGCTTTTTTCAGCAGCACGGACGCCGGCGGCGTCTTGGTAATAAATGTAAAACTGCGATCGTTATAAACGGTAATAACAACCGGGGTTGGCAGGCCTTTCTCCACCTGCTGGGTCTGCGCATTGAACGCCTTGCAGAATTCCATGATGTTCACGCCATGCTGGCCCAGTGCAGGACCGACTGGCGGACTCGGATTGGCTTCACCTGCAGGTACCTGCAGCTTGATATATGCCTCGATTTTCTTGGCCATCTTTGTACTCCTGTGGGTGCAAACGCCTCACGGCTCCCCTGTGTTTATCTGAGATGGCAATACTGATCCATCCCGCGAACATCTCGTAGGAGCGGCTTTAGCCGCGAGCGATCGCGGCTAAAGCCGCTCCTACAATTAATATATAACTACGCCTTCTCCACCTGGCCAAACTCGAGCTCAACCGGCGTCGAGCGACCGAAGATCAGTACCGAGACCCGCAGCCGGCTCTTTTCATAATTCACTTCTTCCACCACGCCGTTGAAATCGTTAAACGGCCCTTCGGTAACACGTACCACCTCGCCCACTTCAAACAGCACCTTGGGCCGCGGCTTGTCAACGCCCTCCTGGACACGCTGCAGGATGGAATCCGCCTCATTCTGGGTGATCGGTGCCGGGCTGGCGCTGGTACCGCCAATAAAGCCCATCACCTTGGGCGCATCCTTGACCAGGTGCCAGGTGTCGTCATTCATTTCCATCTGCACCAGCACATAACCCGGGAAGAACTTGCGCTCACTGCGGCGTTTCGTGCCCTCGCGCATTTCAACCACTTCCTCGGTCGGTACCAGAATCTCGCCAAACATGTCGTCCATGCCGGCACGCGCTACCCGCTCCTCAAGTGCACGCTTGACCTGGTTTTCAAAACCTGAATAGGCGTGCACCACGTACCACTGTAATGCCATCGTCAACTTCCCTGCCCTGTCAGAAACTGGATTGCCCTCAGCAGAAACATATCGAGCAACCATAAAAATATTCCCACCAGCAGCACGACCACCAGCACCGCCAGTGTGGTCTGGATCGTTTCCTGGCGCGTCGGCCAGACGACCCGGCGCACCTCGGTATTGGCGCCACTGACAAAACCGATCACCTGGCGACCAAACGCTGTTTGCGAGGCAATAAACAGGGAGACCGCCGCGACACCAAGCAGGCCAAGCACGCGAATAACCGCATGCATGTCCCCGAAATGGTAAAAAGCATAGATACCGCCGGCGAGCAGCAAAACAGCCGCACCCATCTTCAGCGAATCCAGCCGTCCGCTTTCCGTATCAACTTTTGCGTTCATCAATACCTGCTACAAGTCTTACAGTGACGGTTGCATTAACCGTCCCCGTGTTTTTGGCAGGCCAGGAGGGAATCGAACCCCCAACCTGCGGTTTTGGAGACCGCCGCTCTGCCAATTGAGCTACTGGCCTATCTAAATCAGTGTAGGAGCGGCTTCAGCCGCGATCATTCGCGAATGAATTCGCTCCTACATTAATTACTCGATAATCTTCGACACCACGCCGGCGCCGACGGTACGGCCGCCTTCGCGAATCGCAAAGCGCAGACCCTCTTCCATCGCAATCGGCGCAATCAGCGACACCGTCATCTTTACGTTGTCGCCCGGCATCACCATCTCCACACCTTCCGGCAGATCACACGCACCCGTCACATCCGTGGTGCGGAAATAAAACTGCGGACGGTAGTTGCTGAAAAATGGCGTATGACGGCCACCTTCATCTTTACCCAGTACGTACACTTCACACTCAAACTTGGTGTGCGGCGTGATCGAACCCGGCTTCGCCAGTACCTGACCACGCTCCACATCTTCACGCTTGGTGCCACGCAGCAGTACACCCACATTGTCACCGGCCTGACCCTGGTCCAGCAGCTTGCGGAACATCTCCACACCCGTGCAGGTGGTGGTCTGGGTGTCCTTGATACCAACAATCTCGATATCCTCACCCACCTTGACCACACCGCGCTCGACACGACCCGTCACCACCGTGCCACGACCGGAAATCGAGAACACGTCCTCCACCGGCATCAGGAAGTCACCGTCAATGGCACGCTCCGGCTCCGGAATGTACTTGTCCATCTCCTCGACCAGCTTGATGATCGATGGCACACCAATATCGGAGGTGTCGCCTTCCAGCGCCTTCAGCGCCGAACCAATGATGATCGGGGTGTCATCACCCGGGAAATCATAGGAGTCCAGCAGCTCGCGGATCTCCATCTCGACCAGCTCCAGCAACTCGGCATCATCGACCTGGTCGGCCTTGTTCATGTAAACCAATATATACGGTACACCCACCTGGCGGGACAGCAGAATGTGCTCACGGGTCTGCGGCATCGGGCCGTCCGCGGCACTCACCACCAGAATCGCACCGTCCATCTGCGCTGCACCCGTAATCATGTTCTTTACATAGTCCGCGTGTCCCGGGCAGTCCACGTGCGCATAGTGACGATTCTCCGACTCGTACTCCACGTGGGCCGTCGCAATCGTAATACCGCGCTCACGCTCTTCCGGCGCATTGTCAATCTGGTCATAGGCCTTGAACTCACCACCACGCAACTCCGACATCACCTTCGTGATCGCCGCCGTCAGCGTCGTCTTGCCATGGTCAACGTGACCAATCGTTCCCACGTTTACATGCGGCTTCGTTCGCTGAAATTTTTCCTTGGACATCGCGCCTGTCTCCCCTTGCGTTTATACCTTTGCACTCTGGATAAAAAAATAAAAACTCATTTACTCTGGAGCCCATAACCGGACTTGAACCGGTGACCTCTTCCTTACCAAGGAAGTGCTCTACCGCCTGAGCTATATGGGCAAAACCTTTGTCTCACTCACCCGCCTAACTGGAGCGGGTGATGGGAATCGAACCCACATAATCAGCTTGGAAGGCTGAGGTTCTACCATTGAACTACACCCGCGTTTCAACACCTCAACTTCAATGGAATCGCTGATTCTGCATTGCGATTCCGGTCATTTGGTGGAGGGGGGTGGATTTGAACCACCGAAGGCTGAGCCGTCAGATTTACAGTCTGATCCCTTTGACCACTCGGGAACCCCTCCAAAAAATGCAAGCCCGCTATTGTGTTGCAGGCGCTGGTGGGTGTCAACAGTAACCCGGACTTTCCGGCAGATTGGCAACGAAAATCCATGTGCACCGTGCACAACCCCCGGCATGCAGTTGCCAGGTGGAAAAAAGCAGCTATACCTACCTCTATAAACGTCATTCTTCACTAGATAACCATGCATGTCATATGGTTAAGAGGTATCGCAATGAACAGACGCCTGTATTTCCTGTTGCCCGACCGGGCCCATGCCCTGTCGATCGTCAATGAACTGGCTGCCACCGGCCTGGACCTCGGACAGATGCACACCCTGGCAGACAAACGGGTACCGCTCGATGGCCTGCCGAATGCCTCAGACCGCCAACGCCATGACACGGCACGCCGGATTGAGGCCATCCTCTGGGACGGCAACCTGGTGGTATTCGGCCTGGCCCTTGGTGTGCTGGCAACCCTGCTGATCATCCAGGGCCTGACGGCCTGGCTGCTGCTGCCGCTCGGGGTGATGCTGGCCACCTTCCTGGCCGGCCTGCGTTTTACCCGGGTACCCAACGTGCATCTCGACGAATTCCGGGATGCCCTGGCGCATGGCGAAATCCTGCTGATGGTCGATGTACCGGAAGGCCGGGTCGCTGATATCGAGGACCGTGTCCATCACCATCACCCGGAAGCCGCCGTTGGCGGCGTGGGCTGGGGGACAACCGCCTTTGGTCTATAAATTATTATAATTCAATAGCTAACAGCCCCTGCCCGACATGCCGGACAGGGGCTGCTAAGCAACAATATATTTAATGACTGAACTGGCCGTGCCGGATGGACTCACCCATCAGCACTTCAAACGCCTCGGCACTGACATGGATCAGCTGCTCGTGATCACCGGCCTCAAAGTAGATATCCGGCTGCTCGGCAATGGCATCGTCGACCACGGTTTCAAGCCCGTAGGCCGGACCTAAAGCCGGTAATGCGCCAATCTCACAGTCTGAGAACAGCGTCCCGAGCTCGCCCTCGGTTGCCAGCCCCAGATTGCGGTTCATCTGCCGGTGCAACTCGCCGAGATCGACCCGCCGGCTCGCCGGCACCACCACCATCAGGTAGCCGTTTTCGTCTTCCAGGACCACCGACTTGGCCAGCCGGCTGCCCGGCACATGCGAGGCCTGGGCACTCTCGCCACTGCTAGCGGTATGAGTATGCGCCAGTACATCGTAGGGCACATCATGCTCGGCCAGATATTGTGACACGGTTGTAGCAATTGCCATGACCACACCCTCCGCTGAATGATTTCAGTAGTAAAGTATAGATCATGGACAGGAAAGTGCTGTGACATCGGTACGGATCAGTCTGGCCTGCTGATCCGCTCACGGAAGGTGCCAAGTGCCCGATACCAGCCGATCAAATTATCCAGCGAAAACACGGCGTTGGCCGGACTCGGGTTGGGCGTCACGAACACCCGGCTACTGCCAATCGTGAGTGGTTGTTCACCCCAGTCAACCCCGGCCTGGTAGTCCTCCCCGTATTTCAGGTAATGGCTATAGGCCAGCTTGCCATGGAACCAGGCAATGGCCGGGGCATATTCCAGCAGCTTGTCCCTTAGCACCGGCACCCACTCGCGGTAATCGGCCGCACGCAGTTCACTGCCACCGGCCGTCGGCCGCTTCACCACGTCGGTAAAGCCGATGCCATAATCATGACACAATGTCTGCATTGCTGTGACACCGGGCTCCAGTTCAACCGGCAGCAACCCGCTGGCATTCAGCGCCCGCCAGAAACGGTTGCGCGGATTGGCAAAGTAAAAGCCGTCACGCACCGAGGGCAGCGACGGGTTGAGACCAATCGAGACAATATCAAGACCCGGTCGCAGGTAATCCGGCAGGGTTTTCACAAT
>JBDLJX010000014.1:0-40054 GCA_039714155.1 Pseudomonadota bacterium | reverse complement strand
CGATTTCCTCACCCTGTTTATTGGCTGGGAGGCGGTCAGCTGGGCCAGTTTCCTGCTCATGGCCATCGCCGGGCCGCGTGCGACACGTTATGCGTTGCGCTATCTGACCTATGCCATTGCTGGTGCCATGGCCATGTTGATGGCACTGGCGATTGTCCATGCCGAGGTCGGCAGTTTCGGGTTCAACGCATTGCAGGCGGCCATGCCGTCGCTGGCTGACGCCACCGTCTGGTGGCTGCTGCTGCTGTTCGGCGCCGGCTTTGCGGTCAAGATGGCGTTGTTGCCATTTCACCTGTGGCAGGCCAAGGCCTATGCCGAGACCCCGGGTCCCGGTGCAGCCTTCCTGGGCGCCATTTCATCCCGCATGGGACTGTTCGCCATCCTGCTGGTGCTGGTGCAGTTGATCGGACTCGGTCGCCTGGTCGAGCTTGAGGTGCCGTTCGGTCTGCTCAGTGCGCGCGATGTGCTCGCCTGGGTTGCGGTATTTACCATCATATTTCCCACCTATACCGCCTTGCGTCAGCACGATGCGCGGCGCCTGCTGGCCTGGTCGGGCATCGGCCAGGGCGGCTACATGCTGCTCGGGATTGTCATCGCCGATGACCTGGGCTCGGCTGGCGGGTTGATGCATGTTTTTAACTATGCCTGTTACGAGGCGCTGTTGTTCCTGGTGGTGACCGCCGTGGTGTATCGCACCGGGACGGCCGATCTCAACAAGCTTGGCGGGCTGGTGGCACGTATGCCGCTGTCATTTTTCGCCATGCTGATCGCGATCATCAGTCTTGCCGGTCTGCCGCCGATGGCCGGTTTCGTTTCCAAGTGGCTGATCTATCGTTCGCTGATCATCGACGGCAGTCCGTTCCTGTTCCTTGGCGCGGTGATTGGTACCCTGGGAACCATCCTGTATGTCTACAAGCTGATTCACAACATCTTCCTCGGCCAGTTGCGTGTGGAGCACGTGGACGTCGACGAGGCGCCGTGGAGCATGCTGGTCCCGATGCTGATCCTGTCGGCGATTATTTTCGTGACCGGTTATTTCCCCGGCCTGGTGCTCGAATGGGTCAGTGCCGTTCAGGCCGCAGCCGGGTTGCCGGTGCTGGGATACACACTGGGCGGCGTGCCGATGGAGAAGGGCGGCCTCGACATGATCTGGGTTGTCTCGGTGATGCTGGCAGGGTTCGGAATCGGCACGCTGATCTTCCTGGCCGGCGGTCGCAGCCAGCGCGTGCATCAACTCGACAACTATGCCGGTGGCCATTTCCTGACCGCGGAGACGCGTTACCAGTACAGTGACAATTTCTATCCGGGCCTGATGCATCTCATCGGGCCGTGGTACCGCAAGAGTTTCCGCTGGGCCGAGCGCGGACTGGTCTCTGCCGTCGACAGTGCGTCGATGCTCATGCAGGGCCTGTACCGGCAGACGCAGCCGGCCTTTTATTTACTCGTGGTAGTCGTGTTTGCCTTGTCCTGGGTGATTGTCTGATGAGCGTATCGCACCTGATCGTCGAACTGGTCCTGATGCCGCTGGTGGCCTTCGTGGTCGGCCTTGGCATGGTATTGATGATGCGCAAGATCGCAGCGCGGTTGCAGCGGCGCGTCGGCCCACCGTTTCTGCAGCCGATCTACGATATCCTGAAGTTGTACGGCAAACAGACCCAGATATCTCACGGCATGATTCACGAGATGGGCATTATCATGGCGGTCGGCGGCTATATCGCCGCCGAGACCCTGTTGCCTGTGCCGGGCATGGATGGGCTGGCCGACAAGGGCGGGCTGGTGACACTGGCCTATGTGATGATGGTGCCGTCGCTCGGACTTGCGCTGGGTGTCGGCCAGTGCGCCAATCCCAATGGTTCAATTGGCATCTCGCGCGCCCTCACGGCCATGCTGGCCTATGACATCCCGTTTATCCTGGTGATTTTTGGCGTGGCCTGGGTATACGGCACGACCAATCTGGCGGACATGATCGCCATTCAGCAGCAGGGTGGACCGCAGACCTGGGGCGTTATGCAGATGCCACTGCTGGCGCTGGCCGGGTTGATCACCCTGCCGGCCATGCTGGGCAAGCACCCCTATGAGATCTATATCGCCCCGGCGGAGATTGCCACCGGGCCGATGGTGGAAATGGGCGGCAAGTTCATGGGCGGCCTGTTTGTCATGCAATGCTTTCAGATCTACACCGTCGGCGTGCTCTATACTACACTTTTCTTAGGCGGTGGCGAAAACTGGCTCACCTTCCTGGCCAAGATCTTTGCCGTGGTCGCGGTTCCCATGTCGATTGCCTACCTGTTTCCGCGCTACCGGACTGAAGATGTCTTGCGCCTGATGTGGAAATGGCCGGTGCTGATCGGTCTGGTGGGACTGGCGGTGGTGATGAAGTAGCCGGAGGCGTGTCATGAGTGCAGAGAAATCAACCATCAACCGGGGTCACGAACTGCAGGTCGAGGTCGGGCAAAAGCGCACCAATCCGCTGGCGCATGTGTTCGATGACCTGATGAATTTTTGCCGCTCGCGCTCCATGTTCATGCTGCATTACTGCACCGGCTGTGGCGCCATCGAATTGCCGCCGGCGATGACGTCGCGATTTGATATGGAGCGCCTGGGTATCCAGCCCATGGTGACGCCACGGCAGGCCGACATTTTGCTGATTACCGGTTATGTCTCCATCAAGACGCTGAAACGCATCATGCTGACCTATGAGCAAATGCCGGCGCCGAAGTACGTTATCGGCATCTGTTCCTGCACGGTCAACGGCGGCATGTACTGGCAGAGTTATGCCACGGCCAAGGTGCTGAAGGATTATCTGCCGGTGGACGTCTTCATCGCCGGCTGCATGCCACGGCCGGAGGCCGTGATCGAAGGGCTGAAGGTCCTGATGGAGGATATCAAGACCGGCCGCGCGAATTCCTGGAAGAAGTATTTCCGGAATTACGATCATTACCTCGGCAAGCAGCAGCAACTGTTTGGCGAGGCCTGGCAGACGCCGACCGACATCATCGCCGAGGCGCGGCGTTACGACCTGATCACCGATCAGACACTGGGTGAACACACGGCCCTGCTGGAAAAACACCAACAGCCGATGGAGGCGCTTGAGATGCGCTTGCAGGGCCCAGGGGAAAAGCAACCACTGTAGGGGCGGCTTTAGCCGCGAACTTTGCACGCGGCGCATGTTGTTCGCGGCTAAAGCCGCTCCTGCGGTTGTTCACCAAACGTGGGTTATGCAGCATAGCCCGACAGGAAAAACCATGAGTAAAGAACTGAATCTCTGGCTGGACAAACTGCTCACCGACATCGAGAGCGTCAAGGTCGAGCGCAAGAGCTCGCGCCGCATCCGTGTCGATGTCGAATCCGATGCACTGCCGGCCCTGCTTGAGTTACTGCAGGGCCATGCCAGCTACGTCCATTTGTCCGCCATCAGCTGTGTCGACTGGATCGAAGATGAACAGTTCGAGCTGGTCTATCACGTCTGGTCCTATGAAACCAGATCGCTGGTCTCCGCACACACGCGTATCCCGCGCGAGCCCGGTATTTACCTGTCGATCTATGACCTTTACGTACCGGCGGCCTTCTTCGAGCGTGACATTCACGAAATGT
Source organism: Pseudomonadota bacterium (assembly GCA_039714155.1). Classification (GTDB taxonomy): domain Bacteria; phylum Pseudomonadota; class Gammaproteobacteria; order UBA9214; family UBA9214; genus SZUA-186. The sequence goes on along the minus strand of JBDLJX010000014.1, from coordinate 36,460 downwards.
TCGGCGTGTATTTCGAAGGCAGCCCCGACATGGAAAAGTTTATCCTCACCGAATGGGACGGCCCTCCGCCGATGCGCAAGGAGTTCGACTCCGAGGCCTTCGTGAACCAGACCTTCGAATGGGAGGACTACCGCCCGCAGTGGCTTAAGGACATTGAGAAAGAGGGTGGCGGTATCACCACGCGGCCGGAGGATGTGCGCTGATGCGGCCGGAAAACTACCAGGCCATCAATCAGCCACCGAGTAACGAGTTCGAGCTCAACTTCGGGCCCAATCACCCGGGTATCGAGGGTAACTACGCCTTCAAGGTCAAGCTTAACGGCGATGAAGTGGTGGCGGCAAAAGCCGATGCCGGCTATCTGCACCGTGGCTTCGAGAAGCTCATGGAAGGGCGCCTGTGGATTCAGAATCTTGCACTGGTGCCGCGTATCTGCGTGCCTGATCCGGCGCCGATGGAGGTGTGCTATTCACTGGCGGTCGAGGAGATCTGTGGCCTTGAGGTACCCGAACGTGCCAAGTGGATCCGCGTCATGCAACTGGAGATGTCACGCCTGGCCGCGCATCTGTTTGCCTTCGGCGGTCATGCCGCGACCACCGGCATGTACACACCGATGTTCTGGGGTGTGGCGGATCGTGATTTGATCCTGGACCGGTTCGAGGAACTGACCGGTGGGCGGGTGTACAGCATTTACAATATTCCGGGCGGTGTACGGCGCGATGTGCCGGAGGGTTTCCTTGAGCGCATGAGCAAGCTGCTCGATTATCTGGAATCGCGCCTGCCCGATTACGACAGCCTGTTTTTCACCAACCAGGTGTTTATCCGCCGTGCCCGTGATGTCGGCACCATGTCCCAGGAGCAGGCGCTGAAGTGGGGGGTGACCGGACCACCGTTGCGCGCCACGGGTCTCGAATTCGACGTGCGCCGCGACGATCCCTACCTGGTGTACGACCAGATTGATTTCGATATTCCAACCGAGCCGGGTGGTGATGCCCTGTCGCGCAATCTGGTGCGTCGTGCGGAACTGAAGCAGAGCATCCGTATTCTGCGTCAGGTGATCGAACGTCTGCCGTCGCTTAAGGGACCGGTACGTTGTCCGATTCCCAACCCGCTGGCCTGGAATGTCCCGGCCGGGGAAAGCTATGCCCGCGTTGAGTCCTCCAAGGGCGAACTGGGTTATTACGTGGTCTCGACCGGGGGTGACAAGCCCTACCGCGTCCATGTGCGCGGACCGTCCTCGATGCATGCCGTGCAGGTGCTGGAAAAACTTGCCGTCGGCGCACGCCTGGAAGACGTTGCCCAGATCATGTTTTCACTGGATGCCTGTCCGCCGGAGGTGGATCGCTGATGGAGGACATCCCGTACAAGTACAAGGGCAGCATTCTCAACCCGCTCAAGACTCTGGGTTTCTTTGCACGCAAGCCGGTCACCGTGCCGCTGGAACCGCGCGAGGCGGCTGTTAACTACCGCGGCTTTCATGTCAACGACTGGGAACTGTGTATTGGCTGCAGCACCTGTCAGAAGGTCTGTGACAATGCGGCCATTACCATGGTGCGCATCCCCGGGCTTCCGGAAGACCCCGTCAAGGGCATACGCAATGAGCGCCCGGCGATCGATTACGGCCGTTGCTGCTGGTGCGGCCTGTGTGTCGATATCTGTCCAACCAGTTCCATCTCACTGACACGCGAGTATGTACATACCTGCCGCGAGGATGAACTCGACAGCTATTTCATTCTGCCCGACCCCAATGGCATGCACGGCGAATATTATCCCAAGGGCTGGGCCAAGACCGATGACGCCGACCTGGTTGATCTCGACCGCCAATCCATGCCGGAGCAGGGACCGGAAGAGCGGTTGCAGTCCTTCGGCGAGTTCGTCGGCGGCTACGATACGCAACAGGCCATCGTCGAGGCCTCGCGCTGTGTGCAATGCGGCATGTGCCACGATTCGTGCCCGGCCAATATGCACGCACCGGAATACATCCGCGCCATCTGGGAGCAGGACCTCGAGGAGGCGGTGCGCCAGATTTATCGCACCAACCCGTTTGCGCATGTCTGCGGCCGGATATGCACGCGCCGTTGTGAAGCCGCCTGTTCCATCGGTGTGCGTGGTGAACCGGTCGCGATCCGCTGGCTGAAGCGCTATGCGATGGACTCGGTCGGTCATGAACGCGTTCGCGAGATTGCCACGGAGAATCGTGGCGACTATCTCAGCGGCCACAAGGTCGCCGTGATTGGCGCCGGGCCCGCCGGTCTGACCGCGGCCTGTGACCTGGCGAGAAACGGCCACCAGGTGACCGTCTTCGAGGCGCTGCCGGAACCCGGTGGCATGATGCGTTACGGCATCCCCTCCTACCGCCTGCCCTATAACCGCATCGATGACGACGTCGACGTCATCAGGGCCATGGGTGTGGAGATTCACTGCAATACCCGTATCGGCGAGGATGTTTCCATGGCGGAGTTGCAGCAGGATTACGATGCCGTGTTGCTGGCGCTCGGTCTGCCGTTCGGCCGTTCGACGCGTATACCCGGCTCGGAGCACAAGGATGTACGCAGCGCGGTTGACCTGCTGCGGCGGATCAGCCTGGACGAGGAGCTGGAAATCCCGAAGGCAGCCGTGGTCATCGGTGGCGGCAACACCGCCATGGACATTGCACGCAGCATGGCGCGCCTGCAAATCGATCGCCATGGCAAGGCCGATATAACCGTGACGGCGCTGGAAGATGCCGATCACCTGCTGGCCGACCCGGACGAAATCCGCGAGACCGGCGAGGAAGGTATTACGATATTGCCTGGTCGTGGCCCGAAACAATGCGAGGTCAATGCGGCCGGCGATCTTGTTGGTCTGACGACGGTTGGGGTGATTTCGGTCTTTGATAGCGAGGGCAGGTTTGCCCCGCAGTATGACGAGTCTGATATCCAGCGGCATGAAGCCGGGATGGTGATCGAGGCCATCGGCCAGCTGGCGGATACGGAACTGCTCGGCGAGGAACTCACCGAGCAGCTGGAATGGAACCGCGGCCGGCTGCAGATCGATGCCGGGTGCCGGACCTCCGAGGACTGGTTGTGGGCGGCGGGCGACCTGGTGAACGGCCCGGATGTCATCCATGCCGTCGCCGACGGTCATCGGGTCGCGACAAGTATCGATAACTATCTTTCACAGCAGGTGGAGGCGACGTCATGAATGACGAGCAGGAAACTCCGGCACGACCGCCACGCGAGGGTGGATTGCGTGGCAAGGCCTTGCTGGCTTCGAAAAAGACCCTGCGGGAGATACTCGAGGTTGCCACCTCGTTCGAGGAGACGGCGCGTGACTTCTACACGGCACTGGTTCCAAAGGTCAGCAAACGCATCCGTTACCTGGTGGAGGAGCTGGCTGCCGAGGAACAGACCCATTACGATTTGTTCAGGGAGCTGGCCGATAATCCGGCAATTGCCGACGAGATCGGCAAGAAGATCACCCTGCCGGTGGATGATCTCCTGTTTTCAAACTATGTCCACCTGCCGGACCTGGGTGATGCGCCGGATGATCAGTCGATCCTGCAATATGCCCTGTACCGGGAGGATGCCGCCATGGTGCAGTACCGGGAACTGGCGTTGAATACGGAGCCCGGTCCGATCCACGACCTGTTCGAGTATCTGGCCAACGAGGAAACCAAACACAAGCGTGAGCTGGAAAAGGTTTATTACAAACTGGTACACAGCGGGGGTGTGTGAGTTGTGTATTCTCCGCAGAGACGAATTATAGAGGTTTTGTTATGCAACTGGGAATGATTGGGCTGGGCCGGATGGGTGCCAATATGGTGCAACGCCTGATGCGTGCCGGTCACGAGTGTGTGGTGTTTGACAGGGATACCGATGCAGTCAAGGCGCTGGCGGCGGAAGGTGCGACGGGCACCACTGACCTGGATGAGTTCATTGCCGCGCTTGCCGCGCCACGTGCGATCTGGCTGATGGTGCCGGCGGCTGTGGCTGATGACGTTATCGATGACCTGAGCGGTCGTCTTGATACCGGCGATATCCTGATCGATGGCGGCAACTCGTATTACCGGGACGACATCAGCCGTGCTGCCAGCCTGCGGGAACGTGGTATTCACTACCTCGATGTCGGCACCAGTGGTGGCGTCTGGGGACTGGAGCGCGGTTACTGCCTGATGATCGGCGGCGAAACCGAAACCGTCAATCACCTGGAACCGCTGTTTGCCACCCTCGCGCCCGGTATCGGGGAAATCCCGCGGACGCCTGGCCATAACGGCGAACCCTCGACAGCCGAGCAGGGCTACCTGCATTGCGGGCCGGCCGGTGCCGGACATTTCGTCAAGATGGTGCATAACGGTATCGAGTACGGCTTGATGGCGGCCTATGCCGAGGGCCTGAACATCCTCGAGCATGCCAATGTCGGCAGCGCGGAACACGCGCTTGATGCCGAGACCTCACCATTGCGCAACCCGGAGGCATTCCGCTATGACATCGACCTGCCGGCTGTCACCGAGCTGTGGCGGCGCGGCAGTGTCATCAGTTCCTGGCTGCTCGACCTGACGGCGGAGGCCTTGCACAAGAGTCCGCAACTGTCCGAATTCGGTGGCCGCGTGTCCGACTCCGGCGAGGGGCGCTGGACCAGCATCGCCGCCATCGAGTCCGGTGCGCCGGCGCGGGTGCTGACCACGGCGTTGTATGACCGTTTCAGTTCGCGCGGTGAGGGCGACTTTGCCGACAAGGTGCTGTCCGCCATGCGCTTCGGTTTTGGCGGGCATCATGAAAAAACCGGGGAGTAGTCTGCGCCGACAGACTCCTGATGATGGTAGATATTATTGCCACGGAATCCACGGAAGAACACGGAAATAATTTCTTTAAGGTATTTATTTTTCTGTGGGTTCCGTGGATTCCGTGGCCATTAAATAAAAAACCGGTACTCTGTTTAACCTGGTCCAGATACCGCTATTGCCCATGGTGCGCACGGCGCACCCTACATTGGTTCGAGGTGGAAGTTTTTGGTAAATGCAGCCATGCAATCTGATAATCCACAGAAATCAACGGTCGAAACGGCGCCACCCCATGTCATGGTGATATTCGGTGCCGGCGGCGACCTGACCCGGCGCAAACTGATACCCGCGATTTATTACCTGTGCCGTGACGGGCTGGTGCCCGAACAGTTCGCGGTGCTTGGAGTGGACCGCCGCGAGCTGGATGACGGCGCCTTCCGGGAACGGCTGGATGACGGCAGCCGCGAATTCCTTGGCGATGAACTGGATACGGCACACTGGCAGCGGATGCTGCAGTGTGTGCATTACCTGCCCGGTGACTTTACCGACCCGGACATGTACCAGCGGCTGGCCGGGCGGCTTGCCGAGATGACCGGCGCTGGCGGGCTGGTCCCGAATTTCCTGTTTTACCTTGCCACGCCACCGCGTTTTTTCGCCGGGATCTCCGCACAGCTGGGTCGTGCCGGTCTGCTGGATGAGAGCGGTGGAAACTGGCGGCGGGTAATTATCGAGAAGCCCTTTGGCAACGACCTGCAGTCGGCGCGTGACATGAACCGGCAACTGCACGAGGCAATGGACGAGCACCAGATCTATCGCATTGACCATTATCTCGGCAAGGAAACGGTGCAGAACATTCTCGCGTTCCGTTTTGCCAACAGCACCATCGAGCCGATCTGGAACCGCCAGTACATCGACCACGTACAGATCACGGTGTCGGAGTCCATCGGCGTGGAGGATCGCGGCGGCTACTACGACCAGTCCGGTGCGCTGCGTGACATGATCCCGAATCACCTGCTGGCGGTGTTGTCGATCGTCGCCATGGAGCCGTCCAATTCCTTCAACGCGGATGCCATCCGCGATGAACAGACCAAGGTACTGCGCGCCATTCAACCGCTTGGCCATGGCGAGGTGCTGACCTCGACCGTGCGCGGCCAGTACGGCTCCGTCACACTGGCTGACGGCACCCGCGTGCCGGGTTACCGTGACGAACCGGAGGTTGCTGCGGATTCGAAAACGGAAACCTACGCTGCCATGAAACTCATGATCGACTCCTGGCGCTGGGCCGGTGTGCCTTTCTACCTGCGCACCGGCAAGTGCCTGCCGGGCCGCTTCACCGAGGTCGTCATCCAGTACAAACACGGACCGAACATCATGTTCAGGGATTCCCTGCTGAAGCGCGAGGATGTCCCGCCCAATACGCTGGTGCTGCGACTGCAGCCGAATGAAGGCATTGGCATGAACTTCAATGCCAAGATACCCGGGCACACGACACACCTCGGCACCGTGCAGATGAACTTCCGCTACGAGGACTACTTTGATAATGCCCCTACGACCGGTTACGAGACCCTGCTGCACGACTGCATGACCGGCGATGCCACCCTGTTCAAGCGGGCCGACAACATCGAGGCCGGCTGGGAACTGGTCGATCCGGTGCTGGAGGTATGGTCGGCATTGCCGGTACGTGACTTTCCAAACTATGCCGCCGGAACCTGGGGACCGGCGGCCGGCGAGCAGCTGCTGACGCGTGACGGCCGTGAATGGCGTGCCTGCGAGGCCTGCCACGTGGATACGACATGACGGCAGCCGGGAACAGATCGCTGCCAGGCACCCGCGAGACCCGCTGGCACGTTATGCCCGATGGGCGTGCTCTGGTGGCGGCCGTGAGCGATCGTATTCTCGAGTCTGCCAAGACCGCCATCAACCGCCACGGCAGGTTCCGTATCGTCCTCGCCGGCGGCACCACCCCGGAGGCGGTCTATATGCGGCTGGCCAATGCCGCAACCGACTGGTCCCGCTGGCAGGTCTATTTCGGTGACGAGCGCTGCCTGCCGGCCTGGCACCCCGAGCGCAACAGCGCCATGGCGACCGTGCGCTGGCTGGGCCGGGTCGCACTGCCGGCGGCGAATATCCACACGATCCATGCCGAACTTGGTGCCGAGGCCGCGGCACTGGCCTATGCGCCGGTCATTGAACAGGCGCGTCCGTTTGACCTGGTGCTGCTCGGCATGGGCGAGGACGGCCATACCGCCAGCCTGTTTCCGGGGCAGCCGCATGCCGCCGGGGAATTGGTGCATGCGGTCCACGATGCCCCCAAGCCACCGCCCGACCGGGTCAGCCTCGGGGAGGCGGCACTGAACGACGCGGCCGAGGTGCTTGTCATGGTCAGCGGCACCGGCAAACACGCCGCCGTGCAACGCTGGCGAAGTGGCGAGGACCTGCCGGTTGCGCACATGGTTGGACAAGCCGGCGCAGAGGTCTATCTTGATAAAGAGGCAGAGACGGGAGAGACAGCATGAATATTCGTACCGGCTATGAGGTCGAGGAAATCCGTCAGGCCTTTTTGAACAATCTGTTTTACGTACAGGCAAAAAACTGCCTGACGGCGACACTGAACGATCGTTACCTGGCGCTGGCCTATACGGTGCGCGACCGCATGCTGGAACGCTGGATGAAGTCCATCGAGACCTATTTCAGCAGTGACGTGCGCGTCGTCAGCTACTTGTCGGCGGAATACCTGCCCGGGCCGCATCTGGCCAATAACATGGTCAACCTTGGCATCTGCGATGTGGTCGAGGAGGCCATGCAGCAACTCGATATCGATGTCAATGAGTTGTTCGAGCGGGAGGAAGAACCGGGGCTGGGCAATGGCGGGCTGGGGCGGCTGGCGGCCTGTTATATGGACTCGCTGGCCACTCGCGAGATCCCGGCCATCGGCTACGGCATCCGTTACGAGTTCGGCATTTTCGACCAGCAGTTGCAGGACGGCTGGCAGATTGAACGCACCGACCACTGGATGCAACTGGGCAATCCGTGGGAGATTCCGCGGCCGGAGATCACCTTCGAGGTCAAGCTGGGTGGTCACACGGAGCAGTACACGACCGACGATGGCCGCCGGCAGGTTCGCTGGATCCCGGAGCGCGTCGTCAAGGGCATGGCCTATGACACACCGATCACCGGCTTCCGCGTCGACACGGTAACCTTGCTGCGACTGTGGAAGGCCGAGGCACCGCGACTGTTTCGCTTCGGTGTGTTCAATCAAGGCGATTATTACGGCGCTGTCGAGGACAATGTTGCCGCCACCAATCTCACCAAGATCCTGTATCCCAACGACGAACCGGAGCAGGGCAAGCAGTTGCGGCTTGAACAGCAATATTTCTTCGTGTCCTGTTCACTGCAGGACATGATCCGGGTGCATCTGCGCTACGGCCGCAGCCTGCATGACTTCGCCAGCTACTGGGCCGGCCAACTGAACGATACCCATCCATCGATCGCCATCGCCGAACTGATGCGGCTGCTGATCGATGTTCATGGCATGGACCGGGACGAGGCCTGGGAGATCACCCGCAACACCTTTGCCTATACCAATCACACACTGCTGCCCGAGGCGCTGGAGACCTGGCCGGTGGCGTTGTTTGCGCACATACTGCCGCGCCACCTGGAGATTATCTTCGAGATCAACGAACGCCTGCTTCGGGAAGTGCGGCAACGATTTCCCGGTGACGAGCAGCGACTGGCGCGTATGTCCCTGATCGACGAAACCAACGGTCGTCGGGTACGTATGGCCAACCTCGCCTGTGCCGGTAGTCACACTATCAACGGCGTGGCTGAACTGCACACCCGGCTGCTGAGGCAGTACACACTGAATGATTTCCATGAACTGTATCCGCAGAAGATCAGAAATATCACCAATGGCGTAACACCGCGGCGCTGGCTGGCGCTGTGCAATCGTGATCTGGCGACGCTGATTGCCGAGCGCATCGGCATGGACTGGGTATCCGATCTGGAGGAGCTGCGGAAGCTCGAGGCCTTTGTGGGCGATACTGCATTCCGTGACCGCTGGTGGCAGGTCAAACAGGACAAGAAACGTGAACAGGCCGCCTTTATCCGGCAGCAGACCGGTGTTGCGGTCGATCCCGACAGCCTGTTCGATGTGCAGGTGAAGCGCATCCACGAATACAAGCGGCAGCATCTGAATATCCTGCATATCATTACCCTGTACCAGCGGATCCGGGAAAATCCCGCCATCGATATTCAGCCACGTACCTTTATTTTCGGCGGCAAGGCCGCACCCGGCTACATCATGGCGAAGCTGATGATCAAGCTCATCACTGCCGTTGCGGATGTCGTCAATAATGACCCACTGGTGGCAGACCGGCTGAAAGTGGTGTTCATCCCCAATTTCAACGTCAAGACGGGGCATCATATCTATCCGATGGCAGACCTGTCGGAGCAGATCTCCACGGCGGGCAAGGAGGCATCGGGCACCGGCAATATGAAATTTGCCATGAACGGTGCACTGACCATCGGTACGCTGGACGGGGCGAACATCGAGATTCGCGAAGAGGTCGGGGAGGAAAACTTCTTCCTGTTCGGCGCAACCGCCGGCGAGATCCGTCAGCTGAAGAGCGAGGGCTATCATCCAAAGTTGTGCTATGAGGAGGACGATGAACTGCGCCAGGTGATCGATGCAATCCGTTCCGGCGTGTTCTCGAACGGTGACACGGAACTGTTCCGGCCGCTGGTCGATTCCCTGCTGCAGCATGACGAGTACATGCTGCTGCACGATTACCGCTCCTACATCAGCTGCCAGGAACAGGTTGACCGGCATTATGCCGACCGTGATGCCTGGCTGCGCAGCTCGATCCTGAATACCGCGCGGATCGGCAAGTTTTCCTCTGACCGGTCAATCAGGCAATATTGCGAGGAAGTCTGGAAGGTCACACCGGTGTTGGCCGGATCCGGCATCGAGGTAAAAACCTGCGGCATAAAGGAATCTGCCTGATCGCTATCAAGCTGGTTTTTTTACCGGGCTCCTGCAGGATAAATAAGAGGCTCCACACAGCTCGTTGAAACAGAATCACGTCATATCCTGCCGCACCCATCCCGGTGACCGCTACCCGGCGGGCGCGACACCTTCGCCAAAGGGTGTCAATTTCTCGATCTACAGCCGGCATGCCAGCCATGTCGAATTGCTGTTATTTGAAAATGCCGACGACCCGGAACCCTTCCAGGTCATCCCGCTGGAGGCGCGCACCCACCGCACCTTCTTTTTCTGGCATGTGTTTGTCATCGACCTGCCGGTCGGCAGTCACTATGCATGGCGGGTTGACGGGCCCGACAACCTGCACGATGCCGGCTTCCGCTTTGACCGTGACAAGCTGTTGCTGGATCCCTGGGCGCGCGGCGTGACCGACAAGCTGTGGGACCGCGGCCGTGCCTGTGTCGCCGGCAGTAACATCGAAACGTCCATGCGCGCCGTGGTCGAGTCCACGGATCTTGACTGGGAAGGCGATGAGCCGCTTGGCTGTATTCGTCCGGAAGTGACCGTGATCTACGAACTGCATGTCGGCGGCTTCACACAACATCCGTCCTCCGGCGTGTCGCAGCCCGGTAGTTTCCCCGGTGTTATCGAAAAAATTCCCTATCTTGTCGAACTCGGTGTTACCCATGTCGAGTTGTTGCCGGTGATGGCATTCGATTCGCAGGATGTGCCGCCGGGCCTGCTGGAACTGGGGCTGGAGAACTACTGGGGCTACAGCACCCACAGTTATTTCAGCCCGCATCCCGGCTATTGCGTGTCGCCCGACGCCGGAGCCCATGTCCGGGAATTCCGCGACATGGTCAGGGCGCTGCACAATGCCGGTATCGGTATCATTCTCGACGTGGTGTTCAACCACACCGCCGAAGGTGACGCCGATGGCCCGGTCATCAATTTCAAGGGCATCGGCAACGAGACCTTCTACCATCTCGACCCGAACGACCGGGCGGTGTACCGCGATTACACCGGTTGCGGCAACACGGTCAACTGCAACCATCCGCTGGTGGCTAGATTTATTCTCGAGTGTCTCGAGTACTGGGTCGAGGAGATGCATGTCGACGGCTTTCGTTTTGACCTTGCCAGTGTGCTGTCGCGCGGCGAGGAGGGCAAGCCGATGTACCATGCGCCGGTGTTGTGGAACATCGAGTTTTCCAATGTATTGAGCGAGACCCGTGTGATAGCAGAGGCCTGGGATGCCGCCGGGCTTTACCAGGTCGGTGACTTTCCCGGTTTCCGCTGGGGCGAGTGGAACGGCCGTTACCGTGATGTCATGCGACGGTTCGTGCGCGGTGACGGTGGCATAATCAGTGAAATCGCCATGCGTCTGACCGGTAGCAGTGACCTTTACCAGGACGAAGACCGGCTGCCCATGAACAGTATCAACTTTATTACCTGCCACGACGGCTTTACCCTGTATGACCTGGTGAGCTACGACAAGAAGCACAATGCAGCCAACGGCGAAGATAACCGCGACGGCAACAACAACGGCCTGAGCTGGAACTGTGGTATCGAGGGTGACACCGACGATGCGGAGATCCTTGCCCTGCGCCGGCAGCAGGCGAAAAATTTCATGGCCATTCTGCTGCTCAGCCAGGGTACCCCCATGATCACTGCCGGTGACGAGGTGCTGCGCAGCCAGCAGGGCAACAACAATCCCTGGTGCCAGAACAACGCCATCGGCTGGTTCGACTGGACACTGCCGGAGCAGAACAGCGACATGTTGCATTTTACCAGGCAGCTGATTGCCTTCCGGCGTCGCCATCCCTGTCTTATGCATACGCGCTTCCTGACCGGTGACGAGCGCGAGGGCCGGCATTTTCCGGATATCAGCTGGCACGGCGAGGTGCTGCACCGGCCGTTGTGGGACGACCCGGATGCACAACTGCTGGCCTGCACGCTGGGTGCGGTCGAGTCCTGGGAAGCGGACCTGCATATCATCATGAACATGGGGGGAACCGCCATGCAGCTGTTCCTGCCGGAACTGCCAGGCCAGCACTGGTACCGGGCCATCGATACCTCGCAGACAGCCCCGCATGACATTATCGCGCCGGAGCAGCAGACGGCGCATACCGAAACGACCTGCACGGTGCCACCGCATACCGTGATGGTGTTCGAGGCCCGCTGATCCGTACGGACCGGATTTTCATTTGTGACAGTGGCCTGTTATAAAGGTGCTGTAACAGCGCAGGGAAACCAGGACAAACTATGGCAGCTAATGATTACACCCAGGAGGTCGGTGGCCGGCTGCTGGTGTCGCTGGCGGCATTTGTGGTCATCGTCGCCGGCATGAAGGCTGCGGCGCCGCTGCTGGTGCCGTTCCTGCTGGCGCTGTTCATCACCATTATTATTGCGTCACCGTTCAACTGGCTGCAGCACAAGGGGCTGCCGGCCAGCCTCGCACTGCTGGCGGTGGTCATTGCCCTCATACTTGTGGTCATGCTGTTCGGTGCGCTGGTGGGCAATTCCATGGACGAGTTTCTTGGCGCCTTCCCGACTTACCAGCTGCGCCTGCAGGAGACCACCGCCGGGCTGATCCAGTGGCTGGCCGGCAAGGGGCTGGAGATATCCAGTGAAACGGTCAGCCAGTACATGGACCCGGGCAAGGCCATGAAACTGGTCTCCAACATGCTCAGCAGTATGGGGCTGCTGTTGACCAACGGCTTCCTGATCCTGATTACCGTGGTGTTCCTGCTGCTGGAGGTATCCAGCTTTCCGGACAAGTGGCGTCTTGCGTCGAACAATGCCGAGTCCACGCTGGCGGATTTCCGCACCGCGACCCACAACATCAACCGCTACATGGGCATCAAGGCGCTGACCAGCCTGGCCACCGGTGTGCTGGTGGCGATCTGGTTGTTCATCCTCGGTGTCGATTACCCGGTACTCTGGGGTGCGCTGGCCTTCCTGCTGAACTTCGTGCCCAATATCGGCTCCATTATTGCGGCCGTGCCGGCCGTACTGCTGGCACTGGTGCAGCTCGGTACCACCGAGGCGGTACTGGTGGCGGTCGGCTATATGGTTGTCAATATCGGTATCGGCACCTTTGCCGAGCCGCGCTTCATGGGGCGCGGCCTGGGCCTGTCGACACTGGTGGTGTTCCTGTCGCTGGTGTTCTGGGGCTGGGTACTGGGCCCGATCGGCATGCTGCTGTCGGTGCCGCTGACCATCTCCGCCAAGATCGGACTCGACAGTCACCCGAACACCCGCTGGATGGCCGTGATGCTCGGGCCACGGGTGACACCGCCGGAACCGGATGACGATGTGGCTGCGCCGGAGTCCGCGTAGGATGCGGTTCGTTCCTCACCGCATCCTGCATGATTTGCGTGCCATCCTTAACCGATGCAGTTCGCAAGCTCATCGCATCCTACGTGCTTGTTCGCAATGCCAGCAGCGTGACGTTGTCACTGAGCGGCGAACTGTTACCTTCGGCCGTTACGGCCAGTTTCTCGACCGCTGCCTGTAATGAACCTGCGCCTGCCAATTCCAGTAACCGGGTTTCCGGCAATGCCGCCCACAGTCCGTCACTGCACAGCAGCAGCACGTCGCCCGGTTCCAGGGTAACGCTGCCAGTTAGCGTTACCTCCGGTGGTCCTGCACTGCCACCGAGGGCCTGCGTGACATAGTTGCGCAACGGGTGCTGTTCGCGGTCGGCCTCGGCCAGTTCGCCGAGCTGAATCAGCTCTTCCACGTAGGAGTGATCACGGGTGCGGGCCTGTATTGCGTCGTTGCGCAACAGGTACAGGCGGCTGTCACCGACATGCGCCCAGCAGGCCGTACCGTTCCCGACCAGGCAGGCGACGCCGGTGGTGCAGGGTTCGACCGGCGGCATGGCTTGCTGGCCGGCAGCAATGATGTCGGCATGGGCCCGGGTGAAGGCCTGCGGCAGGAATTCCGGCGCAACCGGCTCACGCTGTTCGTCGAACTGCCGCAGCAGGCTGTCGATAAAGACCTGGGCGGCCAGTTCACCACGGGGGTGTCCACCCATGCCGTCTGCCAGCAGCAGCAAGAATGCTGTACCGGACCCGGCCACGGCGCAGCGGTCCTGGTTTTCCGCGCGGTCTCCCTGACGGGTGATGCTGGCAGTCTCGTATCGCATGCTTTTTCGTGACAGCGGTTTAACGTGGCACCGATAACGCTTACCATGGCGCTTTCCTGATGCCTTAACTGGAGTATAGATCGGCATGATCCGCAGCATGACGGCGTTCGCCCGCCAGGAGACCGACAGCGGGCAGGGTGGCCTGTCCTGGGAAATCCGCTCGGTTAATCACCGTTATCTGGAAATCGGCGTGCGCCTGCCGGACGAGCTGCGCGCGAGTGAGCCGGCCGTACGCGAGCGCATCAATGCCCGTCTCGGCCGCGGCAAGGTTGATTGCGGTTGCCGTTACCGTGCGCCGGTCTCCGGTTCCACTCCGGTATTGCTGGATGAGGACAATCTTGCGCGCCTGCTCGCCGCCTGTGAAATGGTCAGTGGCAAGCTGTCGCAAGCGGCGCCATTAAACCCGGTGGAGTTGTTAAGCTGGCCCGGCGTGGTGTGCGAACAGGAGCTCGACACGGCACCACTGACCAAACAGGCGCTGGTGTTACTCGACCGGACGCTCGATGAGCTGGTGGTGTCGCGCGAGCGCGAGGGTGCGCAGATACGTGAGCTGCTGCTGGCGCGTTGTGATGCCATGGCGGCACTGGTGGTCGAGGTGCGCGCCCGGCTGCCGGAGATCAACGCCGCGATCCGTGAAAAAATGCAGGCGCGGCTGGCGGAAATGGATGTACCGGCCGATCCGGGCCGACTCGAACAGGAACTGGTATTCGTTTCCCAGAAGCTCGATGTCGATGAGGAGATGGACCGGCTGGAGAGTCATATCGAGGAAGTGCGACGCGTACTGGACCGCGACGAGCCGGTGGGCCGGCGGCTGGACTTCCTGATGCAGGAACTGAATCGCGAGGCCAACACGCTGGGTTCAAAGTCCGCTGCGGCTGACACCACGAAGATCTCGGTCGAACTCAAGGTGCTGATCGAGCAGATGCGCGAGCAGGTGCAGAATATCGAGTAATGGGAGGAGTGCATGGCTGACAACAACCCGGTATCCGGCAAGGACAAGGGCCAGGGCACGCTGTACATCATTTCGGCGCCATCCGGTGCCGGCAAGACCAGCCTGCTGCGGGCGCTGCTCGATTCCAGTGGCAGCCAGCTGGCGCTGTCCGTCTCGCATACCACCCGTTACCCGCGGCCCGGCGATGTCGACGGTCAGGATTATCATTTTATCGACAGCGGAACTTTCACGGCCATGATCGCCGCCGGCGACTTCCTCGAGCATGCCAAGGTGTTCGACAATTTCTACGGCACCTCGAGTGCCGGCGTGCAGGCGCAGCTGGCCGCCGGCCAGGATGTCATCCTCGAGATCGACTGGCAGGGTGCCCGCCAGGTGCGCGCGGCCATGCCCGACAGTACCGGCATCTTCATCCTGCCGCCGTCCCGCGAGGCACTGCAGGAGCGCCTGCGCGATCGTGGTCAGGACGATGATGAGATGATTGCCCGGCGCATGCGCGATGCCATCAGCGAGATGTCCCACTACGACGAGTACGATTACCTTATTATTAATGATGTCTTCCAGGCTGCCCATGACGAGCTGGCCGCCATCATCACCAGTCGACGCCTGCGGCTGCCGGCCCAGGCACGGCAGCAGGCCGACCTGCTGGCGTCGCTGCTGGCATCGACTGAGTGATTCGGTTAGACTGGCGCGCCCCTGGTGAGAGTCAGAAGCCTGTATTCCGGAGAGTTTTATGGCCCGCGTTACTGTTGAAGATTGTCTTGAAAACGTCGATAACCGCTTCCAGCTGGTGCTGGTGGCAACCAAGCGTGCGCGCCAGCTCGCCAACGGCACCGAGCCGTTCGTTGCATGGGAAAATGACAAGCCGACGATCGTCGCCCTGCGCGAGATCGCCGATGGCCTCATTACCCCGGCCATTCTTGATGAGCCGGTCAAGCTGGGAATCGAAGAAGAGCTGGCAGAGCTGCTGGGGGCTGAAGCTGAGGCCGCTCCGGTCGCGGAGGCTGAAGGCGAGGTACCGGCTGCTGCCGCTGCAGACAAAGCCGAACCCGAACCCGAACCCGAACCCGAACCCCCCAAGCCGGCCGCTGACTGAACTGCCGCCGGCTTCCTGCCGGCTGATACTTCCATTACCACCCGGGGCTTTGTGTGTGTCGCGGATTGTCCTATGATGGACAGCGACTGATGCAACACGCTCCAACCCCCGAATAGACAACACAACGCACCAGTCCACGAGTGCGTATGGTGACCAGACAACAGAGTGTGAGTGATGACGGATCGCGATTCCTGATCAGCGATCTGTGTCGTATGCTGGAATCCTACCTCGAACCTGAACAGGTGCAGGAGGTCTACCGCGCCTACCTGTTTGGCGCCGAGGCGCACGAGGGCCAGCACCGCCTCTCCGGTGAGCCCTATATCTACCATCCGATTGCCGCCGCCCGCATCCTGGCCGAGCTGCACCTTGACCACAAGACCATCGTGGCGGCAATTCTGCATGACGTCATCGAGGATACGCCGACTGCCAAGGAGCAGATCGTCGATGAATTCGGCCAGGACATTGCCGAACTGGTCGATGGGGTCAGCAAGCTGACGCAGATGGAGTTCGAGAGTCAGGCCGAGGCACAGGCCGAGAATTTCCGCAAGATGATCCTTGCCATGGTGCGCGATATTCGCGTCATCCTGGTGAAGCTGGCCGACCGCACCCATAACATGCGCACGCTGGGCGTGATGCGGCCGGAAAAACGCCGGCGCATTGCCCGTGAGACCCTGGAGATCTATGCGCCGATTGCCAACCGGCTCGGCATCAACAGCCTGCGACTGGAGCTCGAGGACCTTGGCTTTGCCGCACTGTACCCGCTGCGTTACCGGGTGCTGGAAAAGGCGGTGCGCGAGGCGCGCGGCCATCGCAAGGATGTGCTCGGCAAGATTGAGGCCTCTATCAAGCGCCGGTTGCAGCAGGAAAATCTCACCTGCCGCATTCTCAGTCGCGAGAAGCATTTATACAGCCTGTACCGCAAGATTCGTGACAAGACATTGTCCTATGATGACATCTTCGATGTCTACGCGTTTCGTATCATTGTCGACAGAGTCGATACCTGCTATCGCGTGCTGGGCGTCATGCACAATCTCTACAAGCCGGTACCGGGCAAGTTCAAGGACTACATTGCCATCCCGAAGGCCAACGGTTACCAGTCATTGCATACCATCCTGTTTGGTCCCTATGGTGTGCCGATCGAGGTGCAGATACGCACCGAGGACATGGACAAGATGGCGGAGGCCGGGGTCGCGGCGCACTGGTTGTACAAGGCCGGCGAGGAAAACCTCGATAACATCCATGCCGGGGCGCGTGAGTGGATGCGCGAGTTGCTGGAGATGCAGAAACATGCCGGCAACTCGGTTGAGTTCCTGGAAAACGTCAAGATCGACCTGTTTCCTGATGCGGTTTACGTGTTTACACCGATGGGTGAGATCATGAAGCTGCCGCACGGTGCGACGGTGGTGGATTTTGCCTATGCTGTGCATACGGATGTCGGCAACAGCTGTATCGCCGCCAAGGTCGACCGCCAGCTGGTGCCATTGCGCACGCAAGTACACAATGGCCAGACCATCGAGATAGTTACCGCCGATGGTGCGCACCCGAGTCCGTCCTGGCTGGGTTATGTGGTGACCGCCAAGGCGCGCTCAAATATTCGCCATTACCAGAAGAGCATGAAACGCGAGGAGGCGATCGAGCTCGGCCGCCGCATGCTGGACCGGGCGCTGACTGCCTTCGATATCGGCGAGGACGCCATTCCCGCCGGCAGTCTTGCGGCAATGCTGAAAAAGTATCATTTCAAGACACAGGCTGACCTGCTGTTCGAGATCGGGCTCGGCCGCCGGCCGGCGGTACTGGTGGCGCGCGCGCTGGCACCGGTTGAGGGTGAGCTGGCCGCTAACGACGAACGGTTGATGCGGCCGCTGGTAATCAAGGGTGCCGAGGGCATGGTCATGCATTTCGCCAAGTGCTGCCGGCCAATCCCGGGTGACCCGGTGGTCGGTATCATTACCAAGGGCCGCGGCATGGTGATTCACACCGAGACCTGCCGCAATATTGCCGAGCACAAGTACCCGGCCGAGCATTGTTTCGAGGTGCAGTGGGAACCGGGCATCGACGAGGAGTACCCGGTCGAGATCAGTGTTGTGGTGGCCGATCGGCGAGGCGTACTGGCAACGGTGGCGGCCGCAATCGGGGATTGCGATTCCAATATCGAGAATGTCGGTATCGAGGAAGGTGATGGCCTGACCAACACGCTCATGTTTACCCTGACCGTGCATAATCGCAAGCACCTCGCCGAGGTGATGCGCCGGGTGCGTGGCATCCCGTCGGTGATGCGCATTACCCGACTGCGTAACTAATCCTGCTTTTTAATACAACGATATAAAAGGAACCGGGAATGAGCCATGAAATCATAACAACCGACCAGGCGCCACAGGCCATCGGCACCTACTCACAGGCCGTGCGCAGCGGCGACACGGTGTACCTGTCCGGCCAGATCCCGCTGCTACCAGAGACCATGGAACTGGTTGATGCTGGCATGGAAGCGCAGATCCGGCGCGTATTCGACAACCTTGCCGCGGTGGCAAATGCGGCCGGCGGCAGCCTTGCTGATATTGCCAAGCTGAATATCTTCCTGACCGACCTTGGTCACTTTGCGCTCGTCAATCAGGTGATGGCGGACTATTTCCAGGAACCGTATCCGGCACGTGCCGCGGTCGGTGTCGCGGCCCTGCCGAAAGATGCGCAGGTGGAGATGGATGCCATTATGGTGCTGGACTGAAAATATCTCGCGCAGAGATGCAGAGAAGAATTAAAAATCCTTGCCACAGAGAACACAGAGAAAATGCAGGACCGGCGCCACGCAGGGAACGGCAGGGATTCCCCGCGAGGCGTGGGTCCTGCCACAGCATGATTCATGTTTTCTTTGCGCCTCTGTGTGAGGCGGATTTTCCGATTTGTCTGTAGGCACAGAAAAATTGAGCAAGCCAGAGACATCTGACAAGCTCGACACGCTACCGGTCACAGTGCTGAAAGGCGTCGGGCTGCGCATGGCCGAGCGGCTGGAACGTCTCGGCATCCGCACCGTGCAGGATGTGCTGTTTTATTTGCCGGCACGCTACGAGGACCGTACCCGCGTGGTGGCGATGGGTTCGGTGCGGCCCGGTGACCGGGTGGTGGTGCAGGGCGAGGTGGAGTTGGCGGAAGTGCGCTTCGGCCGGCGCCGCTCCTTGCTGGTGCGTATCAGTGACGGCACCGGCTTCCTGACCCTGCGCTTCTTTCACTTCAATGCTGCGCAACAGGCCGGCTTGCAGCGCGGTGCCGGTATCCGCTGTTACGGCGATGTGCGTGCCGGGCCAGCCACGGCCGAGATGGTGCATCCCGAATACCGCATCATCGACCCGGACACACCGGCACCGGTAGAAGAGACACTAACGCCCGTTTATCCCGCAACCGAAGGTGTGCACCAGTTGACCTTGCGCTCGATAACCGGGCAGGCGCTGTGCTACCTCGATCGTGGCGACAGTCTGATCGACTGGTTGCCGGCAAAACTCGTTTCACCCTGCACGTTGACCTCGTTGCCGGCGGCGTTGCGCTATGTACACCGGCCACCGCCGGATGCCCCGGTGGACCTGCTGCTGGAAGGCCGGCACCCGGCGCAACAGCGGCTGGCATTCGAGGAGCTGCTGGCGCATCACCTCAGCCTGCGGCAGGTGCGGCAACGTGCACAGCACATTGAGGCACCGCCGTTTAGCGGCGACAGCCAGCTGGTCAGTCGCTTCATCAAGACCTTGCCGTTTGCCCTCACCGGTGCGCAACAGCGTGTCATTGCCGAGTTGCAGCATGACCTGGGGCAGTCGCACCCGATGGCGCGGCTGGTGCAGGGCGATGTCGGTTCCGGCAAGACCGTGGTGGCGGCCTGTGCCGCACTGGCGGCGGTTGCGGCCGGTTACCAGGTGGCGCTGATGGCCCCAACCGAACTGCTGGCGGAGCAGCATTACCGCAGTTTTTCTGACTGGCTGACAGCACTTGATGTCAACGTTGCCTGGCACAGCGGCAGGCTAAAGGGCAAGGAGCGTGCCAGCACCCTGCAGGCGATCCGCGATGGCAGTGTGCGTATTGCTGTTGGTACCCATGCACTGTTCCAGGCGGAGGTAGAATTCGAGCAACTCGGGCTGGTGATTATCGACGAACAACACCGCTTCGGTGTACACCAGCGACTTTCGCTGCGTGACAAGGGCCGTGATGGTGAACTGCGGCCGCACCAGCTGGTGATGACAGCGACGCCGATTCCGCGCACGCTGGCGATGACGGTATATGCCGATCTCGACACCTCCAGCATCGATGAACTGCCGCCCGGTCGTTTGCCGGTGCAGACGGTGGTCATCAGCCAGGAGCGGCGTGATGAGGTGATCCGGCGGGTGCGCAGTGCCTGTACCGCCGGGCAACAGGCCTACTGGGTGTGCACCCTGATTGAGGAATCCGAGGCGTTGCAGTGCCAGGCCGCGGAAAAGACGGCGGAGTTTTTGGCCGAAAACCTGCCGGATGTGCGCATCGGGCTGGTGCACGGCCGCATGAAACCGGCCGACAAGGAAACCCTGATGGCCGCATTCAAGGCCGGCAATATCGACCTGCTGGTAGCAACCACGGTGATCGAGGTCGGTGTCGATGTGCCGAATGCCAGTCTGATGATTATCGAGAATCCGGAGCGGCTGGGTCTCGCGCAACTGCACCAGTTGCGTGGTCGGGTCGGGCGTGGCCAGGCGCAAAGCAGCTGTGTGCTGTTGTACCACCCGCCACTGACCGACAATGCCCGCGAGCGCCTCGGTGCCTTGCGCGACAGCAATGACGGTTTCGAGATTGCCCGGCGTGACATGCAGTTGCGCGGTCCGGGCGAGGTGCTCGGGACACGCCAGACCGGCGAGATGAATTTTCATATTGCCGATCTGCTGCGTGACGAGTCACTGCTTGCGGTGGTAGAACAGACAGGTGCGCAGTTACTGGATGCCTGTCCGGGGCATGCTGCACCGCTGATCCGGCGCTGGTTGGGGGATGCGGTGCAGTACGGCGAAGTTTGATTGCTTCGTCCGGGTTTCGCACTTTTGGGCGAAGGCGACGTGCCAAAGGGTGCTGTCCCTTCTTACCTGATTGCCAATTATCAAATCAGATACCCGCAATGAAAATCATGCGATAATCCCGGCCCGCCCTGAAGCTGCGCAGGATGTCCTTGGCAATTTCACCATTACAATCTCGCTCTGTAACCCGCTGGAAGCCGCATCGGCAGTACCGGACAACCGAGATCCCGCAGGACCTGGTGCACTGGTTGCTGGATACGGCCTCGTTGACCCTGCGCCTGCAGCAGTTGTGTGGTTGCGGTTTCCATGTCCGGGTGGTCTCGCAAGACTGGGGTCGCGCACGCCTGGACGAGGCCCGGGCGTTGGGTGTTGCCTGCGACGGTCGCGTGATTGTCCGGCAGGTGCAGTTGATGTGTGGCGAAGATCCCTGGATCTATGCACGGACAGTGATCCCGACGACTTCCCTGCGTGGCAAGTTGCAGCGGCTTGCGCATCTCGGTACCCGGCCGCTTGGAGCGATGTTGTTTGCCGATCCCGGTATGCAGCGCGGTGTGGTGGAACTGGCGCGTATCCTCCCGGGACAGGCATTGTTTGCCGATGCTATGCAGTCAGGCAAGCGGCAGGCAGGTGAAATCTGGGGGCGACGATCGGTGTTCCGGATTGCCAACAAGCCGCTGCTGGTCAGTGAGATTTTCCTGCCCGGTTTCCCGTCAGCCAGTGCCAGGCAACCATTCGGTATGGATAGCCCGCATTTCTCACCACGGGACGAGCCCTCGCTTGATCTTTGAATCCACAGCAGATTTTCTTCAGTCGGAAATACAGTCCGTATTCCGCTCCTTCAGAAAATCCGCTGTGAATCCAAATCTCTGCGCGATCATCTCGCCCCGTGGTGAGAAGTGCGGGCTAGTCGTTAAACTGTGATTCCTGCCGTGGATTCCGCCGATCAATCTGTAGTACAACAACGACCATGACATTACTGCAACGCCTGCACGAATATGCCCTGTTGATGCGGCTGAACCGGCCTATCGGTATCTTCCTGTTATTGTGGCCGGCACTCTGGGCGTTGCTGGTTGCCAGCGAGGGCCGGCCAGATCCATTGGTGCTGATGGTGTTCATACTCGGCGTGATCCTGATGCGTTCGGCCGGTTGCGTCGTCAATGATTTTGCCGACCGCGAGATCGACGGCCGCGTCACGCGTACCCGTAACCGGCCGCTGGCAGCCGGGCGTGTCAGCTCCCGGGAAGCAAAGTTGCTGTTCCTGGTGTTGTGTCTGCTGGCGTTTGCGCTGGTGTTGCTGCTGAACCCGTTGACCATCATGTTGTCGTTTGTCGGTGTATTGCTGGCGGCCACCTACCCGTACATGAAACGCGTTACCCATCTGCCGCAGGTATACCTGGGTGCGGCCTTTGGCTGGTCGGTGCCAATGGTGTTTGCTGCGCAAACCGGCAGCGTGCCGCCAATAGCCTGGTTGATGTTTACCACGACCGTGTTGTGGGCGACTGCCTACGACACCATGTACGCTATGGTAGACCGCGACGATGACCTGGTGCTGGGTGTAAAGTCCACGGCGATCCTGTTTGGCGAGTCGGACCGCCAGATCATTGGTGTCATCCAGGCAATGGTGCTGGTGTGCCTGTTGATGATTGGCCACCAGGCAGAACTTGGTTTGTTCTATTATGCCGGTGTTGCCGTTGCTGCCGGTTTTGCAATCTATCAGCAGGGACTGATCCGCTATCGCGAACGGGAAGGCTGTTTCCGTGCGTTCCTGAACAACAACTGGTTCGGTGCCGCGGTCTTTGCGGGTATGTTGCTGGATTACATGTTTGCCTGACATCCTTTATCTCCCCGCCCTGGCCACGACCCACACGTCGATGTGTTCGGCACCGGCGTCCCGCAGTACCCGCGCCATTTCGTTAACGGTGTGACCGGTCGTCATCACGTCATCAACGATGGCGACATGCCGTGCGGTAATTTCTCCGGTTACGGTAAATGCATTACGCACATTCCAGTGACGTATCTTCATCGGCAGCAATGACTGGGTATCGGTTTTACGGCTACGTTTGCAGAGGCGGCGATTCACCGGTAGTTGCAGCTCGCGTCCCAGCAAACGCGCGATTTCGGTGGCCTGGTTGAAGCCACGTTCGCGCAGCCGTGAGCGGTGCAGCGGGACAGGAATGATCTGTTCAGGCAGCGTGGCGGTCGAGGCAACAATCTTTTCGGCCAGCAGCCCGGCGAGCAGCGGGGCCAGCGCAAGCTCACCGGCAAACTTGAGCCGCTGCACCAGGTAATCGGCCGGTGGCCGGTAACGCAGCAGGGCAGTGGTGTTGTCGAATGCCGGTGGTCGCAGCTGGCACCGGCCGCAGCGACCGGTTTGCATCGGACCGGACAGGTTGGCACCACATTGCATGCAGCTATCACCCGGCCAGGGCAGGTCGGCATGACAGCCTCCGCACAATGGCAGTGTCGTGGGCACCGTAACTCCGCACAGCCGGCAGTGTGGCGGGAACAGCAGTGACAGCAGCCGGTCTTTCCATTGGTAAACCATAAATACTCCGTGTGGTTGACAGTTCCGGGCGACAGCTCCATAGTCCTTGGTTTTACCAATACCCAGGCGATCCAGGCTATGCCCAAACCATCTGCAGGTCTGTCAGAATACCCGGATTCCGGCATCCGCCACGACTGGAGCCGCACCGAGGTCCGGGCGCTGTTTGATATGCCTTTCAATGACTTGTTGTACGAGGCGCAAATGGTCCACCGGCAGCACTTCAATCCGAATGCCGTACAGATCAGCACGCTGTTGAGTATCAAGACCGGCGGTTGTCCGGAGGACTGCAAGTACTGTCCTCAGAGCGTGCATTACGACACCGAACTTGGGCCGGAGCGTCTGATGGATATCGAGGCGGTGCTGACGGCGGCCAGGCGCGCGAAGGCCGCTGGCGCCTCGCGCTTCTGCATGGGCGCGGCCTGGCGAAATCCGAAAGGTAAAAATTTCGAACGGGTACTGGAGATGGTGCAGCGGGTGCGGGAAGAGGGGCTTGAGACCTGCGCCACACTCGGCATGCTGAATGCCGATCAGAGCCGGCAGCTGAAGCAAGCCGGGCTGGACTACTACAACCACAACCTCGATACCTCGCCGGAGTTCTATGGCGAGATCATCACGACGCGCACCTGGGGTGACCGCCTGGATACACTGAAGAATGTGCGCGAGGCGGGTATCAATGTCTGCTGTGGTGGCATTGTCGGCATGGGTGAGTCGCGTAGTGACCGTGCCTCAATGTTGTGCGAGCTGGCCAACCTGCCGGAACACCCGGGCAGTGTGCCGATCAACCGGCTGGTCAAGGTCGAGGGCACGCCGCTCGATCATGAGCCGGATATCGAACCGATCGAGTTTGTGCGCACCATCGCGGTGGCACGCATCCTGATGCCGAAATCCCGGGTACGCCTGTCAGCGGGACGCGCGGATATGTCAGACGAGATGCAGGCACTGTGCTTTCTTGCCGGCGCCAATTCGATTTTCTATGGCGAGAAGCTGCTGACCACCGGCAACCCGGATACCGCCAAAGACGATGCCCTGTTTGCACGTCTCGGCCTGCAGCCATCCTGAAAAGAAAAAAGGGGTCAGTCACCTTTTTCCCGAGACACCTTTTCCCTGGCAGAGACATTGAATATTTCACGTGGTAATAGAAATAGGTGTCTGACCCCTTTTTACGCATGAAAAACCTCGCTGCACAACTCGCGCGACGCAAACAGGAAAACCTCTACCGCACCCGGCTGGTCACTGACGGACCGCAAGGCGTTGAGGCAAGTATCGAAGGCCGGTCGTACCTGACGTTTTGCAGTAACGATTATCTCGGTCTGGCAAACCATCCGGAGGTGGTCGCAGCATTTCGCAACGGTCTGGATGACTATGGTGCCGGCAGTGGTGCGGCACACCTTGTCACCGGCCACGGTCGTGCTCATCACGAACTGGAAGAGGCGCTGGCTGATTTTGTGCAGCGGCCGCGGGCGTTGCTGTTTTCCACCGGCTACATGGCCAACCTTGGTGTCATCGATGCGCTGGCCGGACGCGGCGACCGGGTATTCGAGGACCGCCTGAACCATGCGTCACTGCTGGATGGCGCGCGCCTCTGCGATGCAAAACTGGTGCGCTATGCGCATACCGATGCGGTGTCACTGCAGCAGTGTTTACAGTCACAAACCTCCGGCGAGGCGCTGGTGGCAACCGATGGTGTGTTCAGTATGGACGGTGATATTGCGCCATTGCCGGCACTGGCGCAGGTGTGTCATGACGCAGATGCCTGGCTGATGGTGGATGATGCGCACGGGCTGGGTGTTATCGGTCCAGACGGGCGCGGCTCGGTCGCCGCAGCAGGGCTTGGCAGTGCGCAGGTGCCGGTACTGGTTGGTACGCTGGGCAAGGCACTGGGGACCTTCGGCGCCTTTGTGGCCGGTAGTGAGGATTTGATCGAAATCCTGATCCAGTCGGCGCGCAGCTATATCTATACAACAGCACCGCCACCGGCCGTGGCGATGGCGACACTGGCAGCATTGCGGCTGGCAGAACAGGCAGATGACCGTCGTGAACGCTTGCAGTTACTCGTGCAGCGGTTTCGCCGGGGCGCAGCACAACGGGGGCTGAAGTTGATGGCATCCACAACACCGATTCAGCCGCTGCTGGTGGGGGATGCCGTGGCTGCGCTGCAGCTGAGTCAGGCACTGCGCGATACCGGCATACTCGTTACCGCCATCCGGCCGCCGACCGTTCCTGAAGACATGGCACGGTTGCGGATTACATTTTCCGCCTCACATACCGAAGCGCATGTGGATCGCTTGCTGGAGGCATTGGAAAAACTTTGCGCCTCTGCGTGAGATATTCTTTTTGCAGTTAATGGAACTCTACACACAAACAAGCGGTAACGGTCCTGACCTGGTACTGATCCACGGCTGGGGGTTGCATGGCGGTATCTGGGGCACGCTGTTGCCGTTGCTGGAGCCGCATTTTCGGATCACGCGGGTCGATCTGCCGGGACATGGCCGCAGTGACTGGCAGGACACGACCGGTCTGGATGCCTTCACCGGTGCCGTGCTGGCGAATGTGCCCGAACAGGCAGCCTGGCTTGGCTGGTCGCTGGGCGGGTTGGTCGCTGCGCGCGCCGCCGCTGCTGTACCGGTGCGGGTGTCGGCGCTGGTGCTGGTGGCATCAACGCCGAGTTTTATCCACCGGCCCGACTGGCAAAGCGCCATGCAGCCGGAGTTGCTGGACAGTTTTGCCGACGAGCTGGAAACCGGCTTCGAGCGTACCCTGAACCGCTTTCTGTCGTTACAGGTGCGCGGCAGTGACAATGCTGCCACGGTACTGCGTGAATTGCGCGCGCGGCTGCTGGCGCAGGGTGAACCTGATCCATCTGCATTGCGTGCCGGACTGGCCATTCTGCGTGATACCGATTTGCGTACCGCGTATGCCGATATCAAGTGTCCTGCACTGATGTTGATGGGCGAACGCGACACGCTGGTGCCGGTGGCGGCTGCACAGACGGCTGCCGCGTGGTTGCCACATGGCAGTGTGCATGTGGTTAACGGCGCCGGTCATGCACCGTTTATTGCCAGTCCCGGCGAGGTTGCCGACACGCTGCGGGGTTTTCTGTTAGCGGGCAGTCAATCGCTGACGGGTGATGCCAATGGCTGAGTTGCCTGACACAGACAGGCTGGACAAGCAGCAGGCACGGCGCGCCTTTGAGCAGGCCGCGGCCACCTATGACGAAGCGGCGGCCCTGCAGCAGGAAGTCGGCCGGCGCTTGCTGGAACGCATGGACCTGGTGCGGTTACAGCCGGCGCGCATCCTCGATCTCGGTGCCGGTACCGGTTTCTTTACCGACGCGCTGATGCGGCGTTATGTCGATGCCGATGTCATTGCGCTGGACATTGCCATGAGCATGCTCGATCACACGCGCCGCCGCAGTGGACTGTCAGGTATTCCGCAATGCGTTTGCGCGGACGGCGAAGGTCTGCCATTTGCCGACGACAGTTTTGATTTCATCTTTTCCAATCTGATGCTGCAATGGTGCATGGATCCGGGTCCGGTATTCACGGAACTGCGTCGGGTGCTCGCTCCCGGCGGCCTGCTGATGTTTACCACCTTCGGACCGGATACGCTGCAGGAACTGCGTGCCAGCTGGTCGGCGGTAGACGGCTTTACCCACGTCAACCGTTTTATCGACATGCATGATATTGGTGACGCCCTGCTGAACACGTGCTGGGCGGAGCCGGTCATGGATGCCGAACGCATTACTGTTACCTATCGTGAACTTCGCACCCTGATGCAGGACCTGAAACATATCGGTGCGCACAACGTTACTGCCGGTCGGCCGCGTGGACTGACCGGCAGACACCGCTTTCAGCAGGTAGCGGCAGCCTACGAGAATTACCGCAGCGATGGTGTGCTGCCTGCCAGTTATGAAGTTGTTTACGGGCATGCCTGGTGCCCGGAGAACAAAATCACCGGCGTGCAGGATTTTGAAGTACCGCTGGACGGTTTGCAGCGATGACGGATACGGCCGGGTATTTCATTACCGGTACCGATACCGGCATCGGCAAGACCGTGGTGACACTGGGGCTGATGCAACACCTGCAGGACCTGGGCCTGAGTGTGGCTGCCATGAAACCGGTGGCCACGGGTTGCGAACGTACCCCGACGGGCCTGCGGAATGCCGATGCCCTGCAGTTGCAGACACAGGCTTCCATGTCGCTCGACTATGAGCATGTCAATCCGTATGCCTTTGCCGCGCCGATTGCGCCGCAGCTTGCCGCTGCCGAGGCCGGCAGCCGGATCGATATCGCGGTCATTCAGCAGGGCATGTTGCAGCTGGCCGGTCAGGCGGACCGGGTCTGTGTGGAAGGCATTGGTGGCTGGCAGGTGCCGCTGAACGACACAGAGACCGTGGCCGAGCTGGCGGTAATGCTCGATCTTGACGTCATTCTGGTCGTTGGTCTGCGGCTGGGTTGCCTGAACCATGCCTTGCTGACGGCGCAATCGATCGAGGCCAGTGGTGCGCGGCAGGCTGGCTGGGTCGCGAATTGTCCGGCGGCAGGGACAGAACACCTTGATAAAAATATAAAAACCCTGGAATCCAGACTGCCTGCGCCATTGCTGGGGACAGTGCCGCTGCTGCCATTCCCGGACGCCAAAGAAGTGGCAGCCTGCCTGGCGCCGGTATTCAGCTGAAAATCCTGAGTAATTTACTTCGTTGAATCACAGGGACTTCTTCTATACAATGCGCGGACTTTTTTTCGTGTGCGACAAAATGCCACAGCCGAAACACGGGTCCGGGGTGCCAAATCGCAACAGGTACTGCGCCCCTTGAGCAGGGTGGTCAGGGGTAAGCGGCAATAAAATCTGGCGTGGTTGAACGGGTATGTGATCCTTCCGGTTCGGATTGCCGCTGGGTGATCCGTCCGAACCAGTCCCTGTCATGGCGCGGTGCATTGAAGGTCTACCTGGTGATTGCATTGTGTTGCCTGGGTATCGGGCTTGCCTTTGCAATGCACGGATTCTGGCCGGTGCTGCCGTTTGCCGGACTTGAGGTAGTCGTACTGGGAGCGGCCTTTTATCTGTGTGTTTCACGTAGCCAGATACGGGAGGTCGTTACGGTAAATGCGGATATGGTGATTGTGGAAAAGGGTCGCCGGCAGCCACGGGAACACTGGGAATGCCCGCGCGTATGGGCACGGGTAGTACTGGAGCATTCGCCCATTGTCTGGTATCCGAGCCGGCTTGCCGTTGCCTTTCAGGGCCGGCAGGTCGAGATCGGCAGGTTCCTGAACGAAGCGGAACGTCTCGAACTTGCAAGTGAATTAACAGAGGTGATTGGCAAACCGGTTTAAAACGGGCCCGGCCGTCACCTGAAGTTTTAGTCAAGTATCTGAAATTGTTAGGGAGATTGATGCATGTTTGCCAGAAAACTGAAATGTGCCTTGTGTGGTCTCTGGGGCACAGTCATCCTGCTTGGTGCGGGTAATGCCATTGCAGGCTATACCGACACCCTGAACCTCAGGGAAGGTGTCACCGATATCAGTCACAAGGTCTATGACCTGCATATGCTGATCTTCTGGCTCTGTGTCGTGGTCTGTATCGGTGTATTCGCCGTCCTGATCTATTCACTCATGACGCATCGCAAGTCGAAAGGCGCCGTACCCGCGACTTTTCATGAGAGCACGACCGTCGAGATCATCTGGACCACCATTCCCTTCCTGGTCCTGGTTGGTATGGCGATCCCGGCCACCAAGACCCTGCTGGCGCTGGAAGATACGCGTGACGCGGACATGTCCATCAAGGTCACCGGCTACCAGTGGAAGTGGAAATATGACTACCTGGATGATGACATCAGTTTCTTCAGTGTGTTGACCACTCCGCGGGAACAGATCGACGGCAGTGCGGAAAAGGGCGAAAACTACCTCCTCGAAGTCGATAACCCGATTGTCGTACCGATTAACAAGAAAATCCGTTTCCTGATTACCTCGAATGACGTGATCCACTCCTGGTGGGTACCGGATCTTGGCTGGAAACAGGACGCCGTGCCGGGCTTTATCAATGACGGCTGGACCGAGCTGTCGGAGCCGGGCACCTACCGTGGCAAGTGTGCCGAGCTGTGTGGCAAGGATCACGGCTTCATGCCCATCGTCCTGATCGCGAAGACCGAGGAAGACTACCAGCAATGGGTGACCGACCAGAAGGCCGGTGCCGCCGCCGCGGCCGAAGCCGCGATGCAGATCTGGACCATGGATGACCTGGTCGCCAGGGGTGAGTCCGTGTACAACACCAACTGCGCTGCCTGTCACCAGGCCAACGGCCAGGGTATCCCGGGCGTGTTCCCGGCGATTGCAGGCAGTGCCATTGCTACGGGTGATGTGGCCGGCCACATGGATATCGTCATGAACGGCAAGACCGGGACCGCCATGCAGGCCTTTGGCGCCCAGCTCAACGATGTCGATCTTGCCGCGGTCATGACCTATCAGCGTAATGCCTTCGGCAACGACGCCGGCGACATGGTGCAGCCGTCCGACATCGCGGCCACGCGCTAGGGAATTCAGGAATATCAAGTGGAGAGATAATGCAATGAGTACAGCAACCACACACGACGAACATCATCACGGCGCGCCATCCGGCATCATGCGCTGGATCACGACCACCAATCACAAGGACATCGGTACCCTGTACCTGTGGTTTGCCTTCATCATGCTGATGGTGGGCGGCGCCATGGCCATGGTGATTCGCGCCGAGCTGTTCCAGCCGGGTCTGCAGGTCGTTGATCCAAACTTCTTCAACACCATGACCACCATGCACGGCCTGATTATGGTGTTCGGCGCCATCATGCCGGCCATGGTGGGCCTCGCCAACTGGCAGGTCCCGATGATGATCGGGGCGCCGGACATGGCGCTGCCGCGCATGAACAACTGGAGTTTCTGGATCCTGCCGTTCGCCGGCACCATGCTGGTCAGCACCCTGTTCATGGAAGGCGGCGGCCCGGCCTTCGGCTGGACCTTCTATGCGCCGCTGTCCACAACCTTTGCGCCGGAAAGCACAGACTTCTTTATCTTTGCCGTCCACATGCTGGGTTTCTCGTCCATCATGGGCGCCATTAACATTATTGCCACGGTGCTGAATATGCGCGCCCCGGGCATGACCCTGATGAAGATGCCGCTGTTCGTCTGGACCTGGTTCATTACCGCCTTCCTGCTGATTGCCGTGATGCCGGTTCTTGCCGGTGTGGTGACCATGATGCTGACCGACCGCAACTTCGGCACCAGCTTCTTCGATGCTGCCGGTGGTGGTGACCCGGTGCTGTTCCAGCACGTATTCTGGTTCTTCGGGCATCCCGAGGTGTACATCATGATCCTGCCGGCCTTCGGTGTGATCTCGCAGATCATTCCGACCTTTGCCCGCAAGCCGCTGTTTGGCTACAGCTCCATGGTGTATGCAACGGCATCGATTGCCTTCCTGTCGTTCATCGTCTGGGCACACCATATGTTCACCACTGGTATGCCGGTCGCCGGTGAGTTGTACTTCATGTATGCCACGATCATGATCGCGGTGCCGACGGCGGTGAAGGTGTTTAACTGGACTGCGACCATGTGGCGCGGTGCCATGACCTTCGAGACGCCAATGCTGTGGGCGATCGGGTTCGTGTTCCTGTTCACCATCGGCGGGTTTACCGGCCTGATGATGGGCGTGGCCCCGGTCGACATGCAGTACCACGACACCTATTTCATCGTGGCCCATTTCCACTATGTACTGGTAACAGGTGCGCTGTTTGCAATTATCGCGGCCGTCTACTTCTGGCTGCCCAAGTGGACCGGCCATATGTACAACGAGAAGCTTGGCAAGATCCACTTCTGGTGGTCAACAATATCCGTGAACGTGCTGTTCTTCCCGCAGCACTTCATTGGTCTGGCCGGCATGCCGCGGCGTATTCCGGACTACTCGCTGCAGTTTGCGGACTGGAACATGATCTCGAGCCTGGGCGGCTTTGCCTTTGGTATCGCCCAGCTGTTCTTCCTGTACATCATCATCAAGACCATCAAGGGTGGCGAGAAGGCCACGGACCAGGTCTGGGAAGGTGCCGAAGGCCTGGAATGGACAGTGCCGTCCCCGGCGCCGTATCACACGTTTGAAACGGCTCCCGAGGTCAGGTAAACAGGGGATTATCAAAGGTGCTGCACTGCAGCCTGTTTGAAATATCGCTATGACGGTCAAGGTGGAAGGTCAGATGCAGGCAGGAAAGGCCCGCAAGATGATGGTTATTCTGGTTCTGTTCGCCATTGCGATTGCATTTTATGCAGGCAGCTTCTTCATGATGGGTGGTTGAGATGGAATCCACTGACCTGTCCGTTGCCAACAGGAGTGTCGTCAAGCGTCTGGCCGTTGTTGTGCTGGCCATGTTCGGTTTCGGTTTTGCGCTGGTGCCGCTGTATGACGTGTTTTGTGAAGTCACCGGTATCAATGGCAAGACCGGCCGGATCGCGGCAGAAGAGGCGTTGAGCCAGAAGGTTGATGATACTCGCCTGGTGACCGTGGAATTCCTGGCCAGCGTCAACAGTGAGCTGCCGTGGGAATTCAGACCGATGGTCAGGAAGGTCAGGGTGCACCCGGGCGAGGTAACGGAAGTGAAGTATTTCGCCAGCAACAAGGCGGGTAATTCCGTAGCCGGCCAGGCGATACCCAGCCTGTCGCCGGGACTGGCGGCAAAGTACTTCAACAAGACGGAATGCTTCTGTTTTACCCGGCAGACACTGGGGCCGAACGAGGGCAAGGAGATGCCGCTGCGTTTTGTGGTGGACCCGGAGTTGCCGGAAGAAATCAGGACGGTGTCGTTGTCCTACACCTTTTACCCGACGCAGGACACTGCACCGGCAGAGACGATTTCGATTGAGCAGGGCAAGCTCGATGCCATCATGTAGTTTTAACGGATTATTGATTGAACAACTTGTAATAGAGAGGGAATAACCAATGTCAGCAACTAACGGGGGTTACTACCTGCCGCAACCGAGTCACTGGCCGATCGTCGGTTCAGTAGGCCTGTTTACGTTTTTGGCAGGATTTGCGAGTTTCCTGCATGGTGGCACCAGCATGATCATGCTGGCCGGCGCCGCTATCCTGATATTCATGCTGTTCGGCTGGTTTGGCACGGTCATCAGGGAAAGCGAAGGCGGTAAATACAACGACCAGGTCGACATGTCATTCCGCTGGGGCATGGGCTGGTTCATCTTCTCCGAGGTGATGTTTTTCGCGGCCTTTTTTGGTGCCCTGTTCTATGCCCGGGTGTACTCCGTCCCCTGGCTGGGCGGCGCCGGCAACAATGCCATGACCAATGAGCTGCTGTGGCCGGCCTTCGAGGCCATCTGGCCGACCAACGGGCCAGGGGATGTCGGCGGTGCGTTTACGTCCATGGGGGCCTGGGGCATCCCGGCCATCAATACCATGATCCTGCTCTCCAGTGGCGTGACCGTGACCTGGGCGCACTGGGGTCTGAAGATGGGCAACCGCGGCCAGCTGATCATCGGCCTACTGGCCACCGTGGCACTGGGTTTCCTGTTCCTCGGCCTGCAGGCCTATGAGTATATCCATGCCTACACAGAGCTTGGGCTGACCCTCGGCTCCGGCATCTACGGCACGACCTTCTTCATGCTGACCGGCTTCCATGGTCTGCACGTGACGTTGGGTGCCACCATGCTGACGGTGATCCTGATCCGCAGCCTGAAGGGCCATTTCACTGCCGAGCATCATTTCGCTTTCGAGGCCGTGGCCTGGTACTGGCATTTTGTCGACGTAGTCTGGCTGGGTCTGTTTGTGTTTGTTTACTGGCTGGTTTGAGCGGCGTTATCGATGTAAAAAAGGGCGCCGCATGCGGCGCCCTTTTTATTTTCCATCCATATTGGATGGAAACTACTTGGAAACAGGTAGCCCGGATTTCGCTACGCTGCATCCGGGCTACACAGGGTTAACCGGAAACGACCCCGTGTGGCTGCAGCACGCCGGTGGCGTAGCCAATCATCAGCAGGATGAACAGCAGTACGGACAGGCTGATGCGCACGGTCAGGGCCTTGACGGTCCGTTCCGACGTGCCCTTGTCCCTGACGAGGTAGAACAGCCCGCTGAAGAGGCTGCCAATGATGATGAGCAGAAACAGGACGATAATGATTTTTGCAAGCATGAGCAGACCGTGTTGTTGAATACTGTAAACAATTCATTATACCAGAGCAGCTAGGCCCTTATGCGCATCGGCTCATTCGAATTCAGGCCGGGATTATGGCCGACCCTGGCAACCCTGATTTTATTGCCGTTTTTGACCTGGCTGGGGGTCTGGCAACTGGACCGTGCGGACTGGAAACAGGGACTGGTCGATAATCATGCCGACCGCGCCAGCCAGCCGTTGATACCTGTCAGTGAACTGTCTGCTCCCCGGGAAGATCTGCAATACCGCCAGGTCGTGATCCGTGGCCACTATGATCTGTCACATCAGCTGTTACTGGACAACCGGACGCACCAGGGGCATGCCGGTTACCATGTACTAACGCCGCTGCAGGCAGTGGGGAATTCGGGCATGGTACTGGTTAACCGGGGCTGGGTAGCCGTTGGTCCGGACCGGGCAGTATTGCCGGTTTTGCCGGGACCCGCTGGCGAGGTGGCGGTAACCACTACCATCATGCTGCCGCCGGCGAGAACATTCAGGCTTGATACGGTAGACGAAATCCATCGCGGCTGGCCCAGGGTTGTGCAGCAGATTGAAATGGAGCAGCTGGAACAGCGCCTGGGACATGCATTGCTGCAGGTGGTCCTGTTACTGGACAAGGACGAGCCGGACGGATTTGTTCGTGACTGGAAGCCTGTTTATGGTGTTGGCCCCGACAAGCACCGTGCCTATGCCCTGCAATGGTTTACGCTCGCACTGGTGTTGTTGTTGATCTACATTGGCGTAAATACCGAACGTATTCTGAATAAATCGTGACGGGAACATAATGAGAGAGAGTAAAGGTATGCCTCGCTCCGGAGGGTCATTTTCAGCTAACAGGCAGGGTGGATTCCTGAGTTCACGGCAGGCTTTTGTGCTGATTGGGCTTATCTTCATGGCGCCTGCCTTTGTTGCCTGGGTCATGCACTACAGTACCGGGGAGGGCTGGCAGCCGGAGGGAACGACGAACCGGGGAATTCTCGTGCATCCTGCCAGACCCCTGATGTTCCCGGATGACCTCGGATTCGGCAGTCAGTCCCTGAATGATTATCTGCAGGGAAAATGGACACTGGTGTATATAGGGGATGCCGATTGTGATGCGGTTTGCAACGAGAACCTCTACAAGATGCGGCAGATAAGACTGGCACAGAACGAAAACATGAAGCGGGTGCAGCGCCTGTTCCTGGTTAGCAGCAACCATGCCACGGGAGGGCTGGCGGCACTCCTGGAGCAGGAATACCCCGATATGGCCGCAGTGACTGTCGCAGCGACCCGGCTGGAACAGATCACGGCTGATTTTGTTGTAGACGATACCCCTGTGCTGGAAGCAGAACGGGTTTATATCATCGATCCACTGCGCAATCTCATGATGTACTATCAGCCGGATGCCGACCCGGGAGGCATGTTGAAGGACCTGCAGAAGCTGTTGAAATATTCAAAGATCGGGTGATGGCGAGTCTGGTGAAAAGTTACCTTGGCCTGTGCAAGCTAAAGGTCGTGGCACTGATCGTGTTTACCGCCATGGTCGGCATGTTCCTGGCGACATCCCCGCCCGGCATGGTGCCATTTGATGTGCTGGTTTTCGGTAATCTCGGCATCGGCATGGCGGCCTCTGCAGCCGCGGCCATCAACCACGTACTGGATGCGCACGAAGACGCAAAAATGGCGCGGACCAGTAACCGCCCCCTGCCACAGGGCGAGATCAACGAGCGTAACGCACTGGTATTTGCCGGACTGCTGGGCGTACTGGCCATGGCGATGCTGGTTTTTCTCATCAACCCGCTGACAGCACTACTGACATTTATTTCGCTGGTGGGCTATGCCGTTGTGTATACCATGTACCTCAAGCGTGCGACACCGCAGAACATCGTTATCGGTGGGGCGGCGGGTGCGGCACCCCCGATCCTCGGCTGGACTGCAGTGACCGGCTCACTGGATCCCCACTCACTGTTGCTGTTCCTGATTATCTTTGTCTGGACGCCGCCGCATTTCTGGGCGCTGGCGATCTACCGGCGCAAGGAGTACGCCAGGGTCGATATCCCGATGCTGCCGGTTACCCACGGCGTGCCGTTCACCCGGTTACAGATCCTGCTTTACACCATCCTGCTGATCGTGGTCAGTGTGTTGCCGTTCGTGACGCACATGAGCGGCCCGGTCTACCTGATCGGCGCGCTGTTACTCGGTGGCGGTTTCCTCTACTACGCCATCCGGATGATGAAGGGCGAGGATGAGAAGATCGCCATGCAGACCTTCGGCTATTCGATCTGGTACCTCATGGCGATGTTTGCCCTGCTGCTGGTGGATCATTACCTGCCGCTGCTGTTCTGACCATAAACCGTCTTAAATTGGTGCGCACCGTATCAAGGAGAATTCAGTGACACTCGCAAGGACAATAACCGCAATGCTGCTTTGCTGTGCCGTTTTTATTTCTGCACCCGGCTACAGTGAAACACTCAATGGCAATCATCTGCTGCAGATGTGTAATATCACGGTGAAGGTTCTTTCCGGGACAGCAATTGATGACGAGGCGTCGGTGTCGGAGTCCATGATGTTCGATGCCGGGATTTGCATTGGCATGATTGCCGGCATATCACAGACCCTGATTACGCTGAAGAAGTCAGACATCAACCGGAGCCTTGCCTGCCTGCCCGACAGGCCCATGACCAACGAGCAGGCGGCGAGGATGATAGTCCGCTACCTTGAGGCCAACCGGCAAAGGCTGCATCTGCCGGGTGCGGAGCTTGCCCTCTACGCTTTCAGGGAGGCCTTTCCCTGCCGGTAGGCT
>JBDLJX010000013.1:0-40477 GCA_039714155.1 Pseudomonadota bacterium | reverse complement strand
AGTCGGAAATACAGTCCGTATTCCGCTCCTTCAGAAAATCCACTGTGAATCCAAATCTCTGCGCGATCATCTCGCCCCGCGGTGAGAAGTGCGGGCTAGAACCGATGCTGCATACCATGGCAATCCCGGCTATGGGCATCGCGACTGTAATACATGACTCAGATTCCCTGCCCATTTGCCTTTCATCCAGCCGTTTCGCCAGTACCGGATAATCCGGCAATGATTACCATCCGGTAATTTCCGGTAACTGTTAAATGAAAATATGCATATTTGGCACGGCGTGGTTCGACGATTATTACAGTCGTAACCCGGGTATATGCAAAGCCCTGTCTCAAACCGGTCACGAGATCGAAATGTGCACCTTTGCCGGCCTGTATCGTGGACAAAAATGGCGCAAGATACTCTGGTTAATGGAAACACCGATCCGATGGCTGGTCCTGCTTTCCGGAATACGCAAAATCAGGCATGCCGACATACTCTATCTGCCCTACCCTGCATTTATTGATATATGGCCGGCACTTTTGCTCAAAAAAACACTGGGCATAAAAATCTATCTCGATGTGTTTATTGGTTTGTATGACTCTATTATCAGAGACAGAAAATTAACCACTCGTTCCATCCCGGGAAAACTCATCTTCATGTATGAACGGTTTGTTCTCGGGAGTGTCGACCGCTGTTATATCGATACAATTTTTCACAAAAAAATGCTCGTCGATGACTACCGGCTACCTGACGATAAAGTCTTCGTGATTCCCAACCCGATTGCTGAAGATATCTGGTCTGCTCCCGGCACCTGTGATGACAAAAGTGGTGTGATTTTCTGGGGAACCTACATACCCCTGCATGGCATTGAAACAATTATTGGCGCTGCCGGAATCCTGCAGGACAGGGGGTCGCCGATAAAGCTGCGCCTGGTCGGGAACGGGCAGGAGCTGGTAAAGATGCAAAATCTTGCCAGTGACATGGGGCTGATGAATATTGATTTTGTTGCAGATTTCATCCCCATGCCCGAACTCAAGGCGCTGGCCGATCAGGCAATCTGTGTACTTGGCATATTCTCGGCAAGTGACAAAGCGGACAGGGTTATCCCGTACAAGATAGCGCAGGCACTGTGCGCGTCACTGCCGGTAATCACGGCATCGACCAGTGCAACAAGGGATCTGGCCGGTGAAACCGGTGGGCTCTACCTCATACCTCCCGCCAACGCCAATGCGCTTGCCGAGGCAATTATCGAGGTGTGCAATGACGAAGCTGCCAGAAATAGACTCTCGGAATCCGGAAGACGAATTTTTAATGAGCGATTGTCCAGAAAGGCGATACAGGCAATGGTAACAAGGGCGTTTAAATGACCAATAATATCCTGATAATTAACCAGCATGGTGAGAATCGGGGTGATGAAGCTGCGTTCAAAGCGATGGTTTCTGAAATATCCAGCAAAGCAAAGGATGACTGCGCCTTCCGGGTCATTGGCCAGTTCAGAGACAAAAACTACAAGTTATGGGAAAACGGCAGCATCGAGTATGCAAATATCTTGATGCCGGTTATTGATGCCATCTGCCTGCCAGTATATTTTGGCCTGCGCCTGATCGGACTGGATACAAGATTCTTCCTTCCCGGGCATTCGAAGCAGATCGTTAGCTGGTACGATAACGCTGATATTGTCGTATCAGCACCAGGCGGGCCCTATTTCGGTGACATTTACAAGGGCCATGAGTTAGTGCACTGGTTCTTCGTTTTCCTCGCCAGACTTTTCAAAAAGCCATTAATGCTGTACTCGCCGTCCGCCGGACCATTCAACTTCAGCCCCCTGAACTGGATACGTAGATTTGGCTATCGAAGCTTTGATGTTTTATGTGCCAGGGAAAGTATTTCTGCGAAGAATATTGAAACCTTGTGCCCGGGCATTTCGGTAAAAGTAACAGCCGATTCAGCTCTGCAATGTTCAGATTTCAGCATTGATGAAGATGACCTGCGAATCCGGGAGATTACTGATTATGCGAATGCTGCTGACAGATTCGTTATTATCTCCCTGCTCGATTATAAATTTTACAACCGTACCGACAGTGCCAGCCTCAAGAGCAACTATCTCGAATCGGTAAGGAGCCTGCTTGAAGCGCTTGACGGTCAGCACAGCTGTTACTTCCTGTTTCTTCCGCAACTCGCAGGTGAAGTTCATTCTGATTATGATTTTATCCAGCGCTTTACTGCCTCGCTGAGCCTGAAGGGGCATACTGAAATCCTGGATCGTCAATTTGACTCGGATGTCCAGAGAGCGCTCGTACAACTTTCAGACCTTGTAATCGCCAGCCGTTATCATCCTCAAATCTTTGCCGGTTCGGCAATCATTCCGTTACTCGCAATATATTATGAACACAAGTCTCTGGGTTTTATGGAAATGATGGGCATCAAGGAGTACGCCATCAGTATCTGGGACATCACCCCGGGGATGGCGACAGGGGTGCTGAAGAAGCTTGAATCCAGCCGTGACGGGATCATTAATACCATGCGACAGAATATCGAACACATTCAGGAAGGCTCCCGCATCAGCACCAGCTCCGTTATCGAGCTGCTGGAAGGTAATCGAGAATGACCTTACTTTGCCTGCCTCACGAGAAATTCGACGAACTGCACCTCGAAACCTCAAAGTGCCCGGCCATCCTCAGAACGGAAAAGTACGCCATTAACATTGACAATAAAGTCAAAACCCGTGAATTGAGAAGTGGCGCCTGGAATATCATACCTATAGGGGAAGATGGTGAATTTGAATTCCGCGAGGATGAATTAAAAGATTTTACTGCATGGCTCATGGACGACACCGAATACAGGCAAAGCTGGGCAGCATTTCAAGCACTGGCTGTAATACTTTACAACAGCACAGAAGAGACACTGCATTTCTGGCTCCCTGGCAACAGCTATCTGAATATGTTTTTTACAAAAGAAAACGAATATTATTTTTCATCACGGATTCATGAAATCAGCAGATTGACGCACAGCAGCGTCAACCCTCCCTCCGAGTCGGAGTTTTTGCTCTGCTACCAGTTTTCGCCCGGCACCAGCACCCACTTCAACAATATCAGCAAGGCCGGAGCCGGAAATATTGTCGACTTCAATATCAGGAAACAACAAGTTAAGATCAGGCCAAAAAAAGAGACCTGTAAAATAGAAAAATACAGCGGCAGCGAAGCGCTGATTATCGATCAGCTGTACGCCGATTTTCTTATTGCACTGGATCAGCAAACATCGGGTTTTGATCGTATCGGCGTACTTCTTGGCGGCTTCGATTCAGCGCTCATTATCTCCGGACTGAAACAATTAGGCAGGGAAGTAAAAGGATATACATTCAAATACGATTGCGAAAAGTACAATCAAACGCATATAGATGAAATCATACAACGATTCCGGATAGATCATGAATGGATTCATATAAAGGAAGATGACATTATTGATGGTCTGAAAAGCTACTCGCAATACTATGACCAACCGACCAGCCAGCCGCACTATCTGATCAACACACTGAAAGCGGTGCGCGTAATTGCGAAGGACGGGATTGACCTGTGCCTGACCGGCGATGGTTGTGATGGTGTATTCTTTGGCTACCCCACAGTCTACAGAAAGTTCCGCCTGTTGAGCAGGCTGAATATGGTACCCGGCTTCTTCTACTACGGTCTGGGTATACTTCTCAAATCACCGGCTCTGGAGAAACTGCTGGGACACCCTTACCGTATGGCGCGGCATATCACACAAGCACTTTCTCGCAGACCCGAAATACTAAACTTTCTGACAGCAGCCGTTATTGATTCAACGACATTCAAAGGACTGTGGAATACAGGCTATAACATCAGTTCCCTGGACGAAATCATTTACGATTACTGGAAAAACTCCGGCGAACCAGACCATATACATGCCGCTTATCTTGGTAAAAATATAGTGGGATTAAACAAGACAAAATTATCCTCATGTTTCAACGAAACCGGCGTCACACTAAAGACACCCTATTTGCATCCGAAAATCAGCCAGTATGCGGAGAAGCTGTCGCCAGAACACTGGATTGGCAATAAAGACAGGAAAGTTGTATCGGGGAAATACCTGATTGTAAAAATGGCAGTCGAAAAATCCATGCTAAGCGAGAATATCGCGTATCAGCCCAAGATGTCTCCCGTGTGCTCGCCCGTGGACCAATGGCTGAAAACATCGTTAAGGCAGGAAGTACTGCAGTTCCTGGCAGCCAGGGACAAATCGATAAACAAATCCTTCCTGCACTCCCTGCTTAAAGAGAAGACTGGCGAAATACTCTACAGGAAGTATGCAACAATAGATGACTATACATCCCATGTCCTTGGCATTTTAGTGAGCTATCTCTCTTACAAGAGCTCATGAATGCTGCTTAAGCTTATGTGCGGCCCGCCACCAGATGATGCATGCAACACGAGAGAAAAATATGCGGTGCATTTACCGGGATTTTCCGGCTGAAACCGGGCCCACGGGCGTGATTCATCCACACAGCCAGGCAGGCATCCATAAGGAGACAGGATACGGATACAAACGCCTTGTTGTCACATTCCGGCTGGACCCGCAAGGATCAGGTGAATTATGTTCCCTGCCCTCGAATATCGATTTAACACTGAGAGATGGCGGATGTACAAGAGAATAATCTATTTCATTACATGGATAGTTGCACTGGCAGCGCTGTTTATTTTCTTTCTCTACAAACCGGAACGCATCGACCTCCTGCTGCAAACCCCCTTTAGTTTATTTCTGGAACTGTCTTTGCTGGTAACCATTACCTGGTTTATTGTTTATTTGCAGTCCTATGCGACATTAATGTCAATAGCAAAACCCCCGCCATTTTTCGACTATCTATCGGTCTTTTTTATAGGGTTACTGATAAATTATTCTCCTATTCGTATCGGAATTGCTGCAAGGGCCTTCTATTTGGCCAAATACCATTCCATAAACCTCTCTACCTTTACAGCACTATCTATTTTC
This sequence comes from Pseudomonadota bacterium, assembly GCA_039714155.1. Classification (GTDB taxonomy): domain Bacteria; phylum Pseudomonadota; class Gammaproteobacteria; order UBA9214; family UBA9214; genus SZUA-186. The sequence continues at coordinate 35,491 of JBDLJX010000013.1, read as the reverse complement.
AGGCTGCTAGCGATGATTCTCATGTCAGGTCTGGTTGCAGGAATCGCTGTACTATGCCTTCCAACCGGGATCATGGCAGCAGATATTCTCCTGTTATTGTTCTTTCTGTCCTGCGTAGTCATTCCGCTAATTATTTTCTCCAGTATCTGGCTTGACTACTGGAAATACTTACCCGGCAACCTGATTGGAAATCCAGTTGCCAGCTTCGGGCGATCATTCAGGCAGGTCAACAATAAACTCGGGATACTTCCGGTTATATCAGCACTGCTTTCTCTTCAGTTTATATTCGTAGCAGTTCGAATGAAGCTATGCTTTGATTATGCGGGTATTGATATAGGGTTATTGGCACTTATGGTGCTGGCACCACTGGGGACGATGTTATCGGTCCTGGCTATAACACCTGGCGGGATAGGAGTGCGTGAGTTTGTTGTTGCAAGTGTATGCGCCCTGCTGGGTTATTCCTTCGAACAGGGCATGCAGGCACTGATCATTGACCGTATTAGCATGATTGCCGTGGCGCTTCTTCTGGGCAGTGGCAGCATGCCCTTTTTGCTTTCGAGAAAAAATATGGCCCCGGGCAAATAGCCAGAAAACCCTGAATCTCGTCACGCATTGAAACATGCGTGCAAATCAATTGCCCAATTAAAGCCGGTCATCATGAAGCAAACCTGCGCTGCCGCAGGGCATTGAACATCTTTTCCATGGCTCGACCAACGGGTCGCGGCACAGCCCACCGGTAAATCTGTCGGAACAAAAGCATGGGTGTGTATTTCATATACGATACAAACAATGCGCTCTTACTGCACGTCGCCGGTTCAAACAGGTAATTCGAGGTCATGTGGTTACTTGTTTTTGATATCGACAAATTCTTCGAAAAGAGAAGCCTCAGCAGGTCCATAGGCGTTTTTTTCCTCTCTTTGTCACCCCACGAATGAATTCCGATAGCGAATTGTGTTTCACCGTCTTCTATAAGTCGTGTTGCTCCTTCCATTACCCGATATTCAGCGCCTTCGACATCAATCTTGACAAAGGTTTTACGCCCCTGAAGGTAATAATCATCAAGCATTATCTGCGGCACCACCACCCTCTCATAGGTGTCAGATCGCTCAGGAATAGTAAATACGCTACCACTGATATGTGATCCAGTCTTGAAAAACTCCAGGGTATCTCGAGAATCTCCGGCTGCAGCAAAGACTGCTTTAATCCTGTTGCTTCCTTCGGTCTCCCATTTGACACAATTTTTCTCCAGCTCCCTGAATCGATCAGGGTCTGCCTCGACGGCAATGATCTCGGCATTGTCCAGTATTTTATTCGCGAAATAGGTGTACATCCCCAAGGAGGCACCAACATCAATAAACAGCTCGCAACCATTCAGGAGTTTGGGGAGACGCTCCATTTCATCCTTCTCAATCTGAAGTTCTCCGAAGTAAGTCTTGTAAAGATAGTCAAAGGATTCTTTAAGAGATTCCGGTGCGCTAGTTTGAATACTCACTTAATAAACCTCAATAATTGGACTGGTTATATTAGGGAACCTGTGATTGATTGTCGTCGGTGATCTCGACCGCAGGGAGAGATATTGTAGCGCACTGATAATCACTTGCCAGTCCGGGGCTTGTGTAAACCCCGCCAGCAGCAGCTTGGGTACCGCACGACACAATTAAAGTTAGGCTACAGCACGCCGAAAACACATAGAGAAGGCGTGTAAGCTGTCACAGAAAATTTCACGCCAAGGACTTGTCAAACAAACAGTTACTTGTAATATATGGCACTGCGAACGGATCTCGCAAGCAGCTGACCTGATATCAGCTGCACTGCCCTTTAGAGTTCTTCTAAACAGGACTGAAGGAACATATGGCATCAACCAACCCGACAATTCATCTCGGTGGTCTGGCCCGACGGCTGGTCATGGACGGCCTGCTCGATGAAGCAACCGCGCTTGATGCCCACGAAAAGGCCATCAAGAAACGCCAGCACTTTGTCAGCTACCTGGTCAGCAACAAGATCCTGAAAGGCAAGGAAATCGCCTGGTCCGGCGCCCAGGAATTCGGTGTGCCGCTGTTCGACCTGTCGGTCATGAATATGGAAAACGCACCCATGACGCTGGTCAGCGACAAGCTGATACACCAGCATAATGCCCTGCCGCTGTTCAAGCGCGGCAACCGGCTCTACATTGCAGTTTCCGATCCCACCAATCTCGCCGCAATCGACGAATTCAAGTTCCACACCGGCATCAATACAGAAGCAGTACTGGTCGCGGAAGAGCAGCTTGAGAAAAGCATCGAGTCAGCGCTCGAGAAGCTCGACACCACCATGTCTGACCTCATGGACGCAGACCTCGACAATCTCGACATCAGTGCCGGTAGTGACGAGCCTGCAGACGGTGATGTGTCGGAATCTGATATCGACGACACACCGGTCGTCCGCTTCGTCAACAAAGTACTCCTGGATGCCATCAACAAGGGCGCCTCGGACATCCATCTTGAACCTTACGAGAAAGAGTTCCGTGTCCGCTTCCGTCATGACGGTGTGTTGCACGAGATTACCAACCCGCCGCGCTCACTGGCCATGCGCATCGTGGCCCGCCTGAAAGTCATGAGCCGGATGAATATTGCCGAACGCCGTGTCCCGCAGGATGGCCGTATCAAGATGCAACTGTCCAAGAACCGGGCCATTGATTTTCGTGTCAACACCCTGCCGACACTGTATGGCGAGAAAGTCGTACTGCGTATTCTGGATTCCTCCAGCGCACAACTCGGCGTCGATGTCCTCGGCTTAGAGGAAGACCAGAAGAAACTCTACATGGAGGCCATCAAGAAGCCCTACGGCATGGTACTGGTCACCGGCCCGACCGGTAGCGGTAAAACCGTCTCCCTCTACACCGGCCTGAATATTCTGAATACCCCGGATGTGAATATTTCCACCTGTGAGGACCCGGTGGAAATCAACATGATGGGCATCAACCAGGTCAACGTGAATCCCAGGGCAGGCATGGATTTTGCCACGGCGCTGCGCGCCTTCCTGCGGCAGGATCCCGACATCATAATGGTCGGTGAGATTCGTGATCTGGAAACGGCGGAGATTGCCGTCAAGGCCGCCCAGACCGGCCACCTGGTGCTCTCGACCCTGCACACCAACGACGCACCACAGACATTGACACGCCTGGCGAATATGGGCGTTCCGCCCTACAATATCGCATCGGCCGTACACCTGATCATGGCACAACGTCTGGCCCGTCGTTTATGCGAAAAATGCAAGAAGGAGCTGGATATTCCCGAAGAGGCCCTGCTCAAGTCCGGCTTCCGGGAAGATCAGCTGAAGGAACTGAAGATTTACGGCGCAATTGGCTGTGACAACTGCACCGGTGGCTACAAGGGGCGTGTCGGGATCTACCAGGTGATGCCGGTATCCGAGAAGATGGGGCACCTGATTATGGAAGGGGGTAATTCCATGCAACTTGATGAACAGGCCCGCACGGAAGGTGTTGATGACCTGCATGCCTCGGGACTTCGCAAGGTTGCAGCAGGGATTACCAGTCTGGAAGAAGTCAATCGCGTCACAAAGGAATAGAGCATGGCGGAAAAAGCACTCAAGCAAGCGGATATCTTCATCTGGACGGGCACGGACAAGCGTGGCGTCAAGGTCAAGGGCCAGAGCAAGGGCTCCAATCCCAACCTGGTCAAGGCCGACCTGCGCAAGCAGGGCATAACCCCGATCAAGGTCAGGAAACAGTCCCGGCTTTTTGCCAAGAGCCAGAAGAAAAAAATCACCCCGAAGGATATTGCAATATTCTTCCGCCAGCTCTCCACAATGATGGGGGCCGGTGTACCGCTGGTACAGTCGTTCGAGATCATTGGCCGTGGCCACGAAAATGCCGGCATGCGGGAACTCGTTCTGAAAATCAAGAACGAGGTTGAATCCGGCACCAGTCTGTCCGAGACACTTGCCAGGCATCCAGTATATTTTGACGAACTGGTCGTCAACCTGGTGAATGCCGGTGAACAGGCCGGTGTACTGGAAGAACTGCTCGACAAGATCGCGACCTACAAGGAGAAGACGGAATACCTCAAGGCCAAGATCAAGAAGGCCTTGTTCTATCCGACAGCCGTCATTATTGTCGCGATTATCGTTACCTCAATTCTGCTGATCTTCGTGGTACCCCAGTTTGAGCAACTGTTTGCCAATTTCGGCGCTGACCTGCCGGCATTTACACGCGCAGTTGTCAACATGTCCGAGTTTATGCAGGAATACTGGTGGATTGTAATGGGTGTTGCCATCGGTGGTTTTTTCGGCCTGCTGCAGGCCAAGAAACGCTCACGCAAGTTCAGCCGGGCACTGGACCGCTTGATGCTGAAACTGCCCATTGTCGGACCGATCATGCACAAGGCATCCGTTGCCCGTTTTGCGCGCACACTGGCAACCATGTTTGCCGCCGGTGTACCGCTGGTGGAGGCGCTGGAATCAGTCGCTGGCGCTACCGGTAACACAGTGTATTCTGATGCTGTTCTGATGGTCCGCGATAGCGTCGCTACCGGTCAGCAACTCCAGTTCGGCCTGGCGCAGACCGGCCTGTTCCCGAACATGGTTGAACAGATGGTCGCTATTGGCGAGGAATCGGGCGCGCTGGATACCATGCTATCCAAGGTTGCCGACTTCTACGAACAGGAAGTCGACGATGCCGTAGACGCACTCAGCAGCCTGCTCGAACCACTCATCATGTCGATCCTGGGTATCCTGATTGGTGGCCTTGTTGTTGCCATGTACCTGCCGATCTTCAAGATGGGTGCCGCGATCTGATTGCCGTTCTGCCTGTTTTCCCTGTTATCCTGACAGCACTGCGCCGGTACTGAGCACAGTATGGAACTGTTCCTGTTGCTCGAAACGTCGCCACTGTTGTACAGCATAACAGTGGCAATTCTGGGATTATTGATCGGCAGTTTTCTGAATGTGGTGATCTACCGCTTCCCGATCATGCTCGAGCGGGACTGGTCACAGCAGTGCCATGAACACCTCGCCATCGAACCGGAAGCCCCCGGCGAACAACAGCCCTTCAACCTCATCATCCCGGCCTCCTGTTGCCCGGAATGCGGGCACCGGATTACGGCCATCGAGAACATCCCTGTTATCAGCTACCTGGTGCTCAGGGGGCGGTGCCGTGGTTGCGGTAGCCGGATTTCGCTGCGCTACCCCATTATCGAGGTCGTTACTGCTGTGCTTTCGGTAGTCACCGTGCTGCACTTCGGTTTTACCCTGCAAGCTGCCGCCGCACTGGCATTTACCTGGACCATTATCCCGTTATGCATGATTGATTATGACCGCCAGCTGCTGCCGGACACGATGACCCTGCCGTTGTTGTGGGGTGGTCTGGCACTCAGTCTTGGCAGCGTCTTTGTCGACACCCACACCAGCATCATTGGCGCAATGGCCGGTTACCTCGTCCTGTGGGTCATCTATCATGTCTTCAAGCAGCTCACCGGCAAGGAAGGTATGGGCTACGGTGATTTCAAGCTGCTTGGTGCTATTGGTGCCTGGGTTGGCTGGCAGGCACTGCCCGTTGTAATTCTGTTCTCCTCCGTGGTTGGCGCACTCACCGGTATTGCGCTCATGGTGTTCAAGGGTCATGGGCGTGGTCACCCGATACCGTTCGGCCCGTTCCTGGCCAGCGCCGGCTGGATTACCCTGCTGTGGGGACAGGACATCCTCGACTTCTATCTGAAGTAGTTGCAACCGGTGGCGCCTGACAGCAGGAAATCTGCCCGCAAAGCGCCACTGGTCGTCGGCCTGACCGGCGGCATCGGCAGCGGCAAGACCACCGCCAGCAACCTTTTCAGCGAGCTGGGTGTTCCGATCATCGATGCCGACGAGATTGCCCATGCCCTGGTCGTCCCCGGTGAACCGGCGCTGGCAGAAATCATCGCTGCCTTTGGCGAGGATATCGCGGACTCCAGCGGCGCACTCGACCGGGATGCCCTGAGAAACCGGGTGTTTGCGAATAACACCGAACGGCAGCGACTGGAAGCCATTCTGCATCCCCGGATCCGCAACCGGATTCAGGCAGAAATCCGGAATATCACCAGCCCCTATTGCATCGTTGCCATTCCCCTGTTGCTGGAAACCGGTCAAACCGACCTTGTCGACCGGGTCCTGGTCATCGATACCCCGGAAGATCAGCAGATCAGCCGGATCACGGCGCGGAACAAGCTCGACAGGAAAGAGATTCTTGACATTATTCATGCCCAGGCAGCACGTGACACCCGGTTGGCTGCCGCCGACGACATCATCAGCAATGCCGGCGGACTGGACGAACTGGCCAGGCAGATCCGCACCCGACATGCCGCCTATCTCGAAATTGCTGCCAGTTTATCGAAGCAATAAGAAAATTTGCGCATCGCCCGTACGTGAGAGACAATAGTCTCCCGTGGAAGCCGCACTGGACAATCAACTGAAGCCTGTCAGCGGGAGTACGCTCTATGAGCACCCGCTAAACGAACGCGTCAGAACCTTTCTGCGGCTGGAGTCCCTTTTCAAGCAAGCCGCCTACCACGTCAAGCGCAACTCTCACTGGGACAGCCGCGCCACCCTGACCTGTATTCTGGAAATCCTGGCAATATTCGGTAACACCAACCTCAAATCCGCGGTAATGAAAGAGCTGGAGCGGCATGCCAGCAGCCTGAAAGCCCTGGAGCAGAACCCGGATATCGACCATAAGCAGTTGGCCAGTCTGCTGGCCGATATCGATACCCGGCTTGCTGGACTGCACCGCATAAACGGCCAGATTGCCCGCGACCTCAAGGCCAGCGAGTTCCTTGGCGGTATCCAGCAGCGCAGCGCCATCCCGGGCGGCACCTGTGATTTCGACCTGCCGGCCTTCCATTACTGGCTGCAGCAACCGGCCAAGCAGCGTACCGATGACCTGTATCGGTGGCTGGACAATTTTGATGCCATCGGCCAGGCTATTCAGCTGATTCTCAGACTGACCCGCGAGAGTACGGTGATGAAACCGGTGGTGGCCACCGCAGGGGTCTACCAGAAATCCATGGATGCCAACTTGCCATGCCAGCTGGTCCGCATCGCATTGCCTGCCGGTGTGCCCTACTTCGCTGAACTGAGCGGTGGCAGGCACCGCTTCACCGCACGCTTCCTGCAATTCTCCACCACCATCGAGGATCGAGCCCGACAGACCGATGAAGATGTCGAGTTCCAGCTCGCCTGTTGCGTCATCTGACCCACTACAACTACTCACCCTCTCCACACCATGCAGGACTCAACGGAACACAAGCAGGTCAAGTGTCCGACATGCAACAAACCGGCCCGGTTCAACAAGGGCAATCGCTGGCGGCCGTTCTGCAGTGAACGCTGCAAACTGATCGACCTGGGCGCCTGGTTTGACGAGAGCAACCGTATCCCGGGCGAGTCAAACCAGGACGAAAACCAGCCAGAATAGAGTAAGGTCCAGAACCTGGCCCGCATTTCTCACCACGATGACGAGCCCTCGCTTGATCTTTGAATCCACAGCGGATTCAAATCTCTGCGCGATCATCTCGCCCTGCGGTGAGAAGTGCGGGCTAGGTGCGGTACTCAGCATTAATCCGGACATAATCACAGGAAAGGTCACAGGTCCAGACCCGCTCGGAAATTTCACCACGGCCCAGCACAACCCGGATGGTTATGTCATCCTTTTTCATAACAGCCTGACCAGCCGCCTCGGTGTAATCCGCTGCCGGGCAACCGGCCTGAATAATGCAGACATCACCGAGGTAGATATCCACACCATCCAGTTGAAGATCGGGCAGGCCACTGCGGCCCACAGCAGCAAGGATACGTCCCCAGTTCGGGTCGCTGGCAAACAGTGCGGTCTTCACCAGCGGTGAATGTGCAATCGTGTAGGCCACCTGCAGGCACTCGTCAGTACTTGCACCCTGTTCAACGGACACGGTTACAAACTTGGATGCACCCTCGCCATCGCGCACAATCGCCTGTGCCAGTTCCTTGCATACTGCCGTGACTGCAGCAGACAATTGTGTATAACAGGTATCTTCAGCGGTAATGACCGGCAAGTCGCTGCCGGCCGTTGCAATCAGCACACAGGCATCGTTGGTTGAGGTGTCACCATCAACGGTAATCCGGTTAAAAGACCTTGCCACGGCGGTTTCCAGGCATGTTTGCAGCAGGTACGTATCAATAGCCGCATCTGTCGCGATGAACGCCAGCATGGTCGCCATATCCGGACGAATCATGCCAGCCCCCTTGGCCATGCCGGTTATGGTCACACTCTGACCATCGATTTCCAGATGCCTGGATACACACTTTGGTACCGTGTCGGTGGTCATAATGGCCTGCGCTGCATCCAGCCAGCCGTCCTCGGACAGATCTGCCAGTGCCGCCGGAATGGCCACAGTTATTCTCTGTATCGGCAGTGGTTCACCAATAACCCCGGTTGAAAATGGCAGCACCGATGATGATGGCACCCCGCCGAGTTCAGCAAGCAGCTCACAACACTGCCGCGCATCGGCCAGCCCCTGCTCACCGGTACCGGCATTGGCATTACCGGAATTCACCAGCAACAGCCGCGGCGTATTTCCGGTCAAGTGCTCACGCGCCACCGTTACCGGTGCCGCACAAAACGCATTACGTGTAAATACGGCCGCGCAGCTTGAACCGGCAGCCATGGCCATGACCACCAGGTCGTTCCGGTCCGGGTATTTAATCCCGGCACGGGTCGTGCCGAGACGGAATCCGGCCACAGGGGACACTTCCGGGAGACTTTCAGTTCTGGCGGTCATAATAGAAATGCATTTCACCGCAAAGGCGCAAGGGACGCAAAGAAAAATATTTCCATGTAAAGAAATTCTTTTGTCGTAGGAGCGACTTTAGTCGCGATAAATGGCTGAAATCGATAAAACCCATCGCGACTAAAGTCGCTCCTACGACAAAACCATCAAGACTCTGATAAACAACTCATTTAATCTGATGCTTAGGGAAACAGGCAGAAGAATAAGATTTTTCTTTGCGTTCTTTGCGGTGAGTATTTTGGTTTTCTCCGCGCACCCTGCGTCTCTGCGGTTAGCTTGTCAGATGAGGTGGCAAAATGGACAGCTGATCAGCCCAGCTTGCCATGGCAATGCTTGAATTTCTTGCCGGAACCGCAGGGGCAGGGTTCGTTGCGACCGACCTTCCGCCCCTGGCGAGTCACCGGCGACTGTCGCTGCCCTTCTCCAGCAGCCTGCCCGCCCTGCTGATCACCACCCATGGCATTGGCCTCGGCATGCCGGTACTGGCGTGGCGCGGTACTGCGACGCTGCTGTTCCACGGCCTCGACATCCGATTCCGCACGCACCTGCACCTTTGACACAACACCAATAACATCGTGCTTGATGCGGTCGAGCATGGCAGTAAACATCTCGAAGGCTTCACGCTTGTATTCCTGCTTCGGGTTTTTCTGTGCATAGCCGCGCAGACCAATACCCTGGCGCAGGTAGTCCATGGCAGCAAGATGTTCCTTCCAGGCGACATCCAGCACCTGCAGCATCACCGCCTTTTCGAAATGCCTGACGACATCGACACCGGCCTGTTGTTCTTTCTCGGTATAGGCTGCCTCCATGGTCTCGATAATCCGGTCACGCAGGGTTTCCTCGTGCAGATCGTCATCCTGCTCCAGCCACTGGGCAACGGGCATCTCGGCACCAAACTCCTGCTGCAATGCCTCCTCCAGGCCCGCCACATCCCATTGCTCATCCATGCTGCCCGGCGGGATATAAGCGTCCACCATGGCATTGACAACATCGACCCGGATCGCCTTGATGGTGTCGGATATGTCCCCGGTTTCCATCAGCTCGTTACGCTGTTCGTAGACCACCTTGCGCTGGTCATTGGCAACATCGTCAAATTCGAGCAGGGTCTTGCGAATATTGTAGTTGTGCTGCTCAACCTTGCGCTGGGCATTCTCAATCGCCTTGCTCACCCAGGGGTGCTCGATCGCCTCGCCTTCCTGCATCCCCAGCTTCTGCATCAGCCCGGACACCCGGTCGGATGCAAAGATACGCATCAGGTTGTCTTTCAGTGACAGGTAGAAACGGCTGGAGCCCGGGTCACCCTGGCGTCCGGAACGGCCGCGCAACTGGTTATCAACACGGCGGGACTCGTGGCGTTCGGTGCCTATAATATGCAGGCCACCCGCCTCCAGTACCTGCGCATGCCGTTTTCTCCACTCCCCGGTCAAATCACTGGCCCTCGCTTCCTCCGGGTTGTCGATGCTGGCAAGTTCCGCCTGCAGGTTGCCGCCCAGTACGATATCCGTACCACGTCCCGCCATGTTGGTCGCGATGGTAACGGTGCCGGGACGACCGGCATCCTCGATAATATGTGCCTCCCTCTCATGCTGCTTGGCATTCAGGACGGCATGCTTGATCTTTGCTTTCTGCAACAACTTCGACAGGTACTCGGAGGTTTCCACCGAGGCAGTACCGACCAGGACCGGCTGCCCGCGCTGCTGGCAATCCCTGACATTCTCCATGATGGCATTGAACTTCTCCTCCATGGTCAGATAGACAAGGTCACCCATATCATTGCGGATCATTTCCTTGTCGGTCGGGATAACCACCACCTCCAGCCCGTAAATCTGCTGGAGTTCGAAGGCCTCGGTATCCGCGGTACCCGTCATGCCGGCCAGCTTGTTATACAGACGGAAGAAGTTCTGGAAGGTGATGGAAGCGAGGGTCTGGTTCTCGTTCTGGATCGGCACCCCCTCCTTGGCCTCGACGGCCTGGTGCAGGCCCTCCGACCAGCGCCGCCCGGGCATGGTACGACCGGTAAACTCGTCGACGATGACAATCTGGCCATCCTGCACGATGTAATCGACATCTTTCTGGAACAACAGGTGTGCGCGCAATGCCGCCATCAGGTGATGCATCAGATTCAGGTTGGCGGCGTCATACAGACTCTCGCCTTCCTGTAACAGCTTGTTCCTGACCAGCAGGTCCTCAACATGCTCGTGACCGGCATCGGTCAGAAACACCTGCTTGTTCTTTTCATCCAGCGTGAAATCACCCGGACCATCCTCTTCTTCCTGCTTTTCCAGCTCGGGGATCAGGCCATTCATCTTGCCATAAAGTTCCGAACGCTCATCCACCGGTCCGGAAATAATCAGTGGCGTACGTGCCTCGTCGATCAGGATCGAGTCAACCTCGTCGACAATGGCAAAGGTGCGACTGCCCTGAACCCGCTCCTGAGCGGTGAACGCCATGTTATCGCGCAGATAGTCGAAACCGTATTCGTTGTTGGTGCCGTAGGTGATATCCGCTTCATAGGCGGCCTTTTTCTCTTCATAGCCCTGACCTGACACCACCACGCCGGCCGTCATGCCAAGGAATTCATAGATCTTGCCCATCCATTCGGCATCGCGGCGGGCCAGGTAATCATTCACAGTAACAATGTGCACACCCTTGCCGGTCAGGGCATTCAGGTAGGCAGGCAAGGTTGCCACCAGGGTCTTGCCTTCACCGGTGCGCATTTCGGCGATCTTGCCCTCGTGCAACACCATGCCACCGATAAGCTGCACATCGAAGTGACGCATGTCCAGCACCCGTCGGGAGGCCTCACGCACTGTCGCAAAGACCTCGACCAGGAGGTCATCCAGACTGGCGCCTTTCTCCAGCCGCTGGTGAAATTCAGCCGTCTTCGCCTGTAGCTGCGCGTCCGAGAGCGCTTCGAATTCCGGTTCCAGGTCATTAATCCGGGCAACCACCCGCGACATCCGTTTCAGTTGCCGTTCATTACGGCTGCCAAATATTTTTTTGAGGGCTTTCAGTGCCATAAGCTGTCAGAAACACGCATTCAGGGTCATTTGGAGCCGGTCATAATACAGCATGTACCGGCAAAATTGCAGGTTGAAACAGGAACGGGGAATGGCCTGCCGTGGATATGGCAGGCGGCTGGCTTCAGTTATTGATGTACTTGGCCGGGTTAACCGACTTGCCATTGCGCAGGACTTCAAAATGGACATGCGGGCCGGTAGAACGCCCGGTCGAGCCAATCATGGCAATTTGCTGGCCTTTTTTGACGGTTTCACCAACCTCGACAAGGTTCGACTTGTTGTGTCCATAGCGTGTGACATAGCCGTTACCGTGGTTGATCTCGACCAGATTACCGTAACTGGAACGCTTGTCCGACCAGGTCACCACACCATCACCGACGGCCAGCACTTCAGCACCTTCCTTGCCCGCAAAGTCCACGCCCTTGTGAAAGTCCTGCTTGCCAGTGAACGGATCGGCACGCTTGCCGAACTTGGACGACAGCCAGCCGACGTCAACCGGCCGGCCGGATGGCATCAGGCGCTCGCTCAGGCTCCGGTCCATCAGTAATTTTTCAAGCACAGTCAGTTTATTGGTCCTGTCCTCAAGACTGGCATCCATCTCATCGAGTGTCGCGATGAAATCTTCCAGCTCAGTCGGCGCCAGTCGCTCGGGCTCCTGCGGGCCACCCGTGGCCGGCAGACTGTCGAAATCAAATTCTTCCCTGTCGATATCAGCCTTGCTGACCAGCCGCTGCCCGAGGGCATCCAGGCGCAGCATCTGGGCCTGGATCTGGCCAACGCGCAGCGCCAGCGCATCGAGATTGGCCCGGGCGGACTCCCGCGCAGCGTCAAGCTCGGCCTGCTGCAGACGCATTTCACCCTGCCAGTCAGCGACATGGTTCAATTCATCGCTACCCAGACGAAAACCGGTGTAGACTGCAGCACCGTAGAGGGCCAGCAAGCCTGTCATAACGACAAGTCCGGTGTGCAGCAGGTTGATCTCGAAATTCCAGACCTGTCCACGTTTGTTGGTAAAAAGTATGATATTCATAATACTGTAGCTAACGGCAGCACCCGATTTCAACTGAAACAGTCATGCGCGAAAACCGACCCGTCTCGATTGGCAAACTCCTGGGGAAAAGCCAGGTTTCGCACCTGCTGGCCAGTGCCAGCGTTATCGAGAAACTTGATGCAATTGTGCATGAACTGATTCCTTCACCTTTAAAAGAGCACTGCCGTATCCTGTCTGTCAGGGGGGAAACCCTGGTGCTGGCGGCCGACTCACCCGTGTGGGCGGCACGTCTGCGGTTTCATGCCCCAAAGTTAGCTAAACAACTCGCCAAAATCCAAACTGTAAAACTGCGCACAGTTCGCGTTCGTGTCCGTCCGCCCGAGCAGCTGCCGGTCATGGCAATCCGCTCCAGCAAACCTCATCTCTCCGTGAAAAGCTCCGATACCCTGCGACAGACCGCCCGTAATGTGACGGACCCCGGGTTGAAGGCAGCGTTACTGAAACTTGCCGGTCGTAACTAGTACTCTATCCCGCGAGAAATATCAGGTAGCGTTAACCGGCTGCATGAAGGTCACCGGCACCTGGTCAAGATCATCAAACGATACGTATTCCCATGCCGACTCATCGGCAATCAGCATACGCAGCAACTTGTTGTTGAGCTCATGCCCGGATTTCACCCCATGAAAGGCGCCAATCAGGCCATGACCAAGCAGATAAAGATCACCAATTACATCAAGGATCTTGTGCTTCACAAACTCGTCTTTATAGCGCAAGCCATCTTCATTCAGTACCCGGTAATCATCCAGCACGACCGCATTATCGAGGCTGCCACCAAGAATAAGTTCACGCTCGCGCAACTGCTCGACTTCGGACATAAAGCCGAAGGTGCGCGCCCGGCTGACTTCCTTGACAAACGATGTCGTGGAAAAATCGATCTCGGCATGCTGGATATCAGGCTTGATGAACGGATGGTCGAATTCTATTGTGAAACCGACCTTGAAACCGTCAAACGGCTCGAACCGTGCCCGCTTGCCATCTTCCCTGATCTCGACAGTGCGTTTGATACGGATAAAACGCTTGGAGGCGTTTTGTTCCTCGATACCGGCAGACTGAATCAGGAAAACAAATGGACCGGCACTGCCATCCATGATGGGGACTTCCGGCGCACTTACATCGATATAGGCATTGTCGATACCCAGACCGGCCATGGCTGACAGCAAATGCTCGACGGTAGAGATGCGAACATCGTCCCTCGCCAGGCAGGTGGACAGACGTGTCTCGCCGACATTCTCCGGGCACGCCTTGATCTGAACCGATTCGTCCAGATCGACACGACAAAACACAATACCGGTACTCACCGGTGCAGGTCTCAGGGTAAGATAGATTTTCTCACCGGTGTGCAGACCTACGCCGGTAGCACGTATGATATTTTTGAGAGTACGTTGCCGAATCATGGCACCAAATATTTCTCGTAACGCCGCCTTGCACGCAAGGCACTCGCCAGAAAAGCCGCGCAGATAGTACCACATGACGGGCATATGACCCAGAAATGGTCATATGCCTGACATATTCCGACACGATAATTGTTAGATTATTTATCCAGTGTATACACCTATTAATATTGCCTATAGCCAATCAGCCGTCCCCCGGCCACCAGACCGGCCGGGTTTCCGACTTGCTTTAATCACCCGGGTTAATCAGCCTGGCGCCGCAGGAAGGCCGGGATATCGAGATAATCCATATCTTCTGCCTGGTTACCGCCAGCTGCCAGCTTTTTCGGGGTGCGACGAATTACCGTCGGACGATCGAGGTCATGGTAGTCCGGCTCACCGGTTTTGGCATTTCTCACCAGCGACACCGGCTTGTCGGCCGGTTTGACGCCCTGGTCACCCAACCCGGTTGCCACCACGGTGACACGCAGTTCATCCCGCATATCCGGGTCAATCACGGTACCGACCACCACCGTGGCATTCTCGGAAGCAAATTCCTTGACGGTGTTACCGACTTCCTCGAATTCACCGATCCCCATGTCCATGCCGGCCGTGACATTAACCAGGATGCCATGCGCACCCATCAGGTTGACGTCTTCCAGCAGGGGACTGGCAATGGCAGCTTCCGCCGCTTCACGGGCACGGTCCTCGCCTTTGGCACAACCGGAACCCATCATGGCCATACCCATTTCCGACATCACCGTGCGAACATCTGCGAAGTCAACGTTAATCAGGCCCGGACGGGTAATCAGTTCGGCAATGCCCTGCACCGCACCCAGCAACACATCGTTTGCGGAACGGAAGGCATCCAGCAGGCTGATCTGCTTGCCAAGCACCGACAGCAACTTTTCGTTGGGAATAGTGATCAGCGAGTCAACGTACTGGCCGAGTTCCTTGATACCGTTGTGGGCCACATGCAGACGCTTGCTGCCCTCGAACGGGAACGGCTTGGTGACCACGGCAACTGTCAGGATACCGAGCTCCCTGGCAACCTGTGCCACAATCGGCGCCGCACCGGTGCCGGTACCACCGCCCATGCCGGCCGTGATGAACAGCATATCGGCGCCCTCAATGACCTCCTGGAGACGGTCCCGGTCATCCTGCGCCGACTGGCGGCCGATATCTGGATTGGCGCCGGCACCCAGACCCTTGGTGATGCTGCTGCCAATCTGCAGCGTGGTGCGCGCTGCCATGTTCTTCAGCGCCTGCGCATCGGTATTGGCACAAATGAAATCAACGCCATCGATATTCCCTTCCACCATGTGCTGGACGGCATTACCACCACCGCCACCAATACCGATGACCTTGATTACCGCACTTTGTCCACATGAATCCAGTAATTCAAACATGATGTCTCCTCCTTTTAGGAAAACATGAAACCAAATAAATAACCTGAACCTGAGATACAGCCATAGTTTGTTCCATTACCCTTGCAAACCCACTCTCAGAAATTTCCCTGAAACCAACCCCTCATCCTCTCCCACACACTCCGCAACCCTTTACCCAGTCCCGCTTCCAACGCCCGCTGTTCGCGATTGTTATAGCCAAACAACAACAGTCCGACGCCCGTCGCATAAATCGGGTTTCGAACCACATCCACCAGCCCGGTCACGTACTGCGGCACACCCAGCCGGACCGGCATGTGAAACACCTCTTCTGCAAGTTCAACCAGACCCTCGATCTTGGAACTGCCACCGGTCAGCACAATGCCGGCGGCAACCAGGTCTTCGAAGCCACTGCGACGCAGCTCCGCCTGAATCAGTGACAACAGTTCCTCGTAACGCGGCTCCACCACCTCGGCGAGGGTATGACGCGCCAGCCGGCGTGGCGCACGGTCGCCAACACTCGGCACCTCGATGTTCTCGTCGGTACTCGCCATCTGCGTCAGTGCGCAGGCGTACTTGATCTTGATTTCTTCCGCAAACTGGGTCGGCGTCCGCAGGGCCACGGCAATATCGTTGGTAACCTGGTCACCGGCAATCGGGATGACCGCCGTATGCCGGATCGATCCCTCGGTAAAGATCGCCAGGTCGGTTGTGCCACCACCGATATCAACCAGGCAAACACCCAGTTCCTTTTCATCGTCAGTGAGCACCGAGTAGCTCGATGCCAGTTGCTCGAGAATAATGTCGTCAACCTCGAGTCCACAGCGCCGTACACACTTGATGATATTCTGGGCTGCACTGACGGCCCCGGTTACCATATGGACCTTTGCCTCAAGCCGTACACCGGACATACCGACCGGTTCCTTGATACCCTCCTGGTTATCAATCAGGAATTCCTGCGGCAGGATATGCAGGATCTTCTGGTCGGCAGGTATCGCAACGGCACGCGCCGCGTCAATCACCCGTTCCACATCGCCGGGTAACACCTCCTTGTCCCTGATGGCAACGATGCCATGCGAGTTGAGGCTGCGGATATGACTGCCGGCTATGCCGGCATAGACCGAATGGACCTGGCAACCTGCCATCAGTTCGGCCTCTTCCACAGCACGCTGTATCGAATGCACCGTTGATTCGATATTGACTACCACCCCCTTCTTCAAGCCACGCGACGGGTGTGAACCGATACCGACCACCTCGATGGCATCATCCGGCATGACCTCACCAACAATCGCCACCACCTTGGAGGTGCCAATGTCCAGTCCGACCAGCAGATTTTTCTCCAACTTCCTAGGCATTCGTTAACCCTTGCTGTTATCTGTCTTTGCATTGGCCTGCTGCCAGCGCACGGAGAAACCGTTGCTGTAACGCAGGTCAATACGTTGTAATTCATCTACACGGTCCGCAAACACCACCGGCCAGGCATGTACAAAACGCTGCAACCGTTGCGCGGTATCCGCCCGGCCAAGTTCCAGTTCGATACCGTTCCCGATCACAACCCGCCAGGCACGCCGCTCATCCTGGCTGACCCTCGTCACCTGCAATCCGAGCGGTGCCAGGGTGCGGCTCACCAGCCGGTACTGCTCCAGCACGACCACCTCATGCCCGGCAGGTCCGGCAAGTGCCGGCAACTCGACTGCAACCGGCACCGCCGGCAGAAACGGCTCACCATTGCCGTTCAAATAGCCATCCTCGCCCCAGCGTGCTACCGGCACCTGTTCAGTCACCAGTACCGTCAGGCCGTCAGGCCAGTTACGCCTGACCGTTGCTGCCGCAACCCAGGGCATGGCCTCGACCGCATCACAGACAACACTGACGTCAATAGCGAAGAAGCCGCCATTGACGTGCTGTTCGACCACGGCCTGCAGACGGGTCTGGTCGAGATAACGGTATTTACCCTCGATCTTCACGATCTGCAGCGGGAACCGGTACGGGTCCTGTAACCATTGCAGCCCCATATGCACTGACGCCGCCATCAACACCAGCAACAGCGCACCGGTAATGGAACGAAAATGTTCCAGCAGGAACGTCACAAACACCTCACGGAGATCGAAACGTTCAGGCTTCGGCATAATGCCCTCCCGCGGCAGTCGCTGTATCCGTCAGTGTGGTTTCGAGGATGCGGCACACCAGCGTGGCAAAATCCATGCCTGTTGCCTGCGCTGCCATCGGCACCAGACTGTGATCCGTCAGGCCCGGTACGGTATTGACCTCGATAAACCAGCACTGCCCCGTCGCATCGAGCATAAAATCCACGCGCCCCCAGCCACTGGCACCAATACGGTGGAAGGCTGCCTGTGACAATGTCTGCAGTTGCTGTTCGACGTTGTCGTCCAGGCCACAAGGCAGCAGGTAACGGGTAGTGTCTGCCTCGTACTTGGCCTCATAGTCATAGAAGGTATTGGGCGTCTCCAGGCGTATCAGTGGCAGCGCCTCACCGGCCAGCAGACCACAGGTGTATTCATCACCGTTGATCCACTGTTCGGCAATCACCTCACCGTCATAGCGTCGCGCCAGCTGCCAGGCAGCCAGCATCCCGGCATCGGAGTCCACCTTGCTGATACCGATACTCGAACCTTCGCGGGCCGGCTTGACGATGACCGGATAGCCCGGCGTCTCGCCCACCCTGCCCAGATCCGCTTCACTGTCGAGCTGAACAAATGCCGGTGTTGGAATACCGGCTGCCTGCCAGACCTGCTTGGTGCGCAGCTTGTCCATTGCCAGTGCCGAGCCAAGTACGCCGCTACCGGTATAGGGCAGACCAAGCACGTCCAGCAATCCCTGCATGACACCGTCTTCTCCGCCCCGTCCATGCAGGGCGATAAATGCACGGTCGAAACCGGTTCCGGTCAGTTGGCTGACAAACTCGCGCTCGGCCGGATCCAGTGCCAGTGCATCAACGCCGGCAGCCTGCAATGCCTGTAACACGGCGTTACCGCTGCGCAACGAGATCTCGCGCTCGGCCGAATCACCGCCCATGAGAACGGCGACCTTGCCGAAGCGTTGCGGATCAGTACCGGCCGATTGCTGCAGCCCGGCCATCAGTCCCCTCCCCGCTCGCCGACAATGCGGACTTCCGGTTCCAGGCGCACACCGTGTTGCTGTTCAACCATCGCCTGCACCCTGTTTATCAGTGACTCGAGATCGGTCGCCGTTGCGCTGCCCGTATTGACAATAAAGTTGGCATGTTTCTCCGAGACACGGGCACCACCGATAGCCAGTCCCTTCAGGCCGGCAGCCTCGATCAGGCGGGCGGCATGATCACCCGGCGGGTTCCTGAATACCGAACCACAGCTGTACTGCTGTGTCGGTTGTGATTCATTACGGCGTGCCAGCAGTTCACGGATACCGGCCTGGGCCGCTTCGGTATCACCATGTTCGAGTTGCAACTCGGTGGCCACAAACCATTCATTAGCCGGGCCTTCAACCGAGCGATAACCGATACGGTAGTCAGCGGGGGTATGCCGCTGCAGTTGTCCGGCACGGTTAACCGTTTCGACTGCCGCAACCAGTGACCAGGTCTCGCCACCGAAGGCGCCGGCATTCATCGCCAGCGCCCCGCCCATCGTGCCGGGGATGCCGGAAAGAAACTCCGCACCAACACAACCGGCCTTCGCTGCAGTGCGCGCAACCTTGCTGCAGGTGACACCGGCACCGGCACGCAAGGTTGTTTCATTCAGCCAATCAAGGCCCGACACTGCATTGAATGTCGAAATTACCGTCCCCGGAAATCCGCCATCACGCACCAGCAGGTTGCTGCCCAGACCCAGCCACAACAATGGCTCCCGCGGGTCCAGGTCGTGCAGGAACAGGCACAGGTCATCGACATCGGCCGGCTGGTAAAAACAGCGGGCCTTGCCGCCGCTGCGCCATGAATTGTGGCTGCCCATGGGTTCGTCGTAACGCAGTTCACCCCGCCAGGCAGGTGTCTGTGCCGCCGCCATCATTCGGCACCCCCGGCAGTCTGCAGTGTCTCTGGCAGACGCGCTGCAACTGCGCCGATATCACCGGCACCCAGAGTCAGCAGCACATCGCCATCCTGCAGGATGTCCTGCAACACCTCGGGCAGCGCTGCAATCGATTCAACGAATACCGGGTCAACCTGTCCGCGTGCCCGGATCCCCCGGCACAGCGCCCGGCCATCGGCACCACTGACGGGCGCCTCGCCGGCGGCATACACCTCACCCAGCACCAGCGCATCGACATCACATAACACCCGTATGAAGTCATCAAACAACTCACGGGTACGCGAGTAACGGTGTGGCTGGAATGCCACCACCAGACGGCGGCCGGGCCAGCCGGCACGTACGGCAGCCAGTGTTGGTGCAATCTCGCGTGGATGATGCGCATAGTCATCGATCAGCAGCACCTTGCCGGCCGCGTTTTGCACTTCACCGGTCAGATGAAAACGGCGACTGATGCCCTGGAAATGCGCCAGTCCCTGCTGAATCGCGCTGTCGGACACACCCAGCTCGCCGGCCACGGCAATTGCCGCCAGCGCATTCAGGACATTGTGACGACCGGGCAGGTTCAGGGTGATCGCCAGTTCGGTATCACTACCGGAACGGCGCACCGTGAAGTGCGTCTGCATCCCCTCCTGCCGCAGGTTGCCGGCACGCACATCGGCAGCGGTATCAATCCCGTAGGTAATCACCGGGCGCGTCACTTCGGGCAACACCCGCTGGACTTGCGGGTCATCCATACACAACACCGCAAGACCATAGAACGGCAGGTGGTGCAGGTATTCAATAAACGTCTGCCGCAGCCGGTTAAAATCGCCCTCGTAGGTCGACAGGTGGTCGGCATCGATATTGGTCACCACCGCCATGGATGGCTGCAGGTACAGGAACGAGGCATCACTCTCATCGGCTTCCGCCACCAGGTAATGGCCAGCACCGAGGCGTGCATGACTGGCGGCACTGTTGAGCTGGCCACCGATAACAAAGGTCGGATCGAGGCCACCCTCGGCCAGCAGACTGGCAATCAGGCTGGTGGTGGTGGTCTTGCCATGCGTACCGGCAACACCAATGCCGTAACGGAAGCGCATCAGCTCGGCCAGCATTTCGGCACGCGGTACTACCGGGATACGCCGACGCCGTGCCGCCACCACTTCCGGGTTGTCAGACGGGACCGCGGTAGATACCACAATCGCATCACAGTTACTGACATTGTCGGGATCATGACCGATATGCATCCGCACACCCAACTCTGCCAGCCGCCGCGTCACGGCATTCTCGCGCATGTCGGAACCACTCACCTGGTAACCCAGGTTGTGCAACACTTCGGCAATACCGCTCATACCGGCACCACCGGCGCCAACAAAATGAATGCGTCGCATACGGCCCATGCCCTGCGGCTGGGAAACGGCTGTCGGTCGCAATGGCAGGCTCATGCGGCCGCCTCCAGGCACAGTCTGGCAACCTGTTGCGCCGCATCCGGCTGTGCCAGCCGCCGCGCCTTGTCCGCCATCTCCAGCAGTGCTTCACGGTCGCGGGCAAAGCGCTGTAACTGCTCACCAAGCAACTCAACCGTCAGTTGCGGTTGTGGCACCAGCACGGCAGCACCGGCATCGGCCAGGTAAGCGGCATTGCCGGTCTGGTGATCATCCGTCGCAAAGGGAAAAGGCACCAGGATCGATGGCAGGCCGACCACCGCCAGTTCCGCCACGGTCATGGCGCCGGCGCGGCACACCACCAGGTCGGCCCATGCATAGGCGGCAGCCATATCATCAATAAATGCATCGGCGCGCAGCTCACAGGCTGTCCCGGCATAGCGTTCGCGCACCGCCTGTTCCTCCGCTGCACCGGTCTGATGATGCACTTGCAACAGCGTGTCGGCTGCCACGCGTGCAACCGCCTGTGGCACTACCGTATTCAGGACCTGCGCACCAAGACTGCCGCCAATCACCAGCACGTGCAGTGGTTCCGATGCGGCATGCTGGCGTGCAGCGGGTGCCGGCAAGCGGGTGATATCAGCACGTACCGGGTTGCCGGTATGCAACGGCCGGTACTTCGCCGGCAGGCTGCCGGGAAAGGCTTCCAGCACCCGCGTTGCCAGTGGCGCCAGCAAGCGATTGGTTGTACCGGCTACCGAATTCTGTTCATGGATCAATAACGGCCGGCGCAACAGCCAGGCAACCACTCCACCCGGGCCGGCGCTAAACCCGCCCATGCCAAGCACGGCCATGGGACGAATACGCAGCAGCACCACCAGCGCCTGCAACAGTGCAAATAACAGCATGAACGGTGCCAGCAACAGTCGCAGCAGGCCCTTGCCACGCAGTCCTGATACCCGGATCCGGTTGAGCGGATAACCGGCCGCCGGCACCACCCGCGCTTCCAGCCCGCGATGCGTCCCCAGCCAGGCAACCGGCACGCCGAGGGCAGCCAGTTCATCGGCGACCGCCAGTGCCGGGAATACATGGCCACCGGTACCACCGGCCATGATCAGTACAGGTCGCTTGTGGCTCGCAACCATGCTCATGCCGTCTGCCTCCGGTGCCGCGCCGCTGCCGTACCGGTTGCCGGCAGGCCACCAAGCGTACAGCGTGTTTCACTGTCAATGCGCAACAACAATGCAATCGCCACGCACATCACTACCATGCTGGAGCCACCATAACTCATCATCGGCAAGGTCAGCCCCTTGGTCGGCAGCAGGCCCATGTTGACACCCATGTTGATAAAACTCTGCAGGCCAATCCAGATACCAATGCCATAGGCCAGGCTTGCCGCAAACACGCTGCCCGCCTTCTCCGCCTGCACGGCAATGACAAATGCACGCCAGACAACCACGGCATACAGCGCAATCACCGTAAACACACCAAGCAAGCCAAGCTCTTCGGCCAGCACGGCGAACACGAAATCGGTATGCGCCTCCGGCAGATAGAACAGTTTCTGGATACTGGCGCCAAGCCCGACACCGGTCAGCTCGCCACGACCAATGGCAATCAATGACTGCGTCAGCTGGAAACCAGTGTTGAACGGGTCCGCCCAGGGATTCAGGAAGGTTGTCAGGCGCTCCATGCGGTACGGTGATGATACCGCCAGCCCGGCCAGCGACAGAGCGCCGATACCCAGCATGCCGCTGAATTGCCACAGGCGCACACCGGCGATAAAAATCATGCCCATGGCGGTTGCCATGAGGACAACCGTGGCGCCGAAATCAGGCTCCAGCAGCAACAGCAGTGCGGCCAGGCACAGGATGGCCAACGGCTTGAGAAACCCGGAAAGCTGGTTGCGTAGTTCCTCACCATGGCGCGCCAGGTAGCCCGCCAGGTAAATCAGGATCATCAATTTGGCCGGCTCGGATACCTGCAGCTTGAACAGGCCGGCATTGATCCAGCGCACGCTGCCGTTCACTTCATGCCCGACACCCGGGATCAGTACGGCCAGCAACAGTGCCAGGGCTGCAACCAGCATGACGAGACCACTCTGTTCAATCAGCGCCAGGCGCAGACGATAGACCGCCAGTCCAATACCGCCACCGATACCAATGTAGATGGCCTGCCGGATGGCATAGTAGAAGGGTCGGCCAAGGTCACGGTCCGCGAAGGTAATCGATGCCGAGGCCACCATCACCAGCCCCAGTGACAGCAGCACAATCACGGCAAATAACAGCGGGTAGTCCAGTCGCGGAATGCGGTTGGCGCTGGCGCCCTGGCGTATGGCCTGTCGACCGGCGGCCATCATGACAACAACTCCCTGACTGCCCGGCTGAACACCTCACCACGTTCCTCGAAATTACGGAACATGTCAGTACTTGCACAGGCCGGTGACAGCAGCACGCTGTCGCCGGCGCGCGCCAGCCCGGCCGCCTGCTCAACCGCAGCTGCCATATCATCCGCACGCACGAGTGGCGTGACACCCTGCAGGACGCGCTCCAGTCGCAGCGCATCCTTGCCAATCAACACCGCAGCGCGGCCCTTGCGCTGCATTGCCTCGCGTAGCGGCATGAGCTCCGCACCCTTGGCATCACCGCCGGCGATCAATACCACCTTGCCGGCCACAGCGTTGATTGCCGCCAGTGTGGCACCGACGTTGGTGCCCTTGGAATCGTTGACCCAGCAAATACCGGCCTGCTCGGCCACCAGTTGCATGCGATGTGGCAGTCCCTGGAACTCGGCAAGCGTGGCAACCATCGCCTGCGGGTCCAGACCGATTGCAGCACCCAGCGCCAGCGCCGCCAGGGCATTGTCGATATTATGACTGCCGCGCATGCGGACATCGGCAACCGGCATGATCGGCTGCGAACCCTGCACCAGCCAGGACACACCCTGGTGTTCGGCGACACCGAACTCGGCGTCATCCGCCGGCAGCTGCCGTGTATAGCTGACACACGGCAGCTGCGGGTCAACCAGCCCGGCGACCAGCGGATCATCGCGATTGACGATCTGCACACCGGCATTGCGGTAGACCGTCTGCTTGGTCCGGGTATAGGCATCCAAATGCGGGTAACGGTCCATATGATCGGCGCTGATATTCAGTACAACCGCGGCAGCCGCATGCAGTGAACGGGTCGTCTCGAGCTGGAAACTGGACAGCTCGAGGACATACAGATCAGGTTCAGTCGTCTTCAGCAGCTCAAGTGCCGGTGTGCCAATATTGCCACCCGTCCGAACCGACTTGCCGGTACGTTGTGCCATGGCACTAACCAGCGTCGTTACGGTGCTCTTGCCATTGGAACCGGTTATCGCAATGACCGGCGCCTTCGCTGCCCGCGCAAACAGTTCAATATCACCGATAACCGGCACACCACGTGCAGCAGCAGCGGCAATCAGCGGCTCCTGTACAGCAACACCCGGACTGACCACCAGCTGCTCGGCCCGCGCAAACGCCGCTTCGTCAAAACCACCCAGAAACAGCGCCACGTCAGCCGGCAACGCCGCCCGCGAGGCTGCCAGATCCGGTGGTTGTTCACGGGAATCGACAATGGCGACTTCAACACCCTGGCTTGCCAGGTAGCGCGCCACTGACAGGCCGGTCTTGCCGAGCCCGACAACCAGCGTTCTGCGCACCTTGTCAGTCATATCTGTCATTATCAAAGCCGGAACTGCCATTAGTGCTCTATCAAGGTGATAATTACGGATTCAGCGGATCTTCAGTGTTGCCAGTCCAACCAGCACAAGAATCACGGTAATAATCCAGAACCGTACAATGACCCGCGGCTCGGGCCATCCTTTCAATTCAAAATGGTGGTGCAACGGCGCCATGCGGAATATGCGTTTGCCGGTAAGCTTGAACGAGGCCACCTGCAACATGACGGATATCGTTTCCATGACGAACACGCCGGCCATGATCAGGAACACCAGTTCCTGGCGCACCAGCACGGCAACAATGCCAAGTGCTGCACCCAGTGCCAGTGCACCGACATCACCCATGAACACCATGGCGGGATAGGCGTTGAACCAGAGGAAACCAAGGCCGGCGCCCACCAGCGCACCACAGAAGACCACCACCTCGGCAGCATCACGGATGTAGGGAATGCCCAGATAGACGGCAAACTTGACGTTACCGGTCGCGTAGGCAAACACACCCAGTGCCGCGGCAATCAACACGGTCGGCAGGATTGCCAGGCCATCGAGTCCATCGGTCAGGTTGACCGCATTACTGGATCCGACGATGACAAAATAGACAAGTACCACGTACATCCAGCCAAGGTTGAGCGCAACGTCCTTGAAGAACGGCACAATCAGCGTGGTCTCCGCCGGTGTCACGGCCGTCAGGTACAGGAATACCGCGACAACGAGGCCCACCAGTGACTGCCAGAACATCTTGGCGCGTGCCGGCAGGCCAGCCGAGTTTTTCAGTACCAGCTTGCGGTAATCATCCACCCAGCCGATGAGGCCAAACAGCAGCGTAACCAGCAACACGACCCAGACATAGCGATTGCCAAGATCGGCCCACAACAGTGTTGTGATGGCCACGGCCACCAGGATCATCGCCCCGCCCATGGTTGGCGTACCCGCCTTTACCAGATGCGTTTCCGGCCCGTCATCACGTACCGGTTGGCCGATCTGGTAGCGGCCAAGACGGCGAATCATTTCCGGGCCGATAACGAATGACAGCAGCAGGGCCGTCAAGACACCGAGGATGGCACGCAGCGTCAGGTACTGGAACACGTTGAAGCCGCTGTGATACTGACTGAGGTATTCGGCAAGGTAGACCAGCATCAGTGTTTCACCTCCGTATGGCTGCCGGTACTGCGGACCGTTGCGCCCAGCGCCGCCACGATCTGCTCCATGCGCATACGCCGTGATCCCTTGACGAGGATATGCAGGTCACTGTGCATATCTGCCTGCAATGCTGCGAGCAACGCCTCCTGTGAGTCACAGACAATCGCATTCGTCCCGAAGCCGGCAGCCGCTTCCTGTGCCAGTGGCCCGAGGGTAAACAGGCAGTCAATACCGGCAGCACGCGCCTGCTTGCCGGCATCACGGTGCAGTGCGACGGCGGCATCACCCAGTTCACCCATATCGCCGAGTACCAGCCACTTGTCACCTTCAGCCATGGCCAGTACCTCAATGGCCGCCAGCAATGATTCGGGATTGGCGTTATAGGTGTCGTCGATCACGGTCACCTGGCCTGGCAGCTGGTGGAGATTGAAACGGCCCGCCACCGGCGCCAGTGATTCCAGCCCCTGGCGGACCTGTTCCGGCCCGACCCCGGCAGCAAGGGCCGCCGCGGTGGCTGCCAGCGCATTCATGACGTTGTGGCGGCCCGGTAAGGGCAGACGCAAGCGGATATTGCCAGCCGCTGTCCGCAGTTCAATATCGGAACCGGCCGGATCACCCCGCCAGGCCGCCATCACCGCGGCAGTGTGGTCGAGTCCGAAATCCACCACCCGGCTGTCGCCGGCCAGTTCACGCCAGAGGGGGGCATAGCGGTCATCGGCATTAATCACCGCCGTGCCGGCAGTTCCCAGATGGGTGAATACCTCGCCCTTTGCCTGCGCCACACTGTCAAGATCACCAAAACCTTCCAGATGTGCCGGACCGGCATTGGTCACCACGGCGATGTCTGGCTGCGTGATCATGGTCAGATAATCAATTTCGCCAGGATGGTTGGCGCCCATTTCGATGACCGCATACTCGTCTTCCGCAGACAGTCGGAACAAGGTCAGCGGCACACCGATATCGTTATTCAAGTTGCCCTGTGTCGACAGGGTCCGGCCGGCACATGCAACTATCGCCTGTATCATGGAGCGCACAGTGGTTTTGCCATTACTGCCGGTAATGGCGATAACCGGCAGGTGAAATTGCGAGCGCCAGTGTTGTGCCAGTTGACCCAGGGCCGCCCGGGTATCGTTGACCTGCAGTAACGGCATGGCTGCATCCATCGGCCGGCTGACCGCTGCAGCGGCAGCGCCCTGCCGGCGGGCAACATCGAGATAATCATGACCATCAAAGCTCGGCCCCTGCAGGGCCACGAACAGATTGCCTGCCTGCAGGCTGCGGCTGTCGGTACTGATACCGCGAAACACGACATCGCCATCAACACAGCGACCATCGAGCACCCTGGCAGCTTCCGAGAGTTGCATCGTCATCATCCCGACCAGTCCCGCTGCGACGCCATGACCCGCTCCCGGTCACTGAATGGCAACGTCTTGTCACCAATAATCTGGACGGTCTCGTGGCCCTTGCCGGCAATCAGCACAA
The DNA here is from genome assembly GCA_039714155.1 of Pseudomonadota bacterium. Taxonomy (GTDB): domain Bacteria; phylum Pseudomonadota; class Gammaproteobacteria; order UBA9214; family UBA9214; genus SZUA-186. The sequence goes on along the minus strand of JBDLJX010000013.1, from coordinate 8,166 downwards.
TGTCATGCGGGCCGGCCTGTTGCAGGGCTTCGGCAATGGCAGCGGCACGGTCATGATTAATGTGCACGGCATCCCGGTTCTCGAAACCGGCACAGATATCGGTAATGATTCTTTCCGGATCTTCAGTACGCGGGTTGTCATCCGTCAATACCACGTGATCGGCATACTGTTCAGCGGCAGCCGCCATCAACGGCCGTTTGCCTCGATCACGGTCACCACCTGCACCAAACACACACCAGAGTTCACCGGCACAGTGGTAACGCAACGACTGCAGCACACTATCCAGTGCGCCGGCCGTGTGCGCATAGTCAACCACGGCCAGCGGCCGCCCCTCGCCGAGCTCGAAGCGTTCCATGCGTCCAGGCACGGTGCGTGTCATCGACAGGCGGCGCAGGGCTTCTTCAAACGGCAGACCGGATACACACAGACTTGCCAGCGCGGCCAGCAGGTTGCTGGCATTGAAACGGCCCAGCAACGAACACTCCAGCACACCACTACCCCACGGCGAAACGACATCCAGCCGCATGCCGCTGATATCGAGTTCCAGGTTACGGCCAATCACCCATTGCGCCGGATAGCGCGTCTTGCAGGGCTCGGCCTCGAGGCAGTAGGCAACCGGCGCTACACCCGGCGGGATACTGTCCAGCAGGGAGCGGCCAAATTCATCATCGGCATTGATAACGGCATAACGCAGGCCGTCACTGTGAAACAGTTTGCGCTTCGCATGGGCATACGATTCTATGTCGCCGTGATAATCCAGATGATCGCGCGACAGGTTGGTCAACACGGCAACATCAAAGTCAACACCGCGAACGCGTGCCTGGTCCATGGCATGTGACGATACCTCGGCAACCACACAGCGTGCGCCCTGCCTGTGCATGCTATACAGTGCCTGTTGCACCGTCAGCGCGTCGGGTGTGGTATGCGTGCCGGCACTCAGGTTGTTATACAGGCCGAAACCGACTGTACCGATAATGCCGCAGCGACGGTCTTCACTGTCCAGTGCCTGTGCAATGTAGTGACTGCAGGAAGTTTTACCATCGGTACCTGTGACACCGATCATGAACAGACCATGCGAGGGATGACCGTAAAAGCGGTCGGCGATCAGCCCGACCAGCTGACTCAGCCCCCGCACCGCATGCACCGGCACGGGCAACAACGCGGCCAGTTCCGCCAGACCCGGTTCATCCACGGCCGGCTCCCAGATCACCGCCGCCGCACCCAGCGCCAATGCCTGGCGCGCATGATGCAAGCCATGCGTACGACTGCCGGCCACTGCCAGGAACAGGTCGCCGGGTTGTACCCTGCGGCTGTCCAGCGCCAGGCCCGACAACGCCACTTCCTGCTTCACCGGTGTGTCTGTCATACCCCTGAGCAGACCGCTCAGGGTGTGTTCCGTGTCGAGTGTCAGCGCCGGCATCATGCAGAATCTCCTGCATCGACACGCCGTGTTTCCAGCAATGGCAGGTTGTCAGGCGGAATCGCCAGCAAGCGCAGCGCACCGGACATCACCTTCGAGAATACCGGTGCAGCAACCTGGCCACCGTAATACTTGCCATTGTCCGGCTCATTCACCATGACCACCATGACCAGTCGCGGATCGCTGACCGGTGCCATGCCGGTAAATACAGCAAGGTATTTGTCATCGGCATAGCCGCCGGCGATCGACTTGCGGACTGTGCCGGTCTTGCCGCCGACACGGTAACCGGCAACACGTGCCTGCAGTGCCGTACCCTGCGGACCGGTAACAGTTTCCAGCATGCGATTAACCTCGCTTGCTGTTTTTCCCGACATAACCCGCTCGCCGGCAGGGGCGGCGTCCTGGCGCAGGAACGTTACCGGTCGCCTGACCCCGCCCGATGCAAGTACGGCATAGGCCTGTGCCAGCTGCAGTGGCGTCACCGAGATGCCATAACCGAACGCCAGTGTTGCGGTCTCGATTTCATTCCAGTTCCGATAACCGACCAGCAGACCGGATGACTCACCCGGAAAACCGCTGGCGGTCGGTACACCAAAACCGAGACCGGACAATAATGACCAGATATTTTCGCCGGGAAGTGACAGGGCAATCTTGGTAATGCCGACATTGCTGGACTTGCGAATTACGCCGGTAACATCCAGCAGCCCGTAGTTATGCACATCCTTGACGGTATTGCGGCCGACACGGAACCAGCCCGGCCCGGTGTTGATCGGCGTTTCCGGCAGATAGCGGCCGTCCTGCAGCGCTGCCGCAACAATAAACGGCTTCATCGTTGAACCCGGCTCAAACACATCCGTGGCAGCCCGGTTACGCATACGGTCACGACGCAAGCGGTTACGGCTATTCGGGTTGTAGGATGGCTGGTTCACCATCGCCAGCACTTCGCCGGTGGTCACGTCCAGCACCACGGCCGAGGCCGACTTCGCCTTGTGCTCCTGCATGGCCGCTTTCAGTTCCCGGTAGGCCAGGTACTGGATACGCCGGTCGATACTCAGCACCAGGTCCTTGCCGGGACGCGGGCGCTTGATGCTTTCCACGTCCTGGATGGTATGCCGCTGACCATCCTTGATGACACGCTTGGCGCCCGGTTCACCACGCAACCATTCGTCGAATGCCAGCTCCAGCCCTTCCTGGCCAATGTCGTCAATATCGGTAAAGCCAACGACATGCGCGGTGACTTCACCGCCCGGATAAAAACGTTTGTATTCCTTCTGCAGGTAGACGCCGGGAATGGCCAGTTGCTTCACCTGTTCTGCCAGTGGCGGGCTGATATGACGGCGCACGTAGACAAACTCCCGTTCCGGGTGACGTGACACCAGCTGCTGTACATGGTCACGATCCAGTGACAACAACTGCGCCAGATCCGATATGCCCTCCTGCACATCGACCAGTTCCTGCGGATTCACCCAGACAGACTCGACCGGCGTACTGACGGCCAGTGGTTCACCATCACGGTTCCGGATCATGCCGCGATGCGCCGGCAGATCAACGACACGCACATGCCGCGCCTGCCCCTGGTACTTGAGAAAATCCTTGTCCAGCACCTGCAGACTGATTGCCCTGCCAACCAGCGTCAGCATGACCAGCAACATGCCGGCAATCAGAAACAGGCGGCGCGCCTGCTGGCCTGAAATGCTGCTATGACCGTTCATGGTTTGATAATCTGCATCTGCTCCGGTACCGGAGTGATCATGCCGAGCCGGGTCCGTGCGGCATGTTCAACCTTGCCGTGGGTAGTTAACGTGCTTTGTTCCAGTTGCAACTGGCCGTACTCAACATCCATGGCGTCTTTTTCGTAACCGAGTCCCTGCAGTTCAATGAACAGCATGCGGTCCTGGTGACGGCTATACACCACGCCCAGTGATGTCAGGATAATTACAACCACGAGGATCACCGGTGATGCCGTCATTGTAGTCGCTCCGCCAGACGTAACACCGCACTGCGGGCACGCGGATTTCGTTCCAGCTCGTCCTGCCCCGGCCGGATCGCCTTGCCAACCGGCTGCAGGCGCGGTGTATGCGCCACCATTGCCACCGGCATGCCCGGCGGTAACGGCTCCCCCTGGTACTCGCGGCGGATAAAGCGCTTCACCATGCGATCTTCGAGTGAGTGAAAACTGATGACTGCAAGCCGCCCCTGCTCAGCCAGCACATCGGGCACCTGCGCCAGTACCGACTCTAGTTCTTCGAGCTCGCCATTGATGTAAATCCGGATGGCCTGGAAGCTGCGTGTTGCCGGATGCTTGTTGCGCTCCCGCACCGGCACTGCTGCAGCAATCAACTCAGCCAGCTGCCGCGTGGTACGAACGGGTTGCTGCTTGCGTGTCTCCACAATCTTCCTTGCAATACGTCGTGCGAAGCGTTCCTCACCATAAACTTTCAGCACATCACTGATCGCCTGCTCACTGGCCCCGGCAAGCCATTGCGCCGCACTCTGACCGCTACCGGGATCCATGCGCATATCGAGGGGTCCGTCATCGGTAAAGCTGAAACCACGAACCGGATCATCAAGCTGCGGGGAAGACACTCCCAGGTCGAGTAACAGACCGTTGACCTGACCCTGCAACTGTCGTTTGGCAAGCAGCTGGCTCAGCATGGTGAATGCGCCCTGTTCAATTTCGAAACGCGGGTCCTTGCCGTATTGCTTCCCGGCCGACTGCACGGCTTCGGGATCCCTGTCCATTGCCAGCAGTCTCCCCCCCGGCCCAAGCTCCTGCAGAATTGCACCTGCATGTCCGCCACGACCAAAGGTTCCATCCACGTACACACCGTTCGGCTGTATGTTCAGACCTTCCAGCACTTCCTCAAGCAGTACCGGCTGGTGTGTATATTCCATCCCCACGGATCAGAGCGTCAGTGATTCCAGCGAGTCCGGCATGTCACCGGCATCGGAATCTTCTGCAACCCAGTCGCCGCAACTCTGTTCCCAGGCATCCTCGTTCCAGATTTCAAACTTGTTGCCGAGACCGGCAAGCACTACCCGCTTTTCCAGGTTCGCGAATTCGCGCAGGCGTGGCGGAATCAGGATGCGGCCGCTCTTGTCGACCTCGAGCTCGGTGGCATGTCCAAGCAACATACGTTGCAGGGTGCGGGTACGTTTGTTCTGGTTTGGCAGGCGAACGAGTTTGCGTTCGATTTCGTCCCACTCAGGTTGGGGGTACAGCAGCAGACAACGATCATCATGCACGGTCAGGACAACGCGGCCCTCGCAACGCTCGTCCAGCACACCGCGATAGCGGGTGGGAAGGGCCAGGCGCCCTTTTGCGTCCAGATTGACCGTGTTACCACCGCGAAACAAATTCGCCCCCTATTGCTCCCTGGAACCCCATTAATTACCACTGCATCCCACTTTGCGACACTATAGGGAGTAAGGGCCTGCTCGTCAAGCAAAAGAACGGTGAATTCTCCTTTTTGGGCAGTAACTTAGGCCGGTTTTTACATCTCCTGACAGAGCATAAAAAACATATAAATTACAAATCAAAAACTTGGCGAAACAAGCTAGAGTAAATTCCATTAAAATTTATTTTTTTGCGCGGGTTCCGGCAGCGAGGTGGGATTTCAGGGAACGAGCAGGATTATACAGAGACACATAACCCAGGATGCTGGGTCAGACTAGCCCGCACTTCTCACCGCGGGGCGAGATGATCGCGCAGAGATTTGGATGCACAGCGGATTTTCTGGAGGAGCGGAATACGGACTGTATTTCCGACTGAAGAAAATGCGCTGTGGATTCAAAGATCAAGCGAGGGCTCGTCATCGTGGTGAGAAATGCGGGCTAGTGCCCTCTTGGCATATATGAAAGTAAGGCAGGAGGCTGAAGGCTGGAGTGTCTGCACCGGGATTGATCTGGCTGAACGTGTCTGAAAAACAAGCTCCAATACAATGGGATAATGGGGGTCATTGTCAGTGTCTTGTAAAAATTTATTCGCCCTTTTCTTCCAGCACTCCTGCAGGCAGGGTGTATGGTGTGGCTGTCAGCAGATCTCCCTGATAGATAAGGCCTGGACAGGGATGATCAAAATTGACCTGGTAGTAGATATATTCGAATAAATCGTCTGCCTGGTCTTCCTGTACCACGATCGTGACCATCCGTACTGAATAGCCGGCGACCTGCCGTTTTCTCTTGTATCTTCTGCGCAACTGCAGGCCAAACCCCCGGCACTGAAAGGTGTTTGCCGAAATAATGCCTTTCTCGGTGCGCAGCGCCTTCAGCAGTTCCATATCCTGGCCTTCATCGGGCAGGATGCAGGTGATGATTTTTGCCTGCGGAAAATCCTGCAGCCGGGTCACCAGGCATCCTCGCGATGTTTCTTTTCCAGTTGCTCGAGCATTTCTTCAGGAATATAGGTGGCCGCTTTTTCCAGCTGGGTGACGTACATGAATCCCATGCCCGGGGTGTCCAGCTGGCCGGCCAGATAGATGTTGTTGAACACCGTTTCCAGTTGTTCACTGGAGACAACGATGTTGACCACTTCCTTTTCGACCTCCACGGCGACGCCGAGTATGCCCAGCCGTTCCCTGACGCCACTGCCCTTGGCATAAAAGATTGTCGCGCCCTGGGCGCCGGCTTCCTGGGCCGCATGAACGATGGTGTCGCCCAGGCCGCGTTGCACGATGCAGGTTATCAGCCGCACGTCGGTCAATAAGGTGATGCTGCGTCCTGTTCTGGTTGTCATGATGTTGTGATTAATTCCGGATCAAGTATTCACAGCTACTGCAGCGGTTTCTGTCTCCAGGTGTGTCTTCAGCCGGAACCACAAGCCGGTCGCCAGCACCGACAGGATGGGGCCAATAGAGGCCATGGACAGCATGCCGAAGCCTTCCACCACCTGTACCGCGTCGCCTACGCCCAGCCCCATGGCCAGCACCAGCGGGACGGTAATGGGGCCGGTGGTCACTCCGGCACTGTCCCAGGCAATGTTGACGAACTCCTCGCTGGACAGAAAGGTAAGCACCGCTGCCAGCAGGTAGGCAGGCAACAACAGCCAGGCGAGTGGCAGGTCAAAAATGATCTTGGCCAGGCCCAGGGCGATGCCGAAGGCAACCCCGGTGGAAACGGCATACATCAGCGTGGATTTTTTGAATACCCCCTGCGTCAGATTCTGCACGGTAAACCCGAGGGTGTTCAGCGCCGGTTCGGCCAGGGTGGCGCCAAAGCCAAGAAACCAGGCGAATGCCAGCGCCAGGATGAGGCCAATCATATAGAGGTAGAGCGGCGAGGTCTCAACTGCGGCAATATGGGTAAACGCAGCCGGTAACAGGCTGCCGGACTCGCCGCCCAGTCTGGACAGTCCGTGGGTCAGTCCCAGGTTGAAGATGCACATGCCTGCGACCGTCAGGACGATACCATAGCCGATCATGCCGGCGTGCCTGATCTTTTCACCCAGCATCAGTTTCATCACCAGGTAGAGGAACAGCACGAGCGGCAGAATGGCGCGCAGGCCAAGCACGATTTCCCTGCCGGGCGTGGTCTCGTACCAGGCGGATACGGCCACACTTCCAGGCGTGGCGGCCAGAATGATGGACTCGACGGGGACAGAGGAGACAATGTAAATGGCCAGGCCGAGTACTCCGATGACGGGAAAGAGAGAGGCTAACGTGACAATGCCGAAGCCGGAGAGGCTTGCATTGCCTTTCCCGGTCGAGGTGGCGATACCGATTCCCAGGGCGAGGACCAGCGGCACGGTGACAGGACCGGTGGTGACTGCGCCACAATCCCATGCCAACCCCAGCACTTTCTGCAGTTCAGGATGGGCCGAGGCATACAGGGACAAACCCAGCGCCGGAACCAGGGTGGTGTAGATCATGGGCTTGAGGCTCCAGCCATAGATAAAGCGCAGCGTACCCAGTACGGCGGCCAGGCCAACACCGCAGCCCACCACCAGCACCAGGGCACCGGACCAGTTGTTGAGAATGGCAAAGAGATAGGGCGCGGTTTCCACCGAAACGAGTTGACCGGCGGTCTGCAGCGCGCCGATGGCCGGTTCCGCAAAGGTGACGCCCACGCCCAGGAGAAAGGCAATGGTCAGGACCGCCGGCAGTGCCGATTTGCGTGGCAGGGTGTGACCGATGGTCTCGCCGAGCGGCATCAGTCCCAGCTTCAGCCCCTCCATGAACAACATCAGTCCAATGATCACCCCGAGCAACCCGAAAGCCATGCTCCAGGGGGCACTGACTACCTGGTTCAGGATAAAGACCAGGAACAGGATCAGGTAAGCTGCCAGCGGGATTACGACCCTGAACTGTTCCATGAAACGGCTCCGGGCGTGGGTCTTGATCAGGCGGAAGACATCCAGGGGGTTTAAGGTAACCGGTGGCGCAACGTGGGGAATGATTTTTCCGTTGGCGTCGAAGCGGATTTCAGGCGTGAGCAGATTGTAGCTGATCTCGTGTTCAACCCGAGAGACATTACGCAGGTATTCACTGTAGCGGATAGTGTGTGTCATGTGGCTGAAAAATAACCGGTTGCCCGGTAATCGTATAGACAAGCCGCTACAGGGGGATTGATATGTATCAAGTCAGGGTGAAACCATACAGCCCACGGCCGATGGCCGGGTTTTCTACCCCTGTTTATAAGCCCGGCATTAACCCATGGGGGGGCTGCCGTTACTCACCCCGGAATCAGCCACCTAGCAGTGCCGCCCTCTCCCCACCCTGACCGGAACGCGAGTGCCGATGCTGCGGCTT
>JBDLJX010000012.1:0-45506 GCA_039714155.1 Pseudomonadota bacterium | reverse complement strand
CCGCTGGCGATACCGATGCTGGTGCAACTGCCGATCGCCCTGTTCGTCGGCCTGCTGGCCCAGTACCTGACCGAGGCACGCAGCCGCCGGCAGCTGAAGAGTGTGTTCGGGCAATACGTGCCGCCGGAAATCGTCGACGAGATGAGTCGCAATCCGGACGAGGATTTTTCCGTCGAGGGGGAGAGTCGGGAACTGTCCGTGCTGTTCTGCGATATCCGCAGTTTCACCACAATCTCGGAGTCGCTGGCCGCCGATGAACTGAAGAAGCTGCTGAATTATTTCTTTACCCCCATGACGCGCATCATTTTCGAGAAGCGGGGTACGATCGACAAGTATGTCGGCGACATGATCATGGCCTTCTGGGGAGCGCCGGTGCAGGACCCCGAGCACAGGAAGCGTGCCGTTGAGGCCGCCCTGGCGATGCTGGAGCAGCTGGCGGATATGCAGGATGAATTACGCGAACGTAACTGGCCGCCAGTGAATATCGGTATCGGGATCAATACCGGCATGATGAATGTCGGTGACATGGGTTCCGAGTACCGGCGCGCCTACACGGTGATTGGTGACGCGGTCAATCTGGGTTCGCGCCTGGAAGGGCTGACCAAATATTACGGTGTCCGGCTGATTGTCAGCGAAACCACGGCCGAGGGTCTTGATGGCATGGTGTTGCGCTGCCTGGACCGGGTCAAGGTCAAGGGCAAGAATGAACCGGTGACCATCTTTGAGCCGGCAGGGCTGTCCGGCAGTGTCCCCGCCGCGCTCGAGAGCGAGGTCAGGGAAAGCAACCAGGCGCTGGACTATTACTTTGCAGGCAGCTGGGAACAGGCGCGATCAGCATTTCAGGCCTTGCGGGATACCGTACCGGAACGCAGGCTGTATGAACTCTACCTGGAGCGAATCGATGCGTTGCAGTCACAGGGCGTAACGGAGGGCTGGGACGGCGTCTTCGTGCATATGTCGAAGTAAGGCTGTTCGTCCGGTGTGAAGAGCGTGTCGGCTACTCGCTGACCGAGAAGGTCACAGGCTTGTTGAGTGAGCCGTGATTGAAGTCACCCAGCAGGATATGCGAATTCGTGTCGCGGGCATGGATGATCCAGGAATAGTAGCCGCCTTTTTTCAGCAGTCCCGGCGGTACCTCGAGATCGGGCCGTGTCAGCAGTTCCGATGTGTGGATTAACCGGTCATCGTCCCAGCGATCACGTATAAAGACCTGGTAGAAGCCTGCCCCCGGGACCGGCTCCCAGGTGAGCCTGGTCGGGATCTCCATGACCTGTTCTTCATGGGCCGGTATCTGGCCGGCTGCCTGCGGGAGACGGTGCCGGATCATGTAGTCCCTGGCGATGAATTGCTCGTTGTTTTTCAATGTGATGCGGGCCTCATACCAGCCGTTTGTGGCCTCTGGCGGTATGTCAATCTGTTTGATGAATACGCGTTTGTCCGGCAGCTTGTCGCGCTTGATCGTTCGATAGCGGTCCAGGTTGAGTTCGACCAGCCGGTCTCCCTCCGGTGTGAGTACCTCGATTGTCTGCACCTCGTTGTAGCGTGCAGTGGAAAACAGCGGCATCAGGAAAGGTGACCGGTCCGGCCAGTTGCAGACGTGGATATCGAAAAATCCGGCCCCGGTATAATGCGGGTCATCATCTGCGGCCATCGCAGCAGGCGCCAGGCAGCACAGCAGGCTCAGGGCGATGGCAGGCAGGCTACCCGTGGTGTCAGTATGCAGATCTGTTCTGGTGTTCAAGGCATTCACTCTGCAGCTTTCTCCTGTGCAAATGCAATACGATTGGCCTCACGCAGTCGCAGCGACAGGCTTCTCAGCATGCCAATACTGATTTCCGGATAGCTCAGTATCAGACCCCGCAAACGGGACTTGTCCAGCATGAGTACAACACTGTCCTCGATGACATAGGCGGTTGCCGAACGCGGCAGGTCATCCAGCAGGTTCATTTCACCGAAACAGTCGCCCGGCCCCAGGGTGGCAATAAAATGATCCTGGTCGGAATGATCATCCAGTGAAATGCCGACTCTTCCGGATACAATGAGATACAGGTGGTCACCGTGGTCGTTTATTTCAAAAATCCTGTCACCGTTGAAGTATTGCCGCTCGTCCAGCAACCTGGCTACATGCCGCAGATCATCAGTGCCAACCTTGGAGAATATGGCGGACTGCTTGAGCAGTAACAGGCGTTCAAATAGATCAGCCACGGCTGCCCTCCGGATAAAGCTGCTGCAATGCATGACTGGCACATTCGTTCAGCCATTCATCGGTTTGTCTTGCACACCATTCAAGTACATCCTTTGACCCGTTAAAGGGTTGCCCATGGCCAGTCGCATGCTTATGGGGAGTTTTTTGCAGAACCTTATCGAGCAGGGCAGATGCATAGTCGCAGTCAAGCGTTGTAAGTGCTTCGCTGGCATTGGCAATATGCCGCTCGTCCTGACTGGCAAAACCGGCGCTAATGGTTTGTATCAGGCCGGGTTCATGCATGGGCTCTAGCGCCAGTAATGCCAGCTGGATGGTCTGTTCCAGCCGCTCCTGCAGTGCAATGGCCGTGATACTGCGGGCGTCAGAGTCAGCAGCAGTGGTATTGTTCAGGGTGTGTACTGCCTGCTGCAGGCGTTGTGCTTCATCGGCCCTGCTGACTGCAATCTTGCCGAACTCGGAAGGCGGTATTGCAGAGCCAAACAGTGACTCCAGCAGGACCCGCTGCGCACGCGGGTTGCCCCGGTTGCCTTGTAACAGTTCGAGTGCCGCTTCCTCATAGTTTTCCCATGCCTTGCCGGCTGCGGTGACCGCGGCCTTTCTGACCCTCGGATGGCTGTCACCGGCGGCTTGCAGGAACAGGTTGGTTCTGTTCGTGGTATCCAGGTGGTGAATGCAGGCTGCCGCGGCTTCACGCAGGTCGGGATCACTGTCATCCATGGCCGTAACCAGCGTCTCCCTGAGATCAAGGCCGGGGATTGCCTGCCAACGGGAGATTGCCCTGAGAGTGCGGGTCCTGTTCTGTTCACCCGGCATGAGCAGGCGCGCAAATGCCTCACGATAGGCAGCTTCCAGCATGGCCCGGTTCTCATCATCAAGCTGTTCGACGTCTGTCATGATATCGAACGCAGCGTGACATTCATTGATGTCGCCTGCCAGAAGATTTGTCCACTTCTCAATGCTCCGCCGGATATCAGCGATATTGGCGTGCCCGAGGGCGGCATGAATACCCGTGGCACACAGCCTCGGGTTGCTGCTTTCGAGCAGGTTGCCGACGTCCGCGCTGTTCGTGCGCATATTCTGGTCAGTCATCAATCGTATGATCGTGGCCTGGAAATGGGCATCACCTTTTGACATCAGTTCATGCAGCCGGTCTTGCTGAGTGGTCAGGTCCGTGGAAGACAACAGCTTCAGGAGCCGGTCGGCCGTTGCCGTGTCGGCCGTGCCTGCCCGTGCAATGATCGGCACGGCGGCATCTTGTGGAAAGGATTCCACCAGCAGGCGTGAAAACGCAACAGCAACGTCCGGGTCTTCATGATGAATCCCGCGGCTGATTTCGTCGCTGACGGTCTTGCCACTGCCCGACAGGCCGGCATACATGCGGTCTTTTGGCAGGAACAGCCGCTCTTTCAGGGTGCTGATCAGGGTCGAGGCATAGGCGTGGTTCATGCGCGTATTGAAGAACAGGTACAACAAGGCGGACAGCATGCCCGGCAGCAGGAAGTAAACCGGGTTTTCAAGCTGTTGCATGATCCAGAGCATCAGTCCACCGACAAACATGGCGGCCGGCAGGACGACGGCAACCGAGATGGCGCGGGCACGTCCCTGCATATAACCCGGTATCACGTTAGCGAACAGCGTCCTGACCGGGTTCCGGAATGCCGGCATCAGGGCATCCTTGTTCAGACTGCCCAGCAGCGCAAAGGGCAGTGTAAAGCTGCCGGCAAGTCCTCCCAGTGCCGCGACGGTCGTCAGGGGAAACAACAGGTTAACCCGACGCACCCCGAACTTGTCGATTACCCGGTTGGTAACGAAAAGCTGCATAAGCAGCGCCAGTGCACTGGTAGCGGCAGTCAGCATGCCAAAGAATCCTGCCAGCTCGGCCTCGGTCGGGAAGGTCTGTACATAAACACGATTGACGCTGTAGCTGAGGACATAGAATGCGACGACCATGAAAAACAGTGCGGCAGATGAGGCACGCAACAGTGCAGATGACCAGGTGTAGCGGATACCCTGTGTGATCTGGGCAGCACACTCCCTGATATATTGCCGGGAACGTGACGGTGCCCGGTAGTATCGCGACGGACCCTGTTTGCTGTGCCAGCCAAACAGGAGGACGGTGCTGGCAATCAGTAACAGACACCAGGCCAGGAGCAGGTTTTTGGGTCCGGTCACCGGTGCAACAAATGCCAGCATTAGTCCACCCACAATGGTGCCGGCCTGTGCACCACCGAAGAGCAGTGGTGTCAGGCGTTTTGCCTGCAGTGTGGTCATGTTCTGGTTGATGTACAAGGCGGTATGGACCAGCAGGACCTCGGATGCTATTTCGTAAACCAGGTAATAGAACGGATAGGCAAGGCTGCTGGCCGTCATGGTCATGATGAGCCAGCTGCTGAATACGAGCAGTAGCAGCAGCAGGAAAATAATCCGGAAGAAACGTTCCGCGACTATCCGGTCTGCAAATGCGGCATAGGCGAGGCTGACCATGGCCAGCACGAAGCTCTGCCCCATGTACATCAGCGGCAGGTATTCAATGCCCAGTCGTTTCAGGAACAGAGCGTCGGCTGTGCCACGGCCGATGGCCATGCCGGCGCTGACAAGCAGGAAGAAAACCAGAAAGTACGAAACCTTTCCGGCCTCACTGTCCTGGACAAGAAGCAGTCTCTGCAGTCCCTTGATCATAGGTATGGTTACGGGTGTTGTTGTTATTAGGTGTGCATGGATTGAGAAGGATTTATTGTATACAAAAGCCCTGATTCTTGCTGGACTTTATCCGGTTGTGTCTGCTTATCCTACTGAAATGGGAGTATTTTCATTGGCTTGGATATCTGGCGAACATTGCCGGCCATGTGGATGCTCAGTTGTTCCCTGTATTCCATCCCCTTGCGAAATTCTGTCAGGGAATTTTCGACGATCTCGGCAATTTCTCTGCTGCTGTTATTGTTCTCCATGCATACCTCCCGGCATTCTTGTGCTTATTACTAATGAGTTCATTGGTTAGGCGACATGGTTATCCGTGGGTATCGGCAGCATGGACACTGCCGTCAAGCCTGCAGGGACGTATTTACGGCGCCCCACGGATGAGTATGTGTTAAACAAGTCTGTGTGTTGTTGTGAATAATCGTGTTGCCAGTACCTTGTTCAGGTTTTTGAATACCTTGGTGGCAATATAGGGGTAGCGGCGGCTGAGCCGGTCCAGGTTCTCCTGGGTAATGCATAGCAGGCGGCTGTCCTCGACGGTATCGACATTCGCCGTGCGGGTACCAAAGAACAGGCCGGCCTCGCCGACGACATCGCCACGCGTATGGGTCGCCAGTTCGACCGGCCCCTTTTCACCATTGACGGTGGTGCGCAGCTTGCCGTCAATGACGACATACATTTCCGCGCCTTTCTCTCCATCAGTGATGATGCGTCGGCCGGCAGGGATGCGGACTACCCGTGACATGACAGCAACAATGCGGGCCTGCGACTTTCGCAGACCTTTCAATAGCGGGATGGACTCCTGCGGGGCCTCGCCGAGGTCAAGTGTCAGCACATCCCACAGGGTGGTGATGCGGACGCTGGCACAGAGTGCCGGTGTCAGGATGAAATCGCCTAGCCAGGCCACGGCCAGTGCATAGGACGCCATGATCCCAACCTGTACCTGCATGCTGAGTTCACTGCTTGTCAGCACCAGGAACCCCAGGCACAGGCCTATCGAGGTATAGGTTACCGGTCGGCCAACGGCCTTGAGCGCGGCAATGGTGGCCTTGCGATCATCGGCGTAGCGCCGGACCTCACGGTTGAAACGCGCGAAGTAATGGATCGTGTCATCGATGGCAATACCAAGCACCATGGGCGCAATCAGGCTGGTGCTGGGGTTCAGACTGATGCCGAAGAAGCCGAGCGAACCGAAGTAGACAATCACCGGCATGATGTTCGGTATCAGGGCAATGAAACCGATGCGCAGTGACATGAACATCAGTGACAGGATGCCGTAGACGATGACCAGCGCCAGCCCCACGCTGCGGGCCTGGCCGACGACGATGTCGGACAGGGTTTCATTGATCAGCACCGGGTTGCCGGTCACTGTTGCGGTCAGATGTTCGGGCAGACTGTCGAGCCTGCGGTTGATCCTGTCGATCAGGGCCACCATGTCGTCAGACTGGATGGTCCTGGACCGGACAACAATATTGGTGGTCTGGTAGCGGCTGTCGACGATGCGGTCGAGTTCATCATTGGCACTCAGGAACAGCAACTGCGTGATCAGGGTGCGATTTTCCGGGATGACATAAAAGGCCGGGTCGTTGTCGTTAAAGGCCTTGTTTATCAGCATCAGGTAATCCGCAATCGAGGTGGTGCCACCAATTTCCGGTTGCGCCACCAGCCAGTCCTGCAGGGACCGCAGTTCCGCCAGGTTTGCCGGGTCCTTGAAGGCGTTGGGATGGGTGCCTTCGACCACGATATACAGGGGGTTGGCGCCGCCGAGTTTGTCGTTGACGATATCAAAGGCCTGGCGTACCTCGGAATCGGCCTCAAAGCTGTCCATGAAATCGGTACTCACATGGATCTTGCCGACACCAACAACGGCAACGGCAAACAGTACCGCCGACAGGATAAATATCCATTTGCGGTTGTTGAGATCAAACAGTGCCATGCGGTCAACAAACCGGTCGAAGGTGCGTGATGCTGCTGCACGGGTACTGCGGACACCACTGCCCCTGTCCAGATAAACAAGCAGGGCCGGGGTAAAGGTTATCGACAGCAGTGTGATCAGGGTGACGCCAATGGCCGACAGGATGCCGAATTCGCGTACTGCCATAATCGGGTTTACCATCAGCGCAATGAAACCGGTGACTGTAGTCAGGCCGGTCAGCACGACTGGCAACAGGACCTGTCGCAGTGTTTTTCTGATCAGTGCAGTCCGGTCTTCCGAGTTCGGACGGTTCTGGTGATATTCGGAAACGACATGCACCGAATAGGACAGGCCCAGAATCATCAGTAGTGGCGGGACCAGTACGGATATCATGCTGAGCGAATAGCCGAGCGCGGTAATAACACCCAGGCTGATGATGACGCCAATGCCGACAGTGAGCAGCGGTACGACCACACCCAGCACGGTCCGGAAGGAGATTGCCAGCACCACGGCCAGGATGAGCGTGATGAATGGTGGTGCCCACAACAGGTCATGAATCAGGATCTCGATGATGGCAACCTTGAAATGCGGTGCGCCGGTGAACCAGACACTGTTATTACCCTTTTCTTCCCCGGCGATGGCCGTTATGTCGGCATGGATGCCACTGTGGATGAACTGGCGATCGGATAAGTCGTAGAAATGTACAATCAGGGCGGTGGTATCGCCATTTTTCGAGACCAGGCTACCGGCATAGATCGGGTTGTCGAGGACCCGCCGCCGAATATCGGCAATTGCCGCGGCATCATCCGAGATGTTCTCGATAAACGGTGCAATATCGAGGCCGTCGTCGATACTGCGAATGTCGAGCGCGTTGGTCAGTGCGGTGACATGGTGTACTGACTCCAGGTCTTCTATCCGGCGGGTGATCCGGTCAATACGCTGGAGATTTTCATACGTGAAGATATTATCCGAAGTCAGCGTGATAACCAGTGTTTCGTCGCTGCCGAAGGTGCGGCGTACCCGGTCATAGAACTGCCGTGCCTCGCTGTCTTCAGATAACAGGCGATTGGCAGACGGATCGATCTCCAGGTGCATTTCGCCGGATATCGGATCGATAATCCGGGTTGCCGCGAATCCGGCAAGTGCGATAACCAGAATCAGAATAAGGCCGGTTGACTGGGAAACCAGCTCGCAAATTTTATCCAGTAACTTCATTCCGTTCAGTCGAAGGGAGGAATGTTGGCCTGCTTTAGTCGGGTCTCGTCGAACAGGCTGTCATCCAGCGGAGAACCGATTTTGATATTGGTTACAATCAGCCGGGTTTCCGTCTTGTCCCTGAAATCTTTCATCAACAATTCGGTCGGGTACCAGATAGTGTCGATCTTTTTTACCCTGGCCGGGTCAATGGTCAACTGTTTGCGCAACTGGTGGCCTTTCTCATACAGGTCAGACTTGAGTGCAACACAGGTTTCCTTGTCGATATAACTGGCGATCTTTACATAGCCGGATGTTTCATCGGGATAACTCATCAGCACCCAGGCCGGTCTGCCGGCCACCACATCATCCGGGAATTGTTCCATTTTCAAGTCGGTCAGCACGCCATGCAGGCGTTCGAAGTCCTCGTATGAAAAGTCCGTTCCCATTACCGAACCGGAAATGTTGCGTGAGGTTACCCGTCGCACCTTGAACAGGGCGGGCATGTAGATATACATCTCGTTCTGCGGTTGCTTCTGGATGATCAGGAAACGCGCACTGCGAATATCGACCGGTTCGCTGAAATGCATCATGACGCGCGAGTTGTCTTCCGACTGTCGTTTCCAGAAGACGTCGGCCTGCATCACCTGTTCGTAATTGCTTCGGTCGCGGGCACGCAATTCGATTGACTGCCGGGCCGTTGTTGCCGGCAGGTTCTTTTTCATGCAGGCCTTGATCTCTGCGGGAATTTCCACGGCCATGGATGGCATGGCACAGATCAGTAACAGGGTGAGAAAGAATCGCTTGTCCATTTCATTTGTTCCTGGCCGGAATTTTTCTTCTCTTTTAAAGTCAATATGTTATACAGTTACTTATCTATAATCAATACGATAGGCTGGCCTTGATGGGGGCATTTGCTCTCAAGGCGCTTCGGTTTTTATCACTTTCCGCTTATCCTCATGAACTGCATGGATAAAAGCCTGTCTTAACGGGTAGACAATCACAGGGTGTTGGAAGATGGCCCCGACCGCTACAACACAATGAAAACCAGTAAGACTTCATGTGGTACTTGTCACATTACCGGCATTCTGCTGCTGTGCCTGTTGCTGCCTGCTGTCATCAGGGCAGCAGAGCAGGGACCGGTTGAACTGTTACAGGAAACGCGTGACAAGGTGCTCGCCATTGTCGATGCCGACCCGGGGGTGCTGGAGGATACGGAACGCCTGCGGGAAATTGCCTATGAGTACCTGTTGCCACATGTTGATTTTATAACGCTGTCACGCTGGGTAATAGGTAAATACTGGCGCACCGCGACAGCGGAGCAACGCGAGGTCTTCGCCAGTGAATTTCGTGAACTGCTGCTGAATAACTACCTGCAATCTGTTACCCGCTACCGCGATAACGTAATCACATTCATGCCATTGCGCGACGTTGATGCGAATAGGAAAGTGGTTGTGCATGGTGTTGTCGATCAACCTGGCGGCCCGGCAGTGCATGTGAATTTTCGTATGCACAACAGTGAGGGAAACTGGCTGGTGTATGACGTAGTGGTCGAGGGTATCAGTCTGGCGGTCACACACCGTTCCACATTTTCCCGGCAAATCCGCGAGGTCGGTATTGAAGGGGTGATTGCAAAGCTGGAATCGCATAATGCCAGGGCGATGCAGAAGCAGGAGGCCGTGGCGGAACAACCGGCAGCTACCACCGACTGACTGTTGCCCCAATCATTGCAAAAGATCTTGCTGCAGGAGCGGCGTCTCGCCGCGATTCGATGGGCACGCCTCGCTTTGCCCATCCTGCTTTAGGAGCGCCGTCCCCGGCGCGATTCGCGGCGAGACGCCGCTCCTGCAAACCTCACCAGCGGTGCATTCCAGAATCAATACGACGATTCATTTCATCCTGTAAATCATGCGGCGAAACCAGCTCTCAGGCCGGGGTTTATGCAACTATCGGCTTGATTCAGTCTGTCGAATAACCAAACCGTTGCAGGACAGGCTCGAGGAGCGGGATCACCGGTTTGACCGCATCTGCATAATTCCGGTAGCGGTGCAGTGACGAGCGATAGACTTTCTGCGTTACCTGTTCATAGCTGGCTGTTCTGACGACACGCGTGCTCTTGTGATGTTCCAGGCAGGCGTTATCCCACGGTGCGCCGATAAACTCCAGTACCTGTCGTGTGGTTGCTTCCTGGTTCTCGACCAGGTCTTCGTAATGCATCTCCAGGTATTTTAGTCCCGGTAACGAGCGGTAATGGTCGAGCATGCCCATAACCTGTGCGTAGTGCTGTGCCGTGCTCGCCAGGCTGGAGGTATAACGATGTACTGACGAGAAGTTCGAGAAGTAGGCCGACAGACAGGAATTCAGCGGGTGCCGGGATATATGAATGATCGGTGACTCGGGAAACAGTAACGCGATCAGGCCGAGGTGAATGGCGTTATGCGGCAGCTTGTCGGTGACCCAGCCGGTGTCGGCGTCGATAATGCCGGGTTCATTGATTTTGTCGAGATAATATTCACGCATCGCCTGCAGCTTGTCAGCATTCAGCGGTGCATCCGGGTCGAGCAGCATGTCGGGGTAGTCTTTTTCACTGCCGATAATTTCCTGGCCCTCGTTACCGGCCAGTTCCGGGATCCAGAGCAATTCGCCAGCTGGCGCGAATTGCGGATGTGAACCGAGTATCTGTTCCAGCAGGCTGGTGCCGGAGCGCGGGAAACCGACAATAAACACCGGGCGTGGCCGGGTATTGCTGTCATCGAGGGGAATACTGCGCAGCCGGCTCCAGTTGGCGGTGGTGAATAACGCCTTCCAGCCAGCGAATTTCCGGCGGTCAGCCTCGTAATTGTAGCTATGGCCGACGTATTCATTCTTGGTCCGGTTGGCCTCATCGTAGGCGGCGAAAGCGGCCGGGTAGTTGCCGAGCTTGTCATTGACGTTGCCAAGCTCGAACAGATAGCTGGCCTTGACTTCCTTGTAGCGGATATCTTTTATGTCGACCTGTTCCAGCAGTTCCAGGGCGGTCGCAAAATCACCGCGCCGGCGGGCCAGTTTTGACCTGAGAATGGCCAGGCCGGGGTAATTCCGGTCGAAGGCCACGGCCGTTTCGGCCAGCCGTTCTGCCACGTCCAGTCGATTGTTCTTTTCCTCGATGGAACTCCAGGCATGATAAAGCGCGAGATCGGCGGCCCCGGTCTGTTCTGCGCGCCGGAACTGTGCGCGCGAGTCATCCGGGCGATTCATATCCGAATACATGCGGGCCAGTCCGATGTGGCCCTCGCTCATCCCGGGGTGCAGCTCGATTGCCTTGTGCCATGCCTGTTCGGCTGCCTCGTACTTGCGGGTGTCGGTGTCGAGTTGTGCCATGGCAATCAGTACATACGGGTCCCAGGGCGCAATCTTCCGGGCCTTGTCAATGTATTCGCGGGCCTTGTCAATATCGTCCTGCCGCAACATGGTCTTGCCGAGTCCGGCGAGCGCCTTGGCGGAATTGGGGTCACTCTTCAGGGCGCGGATAAAGTGCTCTATGGCCGGTTGCTGGTCACCCAGCTCAAAGTGGCTGTAGCCCAGGTTGCAATGCACGGTTGTATTGTCCGGGTCGAGCAGCAACGCCTTGTCATAGCAGTGCCGGGCAGCTTCACTGTCGTTCTTCTTTTCATGCAGCGTACCCAAATTTACCCAGGCGCCAACATGATCCGGGTAGTCACGGCTAATGCCCTCGAGTGCCTTCAGGGCACGGTCGGTGTCGTCCTGGTCCAGCCACAGTGAGGCAAGGTTGGTGAGTGTTTCCGGATTATCCGGTTGCAGTTTCAGGGCGCGCTGGAAATACTCTTCGGCTTCCTGGTGCTGCCGCTGTCTCTGTGCGACGGTGCCGAGGTTGTTCCATGCCGGCGCAAAATCGGGATACAGCTTCAGTGCTGCCTTGTAGCGTTTCTTCGCGGTATCAAGATCACCGAGCAACTGGCTGACGGAGCCGGCGTTGATGTGCACGCGCGGATCCTTGCCATCGAGTGCCAGCGCCTTTTCATAATGTTCCAGCGCGCCCTCGAGGTGGTTGCCGGATTTATAGATATTGCCGAGGTTGTTCCAGGCATCGGCAAGCTTCGGCTCCAGCTTGATGGCTGTCTGGCCGGCCTGAAAGGCCTCTTCATCCTGTCCCAGTGTGTGCAATGCCATGCACAGGTTGCTGAAGGCCAGCGCATTGTCCGGTTGCAGGCGGGTTTGCTTGCCAAGGTGGGTCACGGCCTGTTCGACGTCGCCGAGTTGCAGGGCAACCACACCGGCGATTTCCAGCAATGATGTGTCATCCGGTTGTCGTTGCAGTAACTGTTTGGCCAGGTGTGCTGCCGCCTGCATATTGCCCTGCTGGTAGAGCATCAGCAGTTGCTGCAGCTGGTCGGAGGCCGGTGCAGCGGCAGGCTTCCCACTGGCACCCTGTCCGCAACAGCGCTTGTATTTTTTACCGCTGCCGCAGGGGCAGGGTGCGTTTCGTGATGGTGCAGTTTGCATGAATGACGCTCTAACCTGAAAAAGATAGATATTATTGCCACGGAACCCACGGAAAAATATCTTTTAAGGCATTTGTTCTTCCGTGTTTTTCCGTGGATTCAGTGGCTATTTAATAAAAAACCGGCACCCAGCACGTTGGTTCTGTATCCGTAATTATCACATGGATAGAGCACTGGCAGCTCAAGGACAGGGATTCTATCATCCTATGGTCATTTGGTTTCATCAGCGGCCGCGCATGATTCGGCTCTTTTCCCGCTGCCAGTCGCGCGCCTTCTCGGTGGCGCGCTTGTCATGGCTCTGCTTGCCTTTCGCCAGTGCGATTTCAAGTTTGGCCCGGCCGCGTTTCCAGTACATGGCCAGCGGCACCAGGGTATAGCCCTTGCGTTCAACAGCGCCGATCAGCCGGTCCAGCTCACGGCGATGCAGCAACAGTTTTCGGGTTCGCGTCGGGTCGGCAACCTTGTGGGTGGAGGCGCTGGTCAACGGTGAGATATGGCAGCCCAGCAGCCAGGCCTCGCCATTCTTGACGAGAATGTAGCTCTCTGTGAGCTGCACGCGACTGTCACGCAGGCTTTTGACCTCCCAGCCTTCCAGTGCCAGGCCGGCCTCGAGCCGGTCCTCGATAAAATAATCGTGACGGGCTTTCTTGTTGAGAGCGATGGTGCTGCCGGGGGTTTTTGTTTTGGATTTCTTGCTGGCCATGCGTGCAGTATATCAATGCCACTGTCGATCGTCCGCGCCGTTCACGGATTTGTGATACGGCGTCATTTCGCGGACAATCCTCCTGCCTCGTCAACAAGGGACAGTACATGGCAACCGAACGCACATCCATCCATGGTCAGTGGTCCAGCCGACTGGCATTTGTGCTTGCCGCTACCGGCTCTGCCGTGGGCCTCGGCAATATCTGGAAATTCCCGTACATCGCCGGCGAGAACGGTGGTGGCGCCTTCGTCCTGATCTACCTGGTCTGTATCGCGGTCATTGGTATTCCGATCATGATGGCCGAAGTCATGCTCGGCCGCCGTGGCCGGCAGAGTCCGATCAATACCATGAAAACACTGGCCAGCGAGGAACATGCCAATCCCCACTGGCGCTGGCTGGGCTGGGCCGGTGTGCTGGCCGGTTTCCTGATCCTGTCCTACTACAGCGTCATTGCCGGCTGGGCAATTGCCTACGTATTTCGTGCCGGCAGCGGCCTGTTTACCGGACTGACCGCGGATGGTGTGCAGAGTATCTTCGCCAACCTGGTCGATTCACCCGAACGCCTGCTTGCCTGGCATACCATATTTATAGTCATGACCATGATTGTCGTTGCGCGCGGTGTGCGCAGCGGTCTGGAGACCGCGGTCAGACTGCTGATGCCGGCACTGTTCGTGCTACTGCTGGTGCTGGTCGGCTATGCCTGGAACAGCGGTGCCTTCCAGCAGGGTGTTGATTTCCTGTTTACGCCGGATTTCAGCGCCATTACCGCCAACGGCGTGCTGATCGCCATGGGGCATGCCTTTTTCACCCTGAGTCTCGGCATGGGCGCCATCATGGTGTATGGCTCCTACCTGCCGGACAATGCCTCGATTGCCAAGACCTCGATTGCCGTATCGGTCATGGATACGCTGGTGGCGCTACTGGCCGGTCTGGCGATTTTTCCGATCGTATTCGCCAATGGTCTCGAACCGGGGGCCGGTCCGGGACTGATTTTCCAGACCTTGCCGATCGCCTTTGGTCACATGGATGGTGGCGCCTTCTTTGGCATGTTGTTCTTTGTCCTGCTGGTATTTGCGGCCTGGACATCGGGTATCTCACTGATCGAGCCGGCGGTGGCCTGGTTGGTGGAGAATCATGGCTTGAGCCGTATCTATGCCTCGGTGCTGGCCGGTTTCGTGACCTGGCTGTTTGGTCTGCTGACGGTGTTCTCTTTCAATATCTGGGCGGACTTCAAGCCACTCGCCGTGTTCGGGGTATTCAGGGACAGCACTATCTTCGACCTGCTCGACTACCTGACTGCCAACATCATGCTGCCGCTGGGTGGCCTGTTGATTGCCGTGTTTGCCGCCTGGAAGATGCAGCGTGAGTCCAGCGTCGATGAACTGGCCATGGGCGATGGTAATATCTATATGCTGTGGCGTGTGCTGGTGCGTTATATCACGCCGGTGGCAGTGGTGATTGTGTTCCTGCATGCCATTGGCATCATTTGATACTGATCTCACGACAAGACTGTCACGGTGGAAAAGATCAATCGCTCGGCCCTGCTGCCGTATACGCCACAGGAGATGTTTGTACTGGTCAGTGACATCGAGTCCTACCCGGACTTTCTGCCCTGGTGTACAGGCACCAGGGTCCTGTCGCGTGAATACGACGAAGTACGCGCCCGTATCGACTTTAGTGTCAGCGGGATGACCCGTTCGTTCACCACCCGCAACCGTCACCAGGTCAACAAGATGATCGAGATACAGCTGGTCGAAGGGCTGTTCAGCCGGCTGACCGGCTGCTGGCAGTTTGAACCGCTGGGAGAGGAGGGTTGCAAGATATCCCTGTTTCTGGAATATGACTTTTCCAGCCGTATGCTTGGCATGGTCATTGGTCCGGTGTTCAGTCAGATTGCCAATACACTGGTGGATTCATTTCAGAAGCGTGCAATCGAAGTCTATGGTCCCCGCTGAAACAATATCGGTTGAAGTCGCTTACGCCACGCCGGCACGGCAAGTACTGCTGGTCGTTGAAGTGCAAGCAGATGCAACACTGGAGCAGGCCATCCAGGCCTCCGGGGTATTGCAGCAATTCCCGGAAATTGATCTCGCCAGCAACAAGGTCGGTGTGTTCGGGAAACTTGGCAAACTGGCTGATGGTTTGCATGCCGGTGATCGTGTCGAGATTTACCGGCCGCTGATTGCCGATCCAAAGGAAGTCCGGAAACAGCGGGCCGCGCAGGGCAAGGTCACGAAGAAGGGCGCGGGGCAGAAGAATGAATAGCAGTTCTGTATAAATTCATTTCAGTAACTGTCTTCACCCGGCTTGCGGAAGGTGAGGTAGTGCCAGATTTTGTTGAACAGCCCCGGCTCGATGCGTTCCTGCGGCGGCACAACCACCGTGACCTGTTTTGCGGCTTCCGGGTCGGGGCCGGTCTCTGACGGCAGCATGGTGCCGGTAATGCTGGCCAGCGAGTCGCCGTCGAAGTGTATGGAAATACGTTTCTGCGTAACTTCACCATAGCCGGGTTTCAGGTAGTACAGATATTCCCAGCGGTCCTGGTGAAATACGTCAACGATAATGGGAGAACCCATGACGAACTGGACCTGGTTGCGGGTCATGCCGGGTTCGAGCCGGTCGACCATGTCCTGGGTGATGACGTTACCCTGTTGCACCTCGATCTTGTGGACGAGGTGAAAGCGCTCCGAGCAGCCGCCAAGGGCCAGGCTTGCCAAACAGGTAATAATAATGAGAAGCTTTTTCATCTACAGGCTGACCGGTTCAAGGTAAATGGATCGGCCGCATGATACCGCAAGTCGATGCCCGGTGGCATCATGAAAGGAGAAGAAACCTTGGAATCCAGTGAGTTACGCAAGGCCGGCCTGAAGGTCACGCTGCCACGCATGAAAATCCTCAATATCCTCGAGGCCAGTGCCAGTCGCCACCAAAGTGCCGAGGATGTCTACAAGGCGCTGCTGGAATCCGGTGAGGACATCGGCCTGGCAACGGTCTACCGGGTGCTCACCCAGTTCGAGGCAGCCGGACTGGTGAAGCGGCACCACTTCGAGGAAGGGCATTCCGTGTTCGAGCTCAGCCAGGGCTCGCATCATGACCACATCCTGTGTGTGAAATGCGGCCGGGTCGATGAATTTGTCGATGAGATGATCGAACAGCGGCAGAAGGACATCGCGGAAAAACTCGGTTACGACATGACGGACCACAGCCTGACCATGTACGGCATCTGTTTAAAGTGCCGTAATACTAAGGAGAACGTAAGTTAGCCGATAGGCTCATCCGTGGGACGCCGTGAATACGTCCCTGTAGGCTTGGCGGCAGCGTCCCTGCTGCCGACACCCACGGATAACCCTGTCGCCTAACTTAATGAACTCATTAGTAACTAGCCTGCAGTTACCAGATACCGCTGAGCAGTGCGACGCCATGACCGCTGTGTGTCATGGCCGTGTTGATCATGTCGGCACGCATGCCTCCCAGTGCAAACACCGGCATCGGCAGGTCAAAACAGAGCTCCGAAAACCGTTCCCAGCCAAGTGTCGCTGCGCCCGGATGACTTTGCGTCGGCAGTACCGGCGATAACACGACGAAATCCACGCCCAGCCCGGCCGCGCGTCGCAGTTCCTCGCGGTTATGACACGAAGCGCCGACCAGGTGCATCCCGGGACGCGTGCGGCACTGCATCAGTTCCCCTGCCTGCAGGTGTATGCCGTCGGCGCCGGCATGTCGGGCAATGGCGACATCGCCATTGACCAGTACCTGGGCATTGTAATCATGTGCCAGTGCTGCCACGCGGCGGGCGAACTGCGTCAGTTGTTCCGGTGGCATGTCGCGTTCCCGTACCTGTATCAGGCGCACACCCTGCTCCAGTGCAACGCGCAGGCGTTCCATGAAACCGGTTATACCGAACTTCGATGCATGCGTGATGGCATAGACCTGTGGCAGGTTGAGTGCCTTGAGGATGCCGTGATTCGCCGGCAGCAATGGCTCGACATTGACAGCGTACGGGTTTTGCCAGGACAACTGCTGTCCCTCCCGGCCATGCGGTTCACCATGCCAGCCGTGCACGCGATACAGGTGCAACCGTACAGTGGTTTCCGGATAGGTGTATTCGCGGGTAATCCAGGGCCAGGCCCCGTCAAGCTCGATGCCGATTTCTTCGTGTAGCTCACGTGCCAGAGCGGCTACCGGACTTTCGCCGGTCTCGAACTTGCCGCCGGGAAATTCCCAGTAACCGGCCGCAGGTTTGCCCTCGGGTCGTTCGGCCAGTAACACGTGTCCATCGGCACGCGTCACGATGCCAACAGCGACGTCCAGTACGGGATTGTTATCGCCATTCATGCGGCAGTGTCGACCGATGGTACTTTCAGGATGGTCTTTGATTCGGTCAGCACAAAATCCTTGAATGCCCGGGCGATGGCCGAAAAACGTTTGCCATGCCGGTGGACGATATACCAGTGTCGCATGATCGGGAAACCCTCTACGTCCAGGACAACCAGGCGCTTCAGCATCAACTCGACTTCCATGGTGTGGATGGACAACACGCCGAGTCCAAGACCTGCCTGCACGGCCTGTTTGATGGCCTCGTTACTGTTCATTTCCATGGTTTTGCTGAAACTGATGCCGCCGCGCTCCGCGAAGAAGCGTTCACGGGCTGCCCGGGTACCTGATCCGAGCTCACGCATGATGAAGGTTTCCTCGGCAAGCTTGTCCAGCGGGATATGCCGCTGTCCGGCCAACGGGTGGTCGGGGGAGGCGAGTACTACCAGGGGATTTTCCATGAACGGGTAGTACGCCAGCTCCAGACCGTCCGGCGGATGGCCCATGATGGCGAAGTCGGTGGTGTTGGCATTGAGCGCCTTCAACAGGTTCTCGCGGTTGGTCACGTCGATATCGACGCTCACCCCCTTGTGACGTTCATTGAAGACACCGAGCAGGGTGGGGACGAAATAGTTTGCCGTGCTGGCGACGCTCAGCGCCAGCCTGCCATGCTGGAGGCCCTTCATTTCTTCCATGACAGTTTGCAACTCGTTGAGTTGGTTGGTGATGGCCTGGCTGTATCGATAAACCTCTTTGCCGGCGTCGGTCAGATAGACTTTCTTGCCCATCTTTTCAAACAGCGGTTGCCCCAGACCATCTTCTAACTGTTTGATTTGCATGGATACGGCGGGCTGACTCAGAAAGAGTTCCTTGGCCGCACGGGTATAGTTCAGATGCCGGGTTACGGCCTCGAAAACTTTCAACTGGTGCAATGTGATATTCATAAGCTCATGAATTACAAAAAGATACTGATAACGGATAAATGATAACTTATCCTTATGGTATTTATCAATATTCCTGATTTTTAATTATAGATAAAAAGACATATGCTGCCCCTTCGCATCTGGCTGTCGCGCATCTTGATGGCTGATGAATGTGCTGTATAAAGCACAACGAATTCACCATAAACCTCTGGAGGGTTTACCCATGGCTAAAACATATAGTGCGGGTGTAAAAGAATACCGCGAAACGTACTGGATGCCCGAGTACACGCCGAAAGACACTGATCTTTTGGCCTGTTTCAAGATTACACCGCAGGAAGGTGTGCCCCGCGAAGAGGTTGCTGCAGCCGTTGCCGCCGAGTCTTCAACCGGTACCTGGACCACGGTGTGGACCGATCTGCTGACCGACCTGGATTACTACAAGGGTCGCGCCTACGCGATTGAAGACGTACCGGGTGATGACACCTGTTTCTACGCCTTTGTCGCCTACCCGATCGACCTGTTCGAAGAAGGCTCGGTTGTTAACGTATTGACCTCACTGGTCGGTAACGTGTTCGGCTTCAAGGCCCTGCGTGCACTGCGCCTGGAAGACATCCGCTTCCCGGTCGCCTATGTGATGACCTGTAATGGACCACCTCAGGGTATCCAGGTCGAACGTGACATCCTCAACAAGTACGGTCGTCCGCTGCTGGGTTGTACCATCAAACCTAAACTGGGTCTGTCTGCGAAAAACTACGGTCGCGCCTGCTACGAAGGCCTGCGTGGCGGTCTGGATTTCACCAAGGATGACGAGAACGTCAACTCGCAGCCCTTCATGCGCTGGCGTCATCGCTTCGACTTCGTCATGGAAGCCATTCACAAGGCCGAGGCCGAGACCGGCGAGCGCAAGGGACACTATCTGAACGTTACCGCGCCGACTTCTGACGAGATGATGCGCCGTGCTGAATACGCCAAGGAAATCGGTGCGCCGATCATCATGCACGACTACCTGACCGGTGGTCTGTCTGCCAATACCCAGCTGGCTCAGTGGTGTCAGAACAACGGCATGCTGTTACACATTCACCGCGCCATGCACGCGGTACTCGACCGCAACCCGCACCACGGTATCCATTTCCGCGTACTGGCCAAGGTCCTGCGTCTGTCCGGTGGTGATCACCTGCACTCCGGTACCGTGGTTGGCAAGCTGGAAGGCGACCGCGATGCGACACTGGGCTGGATTGATACCATGCGTGATTCCTACATCAAGGAAGACCGTACCCGCGGCCTGTTCTTCGATCAGGACTGGGGTTCCATGCCTGGCGTGATTCCGGTCGCTTCCGGTGGTATCCACGTCTGGCACATGCCTGCACTGGTCAGCATCTTCGGTGACGATTCCTGCCTGCAATTCGGTGGCGGTACGCTGGGTCATCCGTGGGGTAACGCGGCGGGTGCGGCAGCAAACCGTGTTGCGGTTGAGTGTTGTGTCGAGGCGCGTAACCAGGGCCGTGAACTTGAGAAAGAAGGTAAGGACATCCTTACTGCTGCTGCCAAGCACAGCCCGGAACTGGCTGCTGCCATGGATACCTGGAAAGAAATCAAATTCGAATTTGATACCGTTGACAAGATCGACGTCGCTCACAAGTAAGCGCGTTTCTGTATATGCGAATGAGGCGGGACTCACGGGTCTTGCCTCATTAATCAAATTCAAATATTTGGAGAATAGTTAAATGAGTGACGTACAAGATTACAACTCGAGTCTGAGCGATGCCGCCCAAAGCCGCAAATTTGAAACTTTTTCTTACCTGCCGACTTTGAGCAAGGAATCCACGCGCGCACAGATACAGTACATTGTAGACAAGGGCTGGAACCCGGGTATCGAACACACCGAGCCGGAAAATGCAGTCAGCAACTACTGGTACATGTGGAAACTGCCAATGTTTGGTGAAACCAATGTCGACACCATCCTGGCCGAGCTTGAAGCCTGTCACAAGGCACATCCGAAGAATCATGTGCGACTGCTGGGCTTTGACAACTTTGCACAGTCTGCAGGTGCTGCCATGGTGGTCTATCGTGGCACAGCTGTTTAAGACTCGCAGATAGCATTAAAAAAGCCCCTGCCCGGCATGCGTTCGGACAGGGGCTTTTTGTTTACTATGGCAAGACCAAATACATATGTAGGAATCAATAATGACGTTAATGGTGCGATGACCACCATCGGCAAAATTATTCGCGATGCCTGGGTGTTCGGGCTGATTCCCGAAACAGAAACCTGTGAGGGTTGGAATTACAGCCAGGTTGATTCCCTGCTGGACAGGGTCAATGCCGAATGGGACAAGTATGGCTGTATGGTCAGCCAGCTGCCCGAAGCATTGCGTGAGCGCCACCAGCGAATTCACGATGCGGCCATTGCCAACGCCAGGGCCGCCGGCTGGACTGGTGAGCACGAAACTATCGACGACAGGTAACAACAACCAGGAAAGGCTGCGTTATGTCTGAATTTGTGGATATCGAACAGTACAAAATCAAAACCGAGCCGTATTACGAGCCCGTTGGCGATGAGCTTGCGCTCTACGCTTCTGCGTATGAAGTACGTATGCCGATGATGATCAAGGGCCCGACCGGCTGTGGCAAATCACGTTTTGTCGAATATATGGCCTGGAAACTGGGCAAGCCGCTGATTACCGTTGCCTGTAACGAGGATATGACGGCCTCTGATCTGGTCGGTCGCTTTCTGCTGGATAAGGAAGGCACCAAGTGGCAGGATGGCCCGTTAACCACCGCGGCACGCATCGGCGCAATCTGTTATCTCGACGAGGTGGTCGAGGCGCGTCAGGATACGACCGTTGTTATTCATCCCCTGACTGATCACCGGCGCACCTTGCCGCTGGACAAGAAGGGCGAACTGATCGAGGCCAATCCGGATTTTCAGCTGGTGATTTCCTACAACCCGGGTTATCAAAGCCTGATGAAAGATCTGAAACAGTCTACCAAACAGCGTTTTGGCGGCCTCGACTTCGACTACCCTGAAGAAGGACTGGAAGTTCGGATTGTTGCAAAAGAATCCGGTGTTGACGAGGCGACTGCGAAGAAACTGGTCCAGATCGCCCATCGTGCCCGTAATCTGAAGGGGCATGGTCTGGATGAGGGTATTTCCACACGCCTGTTGGTCTATGCAGGACAATTAATTGCCAAGGGTGTCGAGGCCGAGGCGGCTTGCAGCATGACCATGGTGACGCCGCTGACAGATGACCCGGATATGCGCGACACACTGAACGCTGCTGTGCAGACATTCTTTGGTTGAGTAGTTGAGCAAATTCTTGTCAGGCCACTGACATGTCAATAAAACTCGAAGACTACGATGAAGCCCTGAGGGATACGGCTCCCGAAGTCCGTGACGTGCTGGAAGCCACGTTTCAGGAAGCCTCGCGGGTGATGTCGCCGGCCGGCCTTGAGGAATACCTGGATGGTGCAAAGGCGCTGTCCAACCTTGGCCGCGGCAGCGGCGTCGTCACCACCTACCTGCAAGAGATCCCTATGGTCGCGAAGGAGTGTGGTGAGGACGTCATCCCGGATTGCCTCACCGGTGCGATGAAGCTTTCCTCCATGACCTCTGGCGAAGTCATTGAGTTGTTCTTTAACAGTATGCCGACCGCCGCACGCCGTTTGGGCGATGCCGAACTGTTTCGTGGCTACCTGACCCTGATACACCAGCTGGCATCGACCGCTTCACGTGGTGTTCGGCCGATGCTCAATCACATTGATGACCTGCTGTCGAAATTGACGCTGAGCGGCTTGCGTCGCTGGAGCCAGTTTGGTGCGCAGGCCTACCGGCGCGACTACGACAACCTGACGTCCTATTTTAATCTGGAATCGAAAGACAGTCTGGCGATGTTGCAAAAGGAACGTCGCGGCATTCTGTTTGTGAAAACCCAGCGTAAACTGAATTTTTACTTGCGTGCGTTATGGGGCCGGGACTTCTTTCTGCGCCCCACCGGCGCTGACTTTGCCGACTTTCGTCCCTATATCGAGATGCACGTGCTGCACCTGCCGGATGCAGTCGATAACAT
Organism: Pseudomonadota bacterium; assembly: GCA_039714155.1. Lineage (GTDB taxonomy): Bacteria > Pseudomonadota > Gammaproteobacteria > UBA9214 > UBA9214 > SZUA-186. The sequence goes on along the minus strand of JBDLJX010000012.1, from coordinate 22,988 downwards.
TGGCGATATTCCCGGTCTCGAGGTCTATCGCGCGACGGCCGCCCATATGGCAGCACACATGAGCTATTCCAGTGCGGCAATTTCGGCTGAAGAATTGTCGCCGGCGCAAATGAGCTTTATCGGCTTGCTGGAAGATGCGCGCATCGAATACAAAGCCATTCTGGAGTTTCCCGGTCTGAAGAAACTGTGGCGGTCTTTACTGGCGCTGGAGTATGACGAGGCACCGGAACACCCGAGTATGATAACGCTGGAGAAGATGGCTTTGATGCTGCTTGATGCGACAGTGCGCTGTGAGCAGACCGGGCTGAATGAATTTGCGGCTCGCTTTCATCAACAGATTGATGATCGCCAGGACGACTCGCAATTCTCGTGGCACATGGGACTTGAACTGTTTAATCATTTCTCCGCCCGCAAGGAAGTGCCCAGCCTGCGCATACTGGAACGCATCCGTATCCCGTATCGGGATGACAACCGCTTCGTCTGGGAATTCGAAGAGCTGACATGGGATGTGGAGCACGAATACGTACCGGCCAGCCAGCGCCAGGTGCGCAGGCAGGTTAGCGTTATGGAGATGGCCAATGAAGTGGATTGTGAACTGGCCGGCGATGACGCACAGGAGATCTGGACCTGTGCAACGGAAATGTACCCCTACGAGGACGACCTGGAAAACACCAGAAGCTTCAATGAAATGTGGGGCAAGGAGCCGGTGTCTGATCCGTTCCACTATCCTGAATGGGATTATCAAATTCAGCTGGCACGCCCGGACTGGGCGACCGTCTACGAACGCCGCCAGCCCGTGGGTGACCCGGACGATATTCGCGACATCATCACCGAGTACAAACCCGTTGCGCATCGTATCAAGCAGATTATTGACCTGTTAACACCGGAAGGTGTCCAGCGTGTACGCAACATGGAAGACGGTGATGAGATCGATATCAATGCCGCCATCGACGCCATGGTCGCGATTCGCATGGGTGCACAACCCAATCCACGCATCACCATGCGCAACGTCCTCAAGAGTCGTGATCTCGCCGTGGTGCTGTTGCTGGACCTGTCCGAGTCCACTAACGAGACCGTGACCGGCTCGGACAAAACCATTCTCGAGCTGACCCGTGAGGCCGCCACGCTGGTCTCCACCGCAATCGAAGGTATTGGTGACCCCTTTGCCATCCATGGTTTTGCCTCGGACGGGCGCCATGACGTGCAGTACTACCGATTCAAGGATTTCACCCAGCATTTTGATGATGAGGCGAAGTCCCGTCTGGCTGGTATGAAGGGCGGTCTGTCAACACGTATGGGCGCAGCGCTGCGACATGCGGGTCACCACCTGTTAAAGCAACAGGAAAAACGCAAGCTGATCCTGCTGGTGACCGATGGCGAACCGGCCGATGTCGATGAACGTGATCCGCAGCATCTGCGTCATGACACTAAAAAAGCGGTGGAAGAACTCTATAGCAAAGGTGTGCTCAGTTATTGTTTGACGCTGGATCCCAATGCCGATGATTACGTGAAACGAATCTTTGGCGCGAATAATTATACGATTATTGACAATGTCAACAGACTGCCGGAGAAGCTGCCGACACTGTTTGCCAGTCTGACGGCCTGAAGGTGGTGCTCCCACTAATCCTGGAAAGGCAGGATGACCGCTGTCTTTTCTCTATGGTTGTTTTCATTTAACCGGTCTTCATAAAGGCCCAGTGCTTTCGGGAATTCACCGATCAGGCGGCGATGGATGTCGTGGTCGTCGTGCACGTAATACACAACTTCAATCGGTACCGGCTCGGTTAACGAGTCGCGTGAATGGTGCATTGGCATTTGCCACGCCAGGACAATCAACCGGCCGCCCTTGCCGTCCTGAACTGCATAGCCCTGGTTGTCTACGAAAATAACCTCGTCAGAGTCTATAACAGCCTGGTATTGCATGGTACGGACAGGGACAAAAACATTCTTTGTCATGCTGCGATTCAGTAACAGTACACAGCGATTAAACAGCAGGGCAGGCAGGTTGACCTGTTCACGGCCAACTTCTTCAGCGCGGAAAAACGTTTCAGTAGTGATTTTCATTACTGTATTCCGGGGACAGTATACATAATTCGCCAAGAGCCTATGAAGTGGCTGACTTCCCCCGTTTCGAATTACGTATACTGTCCCCGGAATACACCGGGACGTGGTACTCAGGTTGTTTTTTCAAGCAGCTTGCTTGCGTGCAGCAGGGCATCCAGACGTGACTGGTACAGGTGACCGGTATTGAAATGGCGCAAAATCTGCTGTTTTTCCAGCATTTCACACACGGCTGGACGGGCGCCGACCAGGAAGATGTCCCGTCCGGCCGACTTGGTGTCGACGATGATGTCCTCGATGGCGCGTGCGGTCGTGAAGTCGATACTGGGGACACTGGTCAGGTCCAGCAGCATCGTCCTGTAGCCGGCGGTGCCGGCATGCCGGCGCACCATGGCCTTGGCGGATGAGAAGCTCATCGGACCGCTGAGGTGGAACAACATGATCTGGCCATTGGCTTCATCCAGGATGGCATTCTCTTCCTCGGACAGCGGGGTTTCCGCATCGACCCGGGTGATGGTTTTTATATTGTCGATCTGCATCTGGGTCATGCGGTTCATGAACAGGAAGCTGGCCATGACCATGCCGATACCGACGGCCAGCAGCAGGTCGATGGTGACGGTGATGACCAGTACCGTCACCATGATGAGCACACCCGCCTTGGGTGCGATCGGGATCCGTTTCAGGTAGTCCCAGTCGATAATGTCGGTACCGACCTTGATCAGAATACCGGCCAGTACCGCCTTGGGAATCTCGCTGGCCAGCGGACCGGCGCCCAGTACGATCACCAGCAGTACGATGGCGTGCAGGGCCCCGGAAATCGGGGTGCGGCCGCCGGCCTTGACGTTGACCACGGTACGCATGGTGGCGCCGGCACCCGGCAGGCCGCCGAACAGGCCGGCAACGGTATTGCCGATGCCCTGGCCGATGAGTTCACGATCAGGCTTGTGCTGGGTGCGCGTGATGTTGTCCGCGACCAGCGAGGTCAATAGCGAGTCGATGGCGCCCAGTCCGGCCAGCGTCAGTCCGGAGATGATCATGTCCACGAGCAGGTCGGCCTGGATGACCGGGAAGTGGAGCGACGGGAACCCGGTCGGGATATCCCCGATGACCGGTACCTCGTACTCCATGTACAGCACATAGAACAGGGTGCCGGCAATCAGTGCGAACAGGGGCGCGGGGACCAGCCGGTTGAGTTTCGGCAGCAGCAGGGGGATGCCGTACACCATGGCCAGCACGGCCATGCCGAGTTCAAATGAATGGTACTCGATATGGCTGACAAAGCCGGGAACGGCAATGGCTGCTTCCAGCGGTTTGGAGATCGCCTCCTGGCCCATGAGCGGGCCGATCTGCAGCAGGATGATGATGACGCCAATACCGCTCATGAAACCGGACACCACCGGGTGCGGTACCAGTTCGATGTACTTGCCCAGCTTCAGCAGGCCAAACACAATCTGGAACAGGCCGCCCAGTACGACCACGGTAAATGCAAGTGCGATACCCGCCCCGGGATCATCCGGGAACATGCCGGTGTACTGGATGAAGATGGCGGCCATGACGACCGTCATAGGGCCGGTCGGACCGGAGACCTGGGCCGGTGTGCCACCGAGCAGGGCAGCGAAGAAGCCGACGAAGATGGCACCGTACATGCCGGCGATGGCTCCGACCCCCGAGGCTACACCCATGGCCATGGCCAGTGGTAGAGCAACGACAGCAGCCGTCAGGCCACCGTAGATATCCCCGCGTATATTATTGAAATGTAAGCCATTAACCAGCCGCATACCGATGCCTTGATAAGTATATTCGAAAAACCTGATATTCTAGCATGGGAGGGCTCTCAATACCTTACTACTTTACTGTTATTCCTTTGTTGCAGGCCAAATATAACTACGCTGTGTTTGCGCAGTGCACGGCAAGGACCTCGTTATTATCCAGGCCAGCTATGCCGGCTATGACCCGGACACAAAAACCTTTGGTACATATGGCGCCTGCAAACGGAAGCGAATGAATCATCGGATTCTTGGGGCAAGATCGGTGCTGTCCTCAACTGGTACTGGATGAATATACCTTCGCCCAGGGAAACATTTTCCTCACCAAGCGAAGGGCAGACCTTTCCGTTACACCACACTAGTGTGTGCCGTGGGCTGCTTTCATACAGGATGGCACAGGTAACCATTACACCCTGGAGCAGGCTGAACTAACGGCGCGGCTGAATGAACAGAGCACCGACAACCCGGACCAGATTGATCTTGAAGATGCCATCCACAGGATGGAGGAAGAACGGGAACTCAGGATCGTTGTCTGATTATTGTTGCTGCACCGACATCCTCTGCCTGCTCGATCATCTCGCGCGCGTGCGCTTTTGTCTGCCTGGTAATCTTCACGCCACCCAGCATGCGTGCGATTTCGTCGATGCGTTCGGCATCGCCCAGTTTGCGAATGCGGGTGCGGGTAGAGTCTTCGCCGGCAAGCTTGGTGACCTGCAGCTGGTGACTGGCCAGTGCCGCAACCTGCGGCAGGTGGGTGACACACAGGACCTGCCGGTCCCTACCGAGCGCACGCAGTTTCTGGCCGACAATCTCGGCAACGCCACCACCAATGCCGCTGTCGACCTCGTCAAAGATCATGCTCGGGATGGCGCCGCTGCCGGCCGAGATGACCTGGATCGACAGGCTGATCCGTGACAGTTCGCCGCCGGAAGCCACCTTGCCCAGCGCCTGTACCGGCTGGCCCTTGTTGGCGCTGACCTGGAATTCTATTGCATCCAAACCATGCCGGCTGAACGCAGCATCGCTGCACGGGCTGATGTTGACTTCGAACATGCCGCCGGCCATGCCAAGCGTTTGCATGGCAGCGGTAATCTGCCTGCCGAAGGCCTTGGCGGTTTTCCTGCGTCTGGCAGACAACTGTTTTGCGGCATTACGGTAGCCTTGTCCGAGCTCGGCCAGCCTGGTTTGCAGTGCCTCGCGATGCTGGCCGGCATGCTCGATGGAGTCCAGTTCCCTGCCAAGCGCCTGTTGTACCTCTGGCAGCGCTTCCGGCTTGCAGCGGTGCTTGCGTGCCAGATCATGCAGGATGCCGAGGCGCTGTTCCAGCCATTGCAGGCGCTCCGGATCGATTTCGAGTTGATCGGCATAATGGCGTAATGATTCGATACTTTCCTGTACCAGGATCGAGGCATCGTTCAGTAGCTTGGCGGCATCAACAAGGCCACTGTCGAGGGCAGTCAGTTCATTCAGTTCATCGAGGGTCTGGCTCAACAGGCTGTAGGCGGCATGGCCATCCTCCGAGTCCAGCCGGGCCAGCCCCTGCTGGCAGGCTGCCAGCAAGCGACCGGCATTGGCCTGGCGGGCATGTTCCTCATCGATGCCGTGGATTTCTTCCGTGGTCAGTCCGAGGGCTTCCAGTTCCTGTAACTGGTAACGCAACAGGTCGAGGCGGGCATCACGTTCCGACTCGTTGCCAATCACGGTCTCGAGTGCTTCCCTGACGCCTTTCCACTCGTTATAGAGATCGGCAACGTTTGTCAGGGCAGTGCCGTGATTGCCAAAGGCGTCGAGTAACTGGCGTTGCACGGTGGTGCGTAGCAGCGACTGGTGTTCATGCTGGCCATGGATATCAACCAGCTGTTCGCCGAGTTCACGCAGGGACTGCATCGGTACCGGCTGGCCGTTGATAAAGCCGCGGCTGCGACCTTCACGGCTGATGATGCGGCGCAGCTGGCATTCACCATCCATATCGAGTTCGCGTTCTGCCAGCCAGGCGGTAACTGCCGGGTTATCCTGTGCGTCGAAACCGGCGGAGATCTCGGCACGCTCACAGCCATGGCGGATAACGCTGCTGTCGGCACGGTCACCAAGCACCAGTCCGAGGGCATCGACGAGGATGGACTTGCCGGCGCCGGTCTCACCGGTCAGGGCGGTCATGCCGCTGTCGAATTCCACGTCGACCTCATCGACGATGGCGAAGTTGCGGATGTGGATGTGGGTCAGCATCTCAGGAGATTATTTCACCGCAAAGGTGCAAAGAAAGGTCAAGGCTGCTCGCTCCAGCGCAGTTTCTTGCGCAGTACCTCGAAGTAGTCGTGCCCCGGCGGGTGGATCAGTTGCAGGGTATGGTCATGTTTTTCGATCGTCACGCGGTCGCCCGGATCGAGGCTGGAGTTGATTTGCCCGTCGCAGGAGATTTGCGCCTGTAACGCACCCGGATGGATAACGATCTCGATAGTGGATTCGTCATGTATGACGATCGGCCGGTTACTGAGCGTGTGTGGACAGATGGGTACCAGTGCAATCGCTGCCAGCGTCGGGTGCAGGATCGGGCCGCCGCCGGAAAGCGCATAGGCAGTGGAGCCGGTCGGTGTGGTAATGATCAGACCGTCGGAGCGATTGGTGTTGAGGAACTGGCCGTTGATCCAGGTGTCCAGTTCGATCATGCGGGCGATGTCTTTCTTGTGGATAACAACATCGTTCAGCGCATTGCTGGTGCTGATTACTTCCTCGTTACGGGACACCGTGGCATGCAGCAGGGTGCGTTCTTCCTCATCGTAGTCGCCGGTAAAGATTTTCTCCAGCTGCCGGGTCATTTCCTCCGGCGAGACATCGACCAGAAAACCCAGCCGGCCAAGGTTGACGCCCAGTACCTTGACGCCGGGTTCGGCCAGACTGCGGGCGGCGTTCAGCAGTGTACCGTCACCACCGACAACGATGGCAAGGTCGCATTTCTGTGCCAGCGAAGGGCGGTCAACCACCGGACAGGCGCTGTCCGGCAGCATGTCGGCAATGCTCTCATCCAGCATGATCTTCGCCTTGTGGCGCTCGAGAAAATCGACCAGTGCCCGCAGCGTTACCGTGACATTCCGGTCACCGGTCTTGCCAATCAGGCCTACGCGTTTAAAGGCGGCTTTGCTCATGAGGTATCCGTTTGAGTTACGAGGGAAATTAACACGACTGCCGGTATGCGCCAACACCTGCTTGTCACTACACTCTCCGAGGTTGACAGCCATCGGGGGCAACGGTAGGTTGCCAGTTGGCGCTCTCGCAGACCCGGGCCACACGCTAAACTATGCAACATTCACCGACCGACCTGTCCGATCGTGCCCAGCATATGCTGAGGGCACTGATCGATCGCTACACCCGCGAGGGCCAGCCCGTGGGTTCGCGTACACTGGCGCGGGAAGCCGGGCTCGACCTGAGTCCGGCCACTGTTCGCAATGTCATGTCGGACCTCGAAGATCTCGGCTTTGTGCACTCACCACACACCTCGGCCGGGCGTGTGCCGACGGTACAGGGTTACCGTTTCTTTGTTGATACCATCCTCAAGGTCAGGCCGCTTGACCATTCCTCGATCGAACAGATGCGTTCCGAACTCGATGTCGAAACGTCGTCGAAGGAACTGCTGGAATCCACTACCGGCTTGTTATCGGGTATTACCCATCTCGCCGGCGTCGTGACACTGCCCAAGCATGAGCATGTAGTGTTCCGGCGGGTGGAGTTTCTGCCGCTGTCGGAGAATCGGGTGCTGGCCATACTTGTGACCAGCGAAGGCGAGGTACAAAACCGCATCATCAATAGCGAACGGCAGATTGCAGCATCCGAATTACAGCAGGCCTCGAATTACCTGAGTGAACTGTTTTCGGGCAAGGACCTGGCCGAAGTGCGTGAAACCCTGCTGCATGAAATGCAGGAAGCGCGTTCCACCATGAACCAGATGATGATCACTGCCATGCAGATGGCTGACCAGGTGCTGGAACAGAATCGTAATGAAGATTTCATCATGGCCGGGCAGACCAACCTGATGGAATTCCAGGAGCTGTGTGACATCGAGCACCTGCGCAAACTGTTTGATGCCTTCAGCCAGAAGCGCGATATCCTGCACCTGCTCGACCAGTGTGTGCGCAGCGAGGGCATCCAGATTTTCATCGGCGAGGAGTCCGGTTACCAGACGCTGGATGAGTGCAGCATGGTAACCGCCCCCTATCAGGTCGATGGTAAAGTCATCGGCGTAGTTGGCGTGATCGGCCCGACGCGTATGGCCTACGAACGCATTATCCCCATTGTCGATGCTACTGCGCGCCTGCTGGGCGCGGCCTTGAAGCAGCAGGAATAGTCCCCATATAAGGTGTCATGCCCGTCCGCGGGCAGTATCGTTGCGCCCGCCTGTTTGTGAGGCCGATTCTGTATTGTTGGAGTAACTATATGTCAAATAAAGAAAATGATGTCGTTGAGGAATTAAGTGAGGCAACGGTCGGAGAGACCGGTGGTGAGTTTGATGCGGGTACCGAAGCGGGGCAGCCCCCGGGCCATGTCGAACTGACCGGCATGCTGGAAGATGCCCGCAGCAAGGCCGACGAGCACTGGAACCAGTGCCTGCGGCTGCAGGCCGATATCGAGAACCTCAGCAAGCGTGCCGAGCGCGATGTTGCCAATGCGCACAAGTATGCACTGGATCGTTTTGCCCAGGAACTGCTGCCGGTGCGTGACAGCCTGGAAATGGGGCTGGCTGCATTTGCACAGGAAAACACGGGCCCGGAGAAGCTGCACGAGGGTGTCGATCTGACCCTGCAGATGTTAACCGGTGTGCTGGAGAAGTTCGGCATCAGGGAAGTGAACCCGGAAAACGAGACCTTTGATCCCGACTACCACCAGGCCGTGTCGATGCAGGAACGTGATGATGTGGCGCCGAACACGGTGGTGACCGTGGTGCAGAAGGGCTACTTGCTGAATGACCGCCTGATCCGGCCGGCCATGGTGATCGTTTCGAAGGCCCCGGGGGCTGTGTGAGGCTTGATTTCTCCCGTGCCTGACCCCATCTAACGAGTAATGGCGGGATTTAATGATTATTAGTTATTTCATGAGTTTACCTGGAGAATAGAGAAAATGGGCAAGATTATCGGAATTGATCTCGGCACGACGAACTCCTGTGTTGCTGTGATGGAAGGCAACAAGGCGCGGGTGATCGAGAACAGTGAGGGCGATCGCACGACTCCGTCGATCGTGGCCTTTGTTGATGAGAACGAGGTACTCGTTGGCCAGGCGGCCAAGCGCCAGGCAGTGACCAACCCGACCAACACCCTGTTTGCCGTGAAGCGCCTTATCGGGCGTCGCTTTGACGAGGATGTTGTCCAGCGTGATATCGACCTGGTGTCATACACCATTGTCAGGGCCGATAACGGTGATGCCTGGGTTGAAGCGCAGGGCAAGAAGATGGCGCCACCGGAAGTCTCGGCGCGGGTACTGCAAAAGATGAAAAGTACCGCGGAGGATTACCTTGGTGAAGCAGTTACCGAGGCGGTCATTACCGTGCCCGCGTATTTCAACGACTCGCAGCGCCAGGCAACCAAGGATGCCGGCCGCATTGCCGGTCTGGATGTGAAGCGCATTATCAACGAGCCGACGGCCGCCGCACTGGCCTATGGCCTCGACAAGAAACGTGGCGACTCCAAAATTGCTGTCTACGATCTTGGTGGCGGTACGTTCGATATCTCCATTATTGAAATCGCCGATGTCGATGGCGAGCACCAGTTCGAGGTGCTGTCCACCAACGGTGATACCTTCCTCGGTGGTGAGGACTTCGACAAGCGCCTGATCGATTACCTGGCCGATGAATTCAAGAAGGACCAGGGCATGGACCTGCGCGGTGATCCGCTGGCCATGCAGCGTCTCAGGGAAGGTGCCGAGAAGGCCAAGATCGAGTTGTCATCCAGTCAGCAGACCGACGTTAACCTGCCGTATATCACGGCGGATGCCAGTGGTCCGAAGCACCTGAACATGAAACTGACCCGTGCCAAGCTGGAGTCACTGGTCGAGGACCTGATTGATCGCACGATCGAGCCGTGCAAGATTGCACTCAAGGATGCCGGCCTGTCCGTCAGCGAGGTTGACGACATCATCCTGGTCGGTGGCCAGACCCGTATGCCGAAGGTGCAGGAAGCGGTGCAGGGTTTCTTCGGCAAGGAGCCGCGCAAGGACCTGAACCCGGACGAGGCCGTCGCCGTTGGTGCGGCGATTCAGGGCGGTGTACTCGGTGGCGAGGTCAAGGACGTACTGTTGCTCGATGTGACCCCGCTGTCGCTGGGTATCGAGACGCTGGGTGGTGTCATGACCAAGCTGATCGACAAGAACACCACCATTCCGACCAAGGCGAACCAGGTGTTCTCCACGGCCGATGACAACCAGACCGCGGTGACTGTGCATGTACTGCAGGGTGAACGCGATGTGGCCACGGCGAACAAATCGCTCGGCCGCTTTGACCTGAGTGATATTCCGCCGGCACCGCGCGGTTTGCCGCAGATCGAAGTGAATTTCGATATTGATGCCAACGGTATTCTGCACGTCTCCGCGAAAGACAAGGCAACCGGCAAGGAACAGTCCATCCAGATCAAGGCCTCCAGTGGCCTGTCGGATAATGAGATCGACCAGATGGTGAAGGATGCCGAGGCGCATGCCGACGAGGATCGCAAGTTCCACGAGTTGGTCGATGCGCGTAACCAGGCAGATGGCCTGATCCATGCCACCAACAAGTCCATCGAGGACCTCGGTGACAAGGTCAGCGAGGATGAGAAGAAGGGTATCGAGGCTGCCATCGAGGCATTGCAGGAAGCCATGAAGGGCAATGACAAGGAGGCCATCGAGGCGAAGACCAAGGAGCTGGGCGAGAAGTCCGGCAAGCTGGCCGAACGCGTCTATGCCGAACAGGCCGCTCAGCAGCAGGGCGAGGCCGGTGCGGAAGCGGCGAGCGAGACCGAGGCAGCCGGAGGCGATGATGTCGTCGATGCCGAGTTTGAAGAGGTCAAGGACGCCGACACCAAGTAACGGTTATCAACATGGTGTCTTCTTCCCTTCAAGGGAGGAAGAAAGTAGTCCGGATGAAGGCGAGCAGCGCCGGAATCCGGGGCCGGAATCCGGGGGATTGGTGCAAATCATTCCCCGGATTCCGTTGCGCTATATCCGGGCTACCTGGTTCATAAGGGCAACGCAATAACCAATATGTCAAAACGTGATTACTACGAAGTGCTGGGTGTCTCCAAAAACGCCAGTGAGGCCGAACTGAAGAAGGCCTATCGACGGGCGGCACAGAAGCATCATCCGGACCGCAATCCGGATGACAAGGAGTCCGAGGCCAAATTCAAGGAGTGCAAGGAGGCCTGGGAGGTTCTCAGCGACTCGCAGAAACGTGCGGCCTATGACCAGTTCGGGCATGCCGGTGTTGACCCGTCCATGGGCGCTGGCTACGGCCCGGCCGGTGCCGGTGCTGGCGGCGCCAGTTTCAGTGACGTCTTCGGTGACGTGTTTGGCGATATTTTTGGCGGTGCCCGTGGTGGTCCGGGTGGTGGTCAGCGCGTCTACCGCGGTTCCGACCTGCGCTATAACCTGGAACTGTCACTGGAAGATGCCGTTGCCGGTACCACGGTCAAGATCCGGGTGCCGACGCAGGTAAGCTGCGATGCCTGTGGTGGCAGCGGTGCAAAGAAGGGCAGTAGCCCGACGACCTGTTCCACCTGTGGCGGTCACGGCCAGGTACGCATGCAGCAGGGCTTCTTCTCCCTGCAGCAGACCTGTCCACGTTGCCACGGCCAGGGGACCATCATTACAGATCCGTGCCCGAACTGTCATGGCCAGGGCCGGGTACAGGAACGCAAGACACTGTCCGTCAAGGTGCCGGCAGGTGTCGATAGCGGCGACCGTATCCGGTTGGCCGGTGAAGGTGAGGCCGGGGAGGCCGGTGGGCCGCCCGGCGACCTCTATGTCCAGGTACAGGTGAAGCAGCATCCCATCTTCCAGCGTGAGGACAACAACCTCTACTGCGAGGTACCGATCAGTTTTGTCACGGCGGCGCTGGGCGGTGAACTGGAGGTGCCGACACTTGATGGCCGGGTCAACCTGAAGATCCCGGCGGAGACCCAGTCCGGCAAGATGTTCCGCATGCGCGGCAAGGGGGTGAAGCCGGTGCGTGGTGGACCGACAGGTGATTTGATCTGCAAGGCCAAGGTGGAGACACCGGTAAAACTGAACCGCAAGCAGAAAGAACTGCTCAGGGAATTTGCCGCGGAAGTGGAGCAGGGCGGTGCCCGACATAACCCGCAGGCCAGTTCCTGGCTGGATGGTGTGAAGAAGTTCTTTGACGGGTTGGGCGGATAAAGAATCTCGCACAAAGACGCAGGGAAAAACAACACAAAACACGCGCCACAGAGGGCACAGAGAATACCTGACCCGCACTTCTCACCACGATGACGAGTAGCCGTAGCCCGGATGCAGCGCAGCGCAATCCGGGCTACGAAGCTGTAAATATATTTGGGGTTTTTGAGCTCTCTGTGTACTCTGTGACCTCTGTGGCAAATACGGTTTGTATGCTGAATCTGGACGCCTTATGACACGAATCGCAATTACCGGCGCAGCCGGACGCATGGGCCGCAGTCTGATCGAGGCCTGCCATAACATCGAGGGTCTGGAAGTGACCGTTGCCCTGGAACACCCCGAGAGCAGCCTGCTTGGCAGCGATGCCGGTGAGCTGGCGGCAGTGGGCAAGCTCGGCGTGATCGTGGCTGCGGATATCAGTGCCGTTACCGATGATTTCGACATACTGATTGATTTCACCCGGCCGGCAGCAACGCTGGCGAATCTTGCCGCGTGTCATGCGGCCGGCAAACGCATGGTGATCGGGACCACCGGTTTTACCGCTGGGGAACGCGCACAGATTGCCGCTGCGTCCAATGATGTTGCGGTCGTGTTTGCACCCAACATGAGTGTCGGTGTGAACCTGTGTCTGAAGTTGCTGGATATGGCCGCGCGGGTGCTGGGTGATGAGGTTGATATCGAGGTGATCGAGGCGCATCACCGCCACAAGGTCGATGCCCCGTCCGGTACGGCATTGCGCATGGGCGAAGTGGTGGCCGGGGCGCTCGGCCGCGACCTGAAGGACTGTGCCGTCTATGGCCGTGAAGGCAATACTGGCGAACGCGATCGCAAGACCATCGGTTTCGAGACCATCCGTGCCGGCGATATCGTCGGCGACCATACCGTCCTGTTTGCCGGCAGCGGAGAACGGGTCGAGATCACCCACAAGGCCTCCAGTCGCATGACCTTCGCGAACGGTGCCGCCCGTGCCGCCGCCTGGGTGATGGACCACGAGTCCGGGCTGTTTGATATGCAGGACGTGCTGGGGCTGCGCTAACCCTCCCCGGATGCAGCGCAGCGCAATCCGGGGCAACGGTTCCCGTTGTCGACATGGACGCCCCCGCCCGAATCCAGTACAATTCCCCGCCAGATTTCGGGCAGTTCATCGCAGTATCCAGAACGGGAGGATTCCGCCGGGGACCCTCCCGTTTTCTACGTCAGACGCGGAGGTCTAATTGAGGAAACCGGCCCTGTTGGCTTTGCAAGACGGAAGTCTGTTCCGGGGCGTTTCTATTGGAATTGAAGGTGAAATCAGCGGCGAGGTGGTCTTCAATACCGCCATGACCGGCTACCAGGAGATCCTCACCGATCCCTCCTATGCCCGCCAGATAGTCACCCTGACCTATCCGCATATCGGCAATGTCGGCACCAACCCCGAAGACGAGGAGGCCGGCGCCATCCACTGCTCCGGCCTGGTCATCCGTGACCTGCCGGCCTGTACCAGCAATTTCCGCAGTACCGCATCGCTGGAAGAGTACCTGCAGTCGCGTCATGTCATCGGTATCGCCGATATCGATACCCGTCGCCTGACCCGCATCCTGCGCGAGCAGGGTGCCCAGAGCGGTTGCCTGGTGGCCGGCGATGCCATCGATGAACAGGCCGCGATTGCCACGGCGCAGGCATTTCCCGGCCTGAAGGGCATGGATCTGGCAAAAGAGGTCACCACCACTGACCGTTATGACTGGCGGCAGGGGACCTGGTCAATGCTGGGCGGCCTGCCGGAAGACAGCGTGGCTGCTGATCTGCCGTATCACGTAGTCGCCTACGATTTCGGTGTGAAGCGCAACATCCTGCGCATGCTGGCCGAACGTGGCTGCCGGCTGACGGTGGTGCCGGCACAGACACCGGCGAGTGAAGTGCTGGCGCTCAAGCCGGATGGGGTGTTCCTGTCCAACGGGCCGGGTGATCCGGAACCGTGCGACTACGCCATTACCGCCATCCGTGAACTGCTGGAAACGAACATACCGGTGTTCGGTATCTGTCTGGGTCACCAGTTGCTGGCACTTGCCAGCGGTGCGCAGACCGTGAAAATGAAGTTCGGTCATCACGGCGCCAATCACCCGGTGCAGGACCTGGCCGGCAAGCAGGTCATGATTACCAGCCAGAACCACGGCTTTGCCGTCGATGAGGCCAGCCTGCCGGCGAACCTGTCGGCGACACACCGCTCACTGTTTGATGGCTCGCTGCAGGGCATTGCACGCACCGATTGCCCGGCGTTCAGTTTTCAGGGGCACCCGGAAGCGAGCCCCGGACCGCATGACGTGGCGCCGCTGTTCGACCGGTTTATTGAACTGATGGAAAAACAGCCGTAGCCCGGATGGAGGCCGTAGAGCTTGCCCCGGCAGGGGGTAAGCCGGGACCGGAATCCGGGGGGAACAGAATACCGCTTACCCCGGATTTCGCTGCGCTTCATCCGGGCCACATTAACTGTGGCAAAAAAAGACTATGCCAAAACGCACTGATATAAAAAGCATCCTGATCATCGGCGCCGGTCCGATCGTCATCGGTCAGGCGTGCGAGTTCGATTACTCCGGGGCACAGGCCTGCAAGGCGCTGCGCGAGGAGGGCTACCGGGTGGTGCTGGTGAATTCCAATCCGGCCACCATCATGACCGACCCGGATACCGCGGACGTGGTTTATATCGAGCCGGTACAGTGGAAGACGGTCGCCAGCATTATCGAGAAGGAACGCCCGGATGCACTGCTGCCGACCATGGGCGGTCAGACGGCGCTTAATTGTGCACTCGACCTGGTGCGTGAGGGCGTACTCGAGAAATACGCTGTCGAACTGATCGGCGCCAGTCGCGAGGCCATCGACATGGCCGAGGACCGTGGTTTGTTCCGTGATGCCATGACCGACATTGGCCTGTTGACACCGCACGCCGCCGTGGTGCACAGCATGGAAGAGGCCCACCAGAAGCAGGCCACGATCGGTTTCCCGACCATCATTCGGCCATCCTTCACCCTTGGCGGCAGCGGCGGCGGGATCGCCTATAACAAGGAAGAGTTCGTCTCGATTTGCGAGCACGGTCTCGACCTGTCGCCAACCACCGAGGTGCTGCTGGAGGAATCCATACTCGGCTGGAAGGAATTCGAGATGGAGGTGGTGCGCGACCGGAACGACAACTGCATCATTATCTGTTCCATCGAAAACCTCGACCCGATGGGCGTGCATACCGGTGATTCGATCACGGTGGCGCCGGCACAGACACTCACCGACAAGGAATACCAGATCATGCGCAATGCCTCGCTGGCGGTGCTGCGCAAGATTGGCGTCGAGACCGGCGGTTCCAACGTACAGTTTGCGATCAACCCCGACGACGGCCGTATGGTCATTATCGAGATGAACCCGCGCGTGTCACGCTCCTCGGCGCTGGCCTCCAAGGCTACCGGTTTTCCGATTGCCAAGGTCGCCGCCAAGCTGGCCGTCGGTTACACGCTGGACGAATTGCAGAACGAGATTACCGGCGGTGCAACCCCGGCTTCGTTCGAACCGAGCATCGATTATGTGGTTACCAAGGTGCCGCGGTTCACCTTTGAGAAGTTCCCGCAGGCCGAGCCGGTACTGGGTACGCAGATGAAGTCGGTCGGCGAGGTGATGGCTATTGGCCGGACCTTCCAGGAGTCCCTGCAGAAGGCCCTGCGCGGTCTGGAGACCGGCAGCGATGGTCTGAACGAGGTGTTTGACCTGGCTGAGGAGCAAGCCCGCGTGGAACTGACCAAGGAACTGCGTATCGCACGACCTGACCGTCTCTGGCATGTTGCCGACGGTTTCCGTATGGGTATGTCCGTCGAGGACCTGTTTGAGCTGACTGCGATCGATCCATGGTTTCTGACCCAGATTGGTGAACTGGTGGAACTGGAGGGCGAGGTACAGGCACAGGGCATGGCGGCGCTCGATGCCGATCGCATGCGTGTGTTGAAACGCAAGGGCTTTGCCGATACACGACTGGCAGCTCTGGTGGGCGTTGCCGAGGATGAGCTGCGCGCAAGACGCCATGAGCTGGGAATTCATCCGGTCTATAAACGGGTCGATACCTGTGCCGCCGAATTCGCCACGTCGACGGCCTACCTGTATTCCACCTATGAAGAGGAGTGCGAGGCTGCGCCGACCGACCGTGAAAAGATCGTAGTACTGGGTGGCGGGCCGAATCGCATCGGCCAGGGTATCGAATTCGACTACTGTTGTGTGCATGCAGCGCAGGCCGGCCGTGAAGATGGTTACGAGACCATCATGATCAACTGCAATCCGGAGACGGTATCCACCGACTACGATACCTCTGATCGTTTGTATTTCGAGCCGCTGACGCTGGAAGACGTGCTCGAGGTTATCCGGATTGAACAACCGAAGGGTGTCATCGTGCAGTACGGTGGCCAGACGCCGCTGAAACTGTCGCGTGGCCTGGAGGCCAACGGCGTACCCGTGATCGGCACCTCGGCGGATGCCATCGATCATGCCGAGGACCGTGAACGCTTTCAGCAGATGATCGAGCGCCTGCAGCTGAAGCAGCCGCCGAACCGGACTGCCACCAACGCCGATGAGGCCCTCGAGCTGGCCGAGGCGATCGGCTATCCGCTGGTGGTGCGGCCGTCCTACGTGCTTGGTGGTCGCGCCATGGAAGTCATTTATGGCCAGGAAGACCTGGCGCGTTACATGCACGAAGCGGTGCGCGTTTCGAATGACTCGCCGGTACTGCTGGACCGCTTTCTGAGCGATGCCGTGGAAGTGGATGTCGATGCCATCTGCGACGGTGAGGATGTCCTGATTGGCGGCATCATGGAACACATTGAGCAGGCCGGTGTGCACTCCGGTGACTCGGCCTGTTCACTGCCGCCGTACACACTAAGCGAGGACATCCAGCAACGTCTGGCCGAACAGGTAACGCGCATGGCGATGGAGCTCAAGGTGCGTGGCCTGATGAATACCCAGTTCGCCGTGAAGGGTGATGACATCTACGTCATCGAGGTCAATCCGCGTGCGTCCCGGACGGTGCCGTTTGTATCAAAGGCGACCTCGATACCCCTGGCAAAAGTTGCCGCGCGTGTCATGGCCGGCAAGAGTCTCAGGGAGCAGGGCATAACAAGAGTAAAGGTGCCAGAATATTTTGCCGTCAAGGAAGCTGTATTCCCGTTTATCAAGTTCCAGGGTGTTGATCCACTGCTTGGTCCGGAGATGAAATCCACCGGTGAGGTCATGGGTGTGGGTCGCGAATTTGGCGAGGCCTTTGCCAAGGCACAGCTCGGTGCCGGCAATGCGATCCCGACGAGTGGCATGGCATTCCTGAGTGTCCGGGATGCCGACAAGAGCGCCATTGTTACGCTGGCACGGGATCTCGTTGCACGTGGATACCGGCTGGTGGCAACCCGCGGTACCGCGGCGGTCATCGAGGCCGAGGGTATCGAATGTAATGTCGTTAACAAGGTGATGGAGGGCCGGCCGCATATTGTAGATATGCTGAAAAATGGCCAGATCGACCTGATCGTCAATACCACCGAGGGCAAGCAGGCGATCGCCGATTCGTATACAATTCGCAGAACAGCCCTGCAGCACAAGGTGTCCTACAGCACCACGCTGGCCGGCGCACGTGCAACCTGCATGGCGCTGGAATTTCTCGACACCGGTACTGTCAACAGCCTGCAGGCCCTGCACCAGGAGCAAATAGCATGACGACCAAGGTTCCCATTACTGCCCGGGGCGCCGGAAAATTGCGTGAGGAGTTACAGAACCTCAAGAAAGTCGAGCGTCCGCGGATTGTTGCGGCAATTGCCGAGGCGCGTGCCCACGGTGATCTCAAGGAAAATGCCGAGTACCACGCCGCCCGCGAGCAGCAGAGTTTTGCCGAAGGCCGCATCAAGGAGATCGAGGGCAAGCTCAGTCATGCCCACATTGTCGATATCACCAGCATGGATTCGAACGGCAAGGTGGTGTTCGGTTGCACGGTCGAGCTGATCGATGAAGATACCGAGGAGACCATCTGCTACCAGATCGTTGGCGAGGACGAGGCGGATATCAAGGTCGGCATGATTTCGATCAACTCACCCATCGCACGCGCGCTGATCACCAGGATGGAGGGTGATGTTGTATCCGTCATCGTACCGGGTGGCGAGCGCAGTCTGGAGATTATTGAAGTTCGTTACGTATAAAACTGCTACCCGTTAATTTTACCTGTAGGAGCGGCTTCAGCCGCGATCAGGTTATGAGTTGAATTTTTTCGCGGCTGAAGCCGCTCCTACAGGCACCTGCTTTTGAAAACATTCGTTCCCATCCTCGAACGCATCCTGTCAACCCTCTGGATCGGTGGCCTGTGGGTGGTCGGCTTTGTGGTCGCGCCAACACTGTTCAGGACGCTCCCCGATACTTCCCTGGCCGGTACGGTCGTCGGGTCGCTGTTTACCAGCATGAACCGTATCGGGCTGCTATGCGGCAGTGCGTTGCTGATTCTTGCCTGGCTGCAGCGCGCGTCTGCAGAACGGCGCTGGCAGTTGCTGATTATCGGCCTGATGCTCGTGTTGATTATTGCTGGCGAGTTTGTGCTGGCGCCGATGATTGCGGAGCTACGTGTCAGTGGCCAGGTTGCCACTGAACGCTTTGCCCGGTTGCACGGGCTTGCCGGCGCGCTTTATGGTATCAACTGCTTGCTGGGACTGGGGCTGGTGGCAACGCGCAGGGAATTACATTCCCGGTCGGGTTAAAACGGCGCGACGCCGGACCCAACAGTAATGCTACGTATTCCTGGCCTTGCGATACAGCAGTGCGATATTGCCGATTGTCTGTACCGCCTCGGCATTACAGGCCTCGCATACCGTGGTAATGATTTTCCCGCGTTCATCACGACCGGCACCGCTGATGCGGACCTTCATAAGTTCGTGATGTTCCAGCGACAGGTCAAGCTCCCGGATGACGGCGTCGGTCAGGCCGGCGTTGCCGATGGTGACAACCGGCTTGAGGTGGTGACCGCGGCCGCGGAATTCGCGTTTCTGTTGTTCGGTGAGTGTCATGCCTTATCCTTTACGGTAAATATAATAGTTCTGCGAGCCAATCACACGGGTTACCTTCCAAATGGCAAAAAGCAAAAGCAGCCATCGCTGGCTGAAATCGCACTTTGACGATGAATTCGTCAAGCGGGCCCGGCGCGAGGGTTACCGTTCACGTGCCGTTTACAAGCTGGATGAGATCCAGCAGAAAGACCGCATCCTGAAACCCGGCATGACCATTGTCGATCTGGGCGCAGCCCCGGGCGGCTGGTCGCAGTATGCAGCGCAGGTGCTGCAGGGCAAGGGGCGCATCATTGCCATGGATATCCTGCCGATGGAGCCACTGGTGGACGTGGAGTTCCTGCAGGGTGATTTTCGTGAAAATGAAGTGCTTGATTTACTGGTGGAAAAGGTCGGCGTCCAGCCGATTGACCTTGTAATGTCCGATATGGCCCCCAATATCAGTGGTATGGATGCGGTTGACCAGCCGTGCAGCATGTATCTTGCCGAACTGGCCGTTGATTTTGCCAGCCAGGTGCTGGGCAAGGGTGGCGATTTGCTGTTCAAGGCCTTCCAGGGTGAGGGCTTTGATGCGCTGGTGAAGGCGTTGCGCACGCAATACCAGCAGGTCAGGACTCGCAAGCCGAAGGCCTCCCGCCCCAGGAGCCGCGAGGTATATGTGCTGGCGCGGCACTATCGTGCGTGAATATGTCATAATGATTTAAAGTTACAGCCTTAATCCGTCGAAAGACTAAGGGATTTCAAGTGGTTTACAGTTGCATGTCGAGGTGTCCGGTTTGAATGATCTGGCAAAAAATCTGATTCTCTGGGTAGTTATCGCCATCGTCCTGATGTCGGTTTTCAATAACTTTGGCCCGACTACGTCCAATACCCAGACAATCACCTATTCCGAATTTATTACCGAGGTCCAGCAGGGCCAGGTGAAGCGGGTCGATATCGAGGAGCACAGTGTCGAGGGTCTGCGTGCTGACGGCAGCCGTTTTAAAACCCAGACGCCGCCGGATGATCCAAAGATGGTTGATGACCTGCTGAACAACAACGTCGAGGTCAACGTCAAGTCGCCCAACCAGCAGTCCCTGCTGATGCAAATCTTTATTTCCTGGTTCCCGATGCTGTTGCTGATCGGTGTCTGGATCTTCTTCATGCGCCAGATGCAGGGTGGCGCCGGTGGCCGTGGCGCGATGTCGTTTGGCAAGAGCAAGGCGCGCATGCTCGGCGAGGATCAGGTCAAGGTCACCTTTGCCGACGTGGCGGGTGTCGAGGAGGCCAAGGATGAGGTTGCCGAGCTGGTCGAGTTCCTGCGTGACCCGAGCAAGTTCCAGCGCCTCGGCGGCAAGATCCCGAGTGGTGTGTTGATGGTGGGTTCGCCGGGTACCGGCAAGACGCTGCTGGCGAAGGCCATTGCCGGCGAGGCCAGGGTGCCGTTCTTTACCATTTCCGGTTCTGACTTCGTCGAGATGTTTGTTGGTGTTGGCGCCTCGCGCGTGCGTGACATGTTCGAACAGGCCAAGAAACATGCTCCCTGCATTATTTTTATCGACGAGATCGACGCCGTCGGGCGTCACCGTGGCGCCGGTCTTGGCGGTGGCCATGATGAACGTGAGCAAACACTCAATCAGTTGCTGGTCGAGATGGACGGTTTTGAAGGTAACGAGGGGGTCATCGTGATCGCCGCAACCAACCGTCCCGACGTGCTCGATCCGGCGCTGCTGCGTCCGGGCCGCTTTGACCGTCAGGTGGTGGTGCCACTGCCGGATGTACGTGGTCGCGAACATATCCTCAAGGTGCACATGCGCAAGGTGCCGATTGCCGATAACGTCAAGGCCAGTGTTATTGCCCGCGGTACGCCGGGCTTCTCCGGCGCCGATCTGGCCAACCTTGTCAACGAGGCCGCGTTGTTTGCCGCGCGCGCCAACAAGCGCCTGGTCGAAATGGAAGACATGGAAAAGGCCAAGGACAAGATCATGATGGGCACCGAGCGCAAGTCCATGGTCATGAGTGAGGAAGAGAAGAAACTGACGGCCTATCACGAAGCCGGCCATGCGATTGTCGGCCGCCTGATGCCGACGCATGACCCGGTCTACAAGGTCAGTATTATTCCGCGTGGCCGTGCCCTGGGTGTGACCATGTTCCTGCCGGAGCAGGACCGCTACAGTTTCAGCAAGGAACACCTCGAAAGCCAGATTTGCAGCCTGTTCGGCGGCCGTATTGCCGAGGAACTGGTCTTCGGTGCCGACAAGGTGACCACCGGCGCCTCCAACGATATCCAGCGCACCACCGAACTGGCACGCAATATGGTCACCAAGTGGGGCCTGTCCGAGAAGCTGGGCCCGCTGACCTACAGCGACGAGCAGGAAGAAATATTCCTCGGCCACTCGGTCGCACAGCACAAGAATGTTTCAGATGAGACCGCGCATGACATCGACAAGGAAATACGCTCGATTATCAATACTGCCTATGCGCGTGCAGAAAGCATCCTGCAAGAGAATATTGACAAGCTGCACAGTATGGCGGATGCACTGATCAAGTACGAAACCATCGACAGCGACCAGATCGACGACATCATGTCCGGCAAACCGCCGCGTCCGCCGAAGGACTGGGAAGATTCCGAGCCGACTGCCAGTTCAGGTAAGCCGACGGATTCCAAAGGCGAGACAAAGATTGGTGGACCGGCGGGGCAGCACTAGAAAACCTTCTCGAATGGACTGTAGGAGCGAGCTTGCTCGCGAACAATTCGCCAGCAAGCTGGCTCCTGCAGGTGCCCACGGCATTACCGGATGACTGGTGATCAGCTTGATTGCGCCGGCAAGCTGCTCGACCTGTCACAGCCACAGGTTATGGGCATACTCAATGTCACCCCCGATTCCTTTTCGGACGGGGGTGTTTTTTTAGCGCCGGCACAGGCCATGGCGCATGCACAGGCGATGGTAGAAGCGGGTGCGGCGATTATCGATGTCGGTGGTGAATCGACCCGGCCGGGGTCTGCACCGGTTTCCGTCGATGAAGAGCTGCGGCGCGTGCTGCCAGTCATCGAGGCCCTGACAGCATCGGTGTCGGTGCCAATCTCCATTGATACACAAAAACCGGCAGTTATGCGTGCCGCGGTGGCTGCCGGCGCCGGACTGATCAACGACGTTAATGCCCTGCAGGCGGACGGTGCCGTCGGTGCGGCCGTCGAATCGGGAGTGCCGGTCTGCCTGATGCACATGCAGGGTATTCCCGAGGGCATGCAGGACAACCCGCACTACGAAGATGTGGTTGACGAGGTGGCCGGCTTTCTGACGGCGCGGGCGGCTGCCTGTGAAACAGCCGGTATACCGGCAGAACGGATCGTGCTGGACCCGGGTTTCGGCTTCGGCAAGACCGTTGAGCACAACCTCATGCTGCTGCGGCATCTGGACCGGCTGGTGGCACTCGGTTACCCGGTGCTGGCGGGCCTGTCACGCAAATCGCTCATCGGTAAGGTACTGGACCTGCCGGTCGATAAGCGTTTATATCCGGGTATTGCGCTGTCGGTACTGGCTGTCTGGCAGGGCGTCTCGATTATCCGCACGCATGATGTACGGGAGACCCGGGAGGCGATACAGATGTGCCGGGCAGTCAGGGATATATAACATCTAATCACCGCAAAGGCGCAAAGAACGCAAAGGAAACATTAAGAATTTTTTCAAAAAACACTCCCTGACATGCATGCCAAATGCATGACCTGTAATTTTGGTTTTGGTTTTTTTTAGTTTTGTTTTTCCTTTGCGCCTTTGCG
>JBDLJX010000011.1:0-47412 GCA_039714155.1 Pseudomonadota bacterium | reverse complement strand
TCCTGCTTTCACTGTGGCCTGGCCGTCCCTGCCGGTCTTGATCTGCACGTCACGATCGACGGACAGCCGCAACCCATGTGCTGCCATGGCTGCGAGGCCGTGGCCGGCGCCATCATTGCCGCCGGCCATGGTGATTTCTACAGCTATCGTACCGACACAGCGCCAACCGGCCGGGAACTGCTTCCCGACTTCATTGCACAGACGCGTGTCTACGACCACCCGGATGTGCAAAAAACATTTGTCCGCAGCGAGGGTGAAACCGTTCGGGAAGCCGCGCTGATCCTCGAAGGTATTACCTGCGCAGCCTGTATCTGGCTCAACGAGCGCCACCTGGCACAATTGCCCGGCGTCCTCGATGTACAGATCAACTACGCCACACAACGCGCCCGCATCCGCTGGGACAACAGCCGACTCAAGCTGAGCGACATCCTGCAGGCAGTACGCGCCATTGGTTACGAGGCGCACCCCTATGACCCGCAGCATCAGCAGCAGGCCTTTGAGAAGGAACGCCGCATGCAACTGCGTCGCCTTGGCGTGGCCGGCATCATGGGCATGCAGGTCATGATGTTGTCCGCGGCACTGTATGTCGGCGACTGGTCCGGCATGGAACACGGCATCCGCACTTTCTTTCGCTGGATCGGACTGCTGCTGACCACCCCGGTGCTGTTGTACGCGGCCGTGCCGTTCTTCCGTGGCGCATGGCGGGACCTGCGCAACCGGCACATCGGCATGGACGTGCCGGTATCGCTGGGTATCCTGGTGGCCTTTGGCGGCAGCCTGCACGCCACCTGGACCGGTCATGGCGAGGTCTATTACGACTCGGTCGTCATGTTCGTGTTTTTCCTGCTGGCCAGTCGCTACTTCGAACTCATGGCACGCAAGCGGAGCGCGGAAACCGCGGAGTCCCTCGGCCAGGCATTGCCGGTGATGGCAACACGACTGGCTGCAGACGGTCGGCAGGAACAGATCCCGGTTGGCGATCTGGTCGTGGCTGACCGTGTACTGGTGAAACCGGGCGAGACCATCCCCGCGGACGGCACCATCATCAGTGGTAAATCAACCGTTGATGAAGCCCTGCTGACCGGCGAGAGCACGCCGTTCTCCAGGACCAGCGGCGACAGCGTCATTGGCGGCAGCATCAATATCGACAGCCCGCTCACCGTGGCGGTAACCACCATCGGCATGGACACCGTGCTCGCCAGCATCATGCGCCTGCTGGAACGTGCGCAGTCGGACAAGCCGGCAATTACCCGGCTCGCCGATCGCGCCGCCAGCTGGTTCGTCAGCGGTGTTATCCTGCTGGCCGGCATCGTTGCACTGTACTGGTGGCAACAGGCGCCGGACAGCTGGCTGCCGATCGTGGTAGCGGTACTGGTCGTGACCTGCCCGTGCGCCCTGTCACTCGCCACGCCCACGGCCATCAGCGCCGCTACCGGCGCACTGCAGTCGATGGGGCTGTTGTCGGCGCGTGGCAACCGCCTGGAGAGGCTGGCGCAATGCAGCCATGTGGTATTCGACAAAACCGGCACCCTGACACAGGGCGAGCTGTCGGTCAGCGGCATACAGCGACTATCGGACATGCCGGAAAACGAGGTACTGGCAATAGCCGCAGCACTCGAGCGCCAGTCGGAACACCCGATTGCCAGTGCCATTCAGCACGCGGCCGAAGCACTTGACTACCGCGACGCGATCGATATCAGCAATGAACCCGGCGCCGGTGTGCGCGGTACAGTAAATGGCACGGATTACCTGATCGGCCGGCCGGACTTTATCGCCGCCCACTGCCATGGTGTCACGGCTGACAACCCGGCCAACCTGGCCGGCGCCAGTGTGGTGCTGGCTGATCATGACACCGTGCATGCCGTATTCAGCCTGCATGACTCCGTGCGCCCCGATGCCGCAGCCACCGTCCGCGCACTGCAACGCACTGGCAAGCAGGTCATACTGATGACTGGCGACCACCCGGCCGCCGCACAGGCGATCGCCGATGCCGTCGGCATCACTGCCGTGCACGCCGTCATGAAACCTCAAGACAAGTTGCAGGCGGTGCAAGCATTGCAGCAACAGGGGGCGGTCATCGGCATGGTCGGTGATGGCATCAACGATGCACCGGTACTGGCCGCGGCGGATATTTCCATCGCCATGCATGATGCCGCGCATGTCAGCCATGCCAGCGCCGACATGATCCTGCTCACGGACAGACTGATGACCCTGGCGGACGGCATGACCATCGCAGCCAGAACCATGCGCATCATCCGGCAGAACCTGGCCTGGGCACTGGGCTATAACCTGGTTGCCCTGCCGCTGGCGGCACTGGGCTATGTCGCACCGTGGATGGCGGCCATTGGCATGTCGGCCAGTTCCCTGCTGGTGGTGCTGAATGCCCTGCGCCTGACACGCAACAACGGGGCGCACGCACAACCCGCACACAACACTACGCCGGCATTGGCCAGCTGACAGGGGTTACCCGACGATGGAAATTATCTACCTGCTGATACCGCTGTCGCTGGTCCTGATCGGGGTGATTGTCTGGGCCTTTTTCTGGGCAGTCAGGTCGGGGCAGTTCGACGACCTGGAAGGCCCGGCACACCGGATCCTGATGGATGACGATTCGGTGGAAGCAGGGTCTACGCAGGGGGAAAAAGGGGAGACCACGACCGTCCCTAATACTGAAAAACAGCAGCCGGAGGAGCGACTTTAGTCGCGATCAGAAGTCGTTATAGCCGCTGTTTTCGCGGCTGAAGCCTACAGTAAAACATGACGTGATGCTGCCGGTTCAGTTGAGCGCCAAGTGATAGATGTTCGAGAAGCCCCTGCCGGCCAGCAGTTGGGCTGCTTGCTGACAATGCACACCGGTACCGCCGCAAAGAATCACCGGACGCCGCCGGTTAAGGCTGCGGTGTTTCCAGCTAATCGCATCCATGGGCAGGTTCATGGCGCCGGGCAGGGCATGACGATGAAAATCGGCTGGCGAGCGGACGTCAACGAGTTGTCCGCCCGCTGCCAGCAGATTCCGCGCATGCACCGGGGACAAGGATTCCCGGCTGGCCCGCAGCAAGGTCTGGAGCGCGAGGCTCATCGCTTGTAATGCCACGTCCTGGGCTTGCAGTCTTCCCCATCATTGCAGGCAGAACCGCAGTAACCGAGCACACAAACCTTTACAAACATGACCAATGCCGCAATCAGGATAATCAAAGCAGTAATCGTCAAACTATCGATGTACATGGCACACCTCCTGTTCACATAACGAATTACAGACAATCATTATATTAGCATATACTTATTATTTGTCAACCATATAAATCAATAACTTATATATTATCAGTGATGAACCTGAGCAATCGTACCCGAATGAGGGCCGCTTGGGCCTGTCCCCGCGTTCACGGGGAACACGTGTAAGTGCCGATCAAAACCCGCGGTTATTTGCCGCTGTTCCGTTCTAGATTGAAAACCACCATTCAGAAAAGTGGTTAAATTTTAATCCCTCCGTCCCCTTTTCCCCCAACAAACTGGAAAAGGTACACCGTTTCCATCGAATTCTACGACATCGGCTTTGCCAACAAGATTATGCTTTTCACTGTACAGCGGTAGTGATCGAACAACACGAACCCCTTCTTCTACTGTAGATTCACCGGCATCGACCCGACGGTGTACACGATGACCCCGCATGGTGAATACATTGTCGTCAAATATCTGCTCCTGGTGGATCAGAGCACATTGGCGTGGGCAATAGCTGAAATGCTGGAGTGCGGAAATCATGAGTGGTTCGATTTCGCCCTTCATTCCGTTATGGCTGTTTCCAGCCCTCCCTGTGATGCCAGATGCGCAAAACCAATATGCAGTTGCTGGTTATTGCATACCGGACAATGTAGTCGCGTAGCACGAGATCGCGGATACTTTCCGGATTTGGTGCCAAAGCAACTGGATGACCAAGTTGGGGTTGATCCCGAAGCAGAGTGATGCCCTCCACCAGCCGTGCGGCCATTGTGTTCGCCGCCTGAGGATTGTGCTCCTCGATAAACTGTCGAAGCCGAACGAGATCACCGACTGCCTTGTCAGTGTACTCAAGCCTCATGGCTTGGGTGGCGGTAGCTCGTCGTCAGTTCCCCAGCTCTGCAGCCATTGATGAACGCTATCCCCATCAATCACCTTTCCCTGGTTTGCAGAATCCAGTGCTTCCAATGTTTCCTGCCAGCGCTGTCGTTCCAGTATCTCACGCTCCAGAAATTCCTTAATTGCCTGATTTATCAACCAGTTCTTACTCCTGCTCAAGCGTTTAACAGCATCTTGCAGGTGTTTCTCGACGTCGGGTTGTAGACGAATACTGGTGACAGCCATTGATCCAGCCTCAAATGTTTACAATGTATTACATTGTAGCATATCGGCCATATTTCGCATGAGTCAAGCTAATCAAAATGCGCCTGTTTGTTAACCCGACAGAATTGCTTAAAATCCGTCAAGTATTTCCGGTTCCATACCGTCAAGGATAGCAAGCTCGAAGGTTCCATCTGGATTAACTTCCAGTGACCGGTGGACTTTCGCAGAAGAATACTGCCCACCCTTACGATTATGAGCCCACCAAAATACTTTCAGAACCTCCATACTGCCTTCTGGGCGTGCAGATGATGCATCATTCTCAAACAGTCTAGGCAGAACGCATTTAAGAATGTGCACATCATCATCACTAAAACCCGTTTTTTCTGCCAATTGTGGGTTCATACTACCGTAGAAGACATAAATTTAATTACAGGCGGTTCATCCCCGCGTACACGGGGAACACATATCGAATGTCACTGATCCCGCATCGGTGACCGGTTCCTGCCCATTTCAACGACGGGATGCAAACGGTCCAGTGAGAAGGTACGCAGCCCTTTCTTCAAGTGACACCAGGCATCGAGGTACCAGTTGCTGCGGTAATAGACCAGGCGTTGTGGCGAGATGATGCGTTCGGTGGTTTCGTCGCGTTCCCGACCGTGGTACAACACCTTGACCTGTTCACCTCTCAGCAGCGAACCAGCGAGCCTTCTGAAATTCTGCATATCAGAAGGCCGTGCCGCCATTTGCAGAATTCTTATGCGCTCATGTATTGCGGGACGCTGAATATGTTGCTGTTCCAGCAGTTTTTCAATACGCGTCTGGAGCGGAGCAATATGCTCCGAGAGAAACCCTGGCTGCAAGTCGCTCAGCAGATGATGCGAGACCAGTAGCGCATACAATTCTTCCGAACTGAACCACAATCCGGGTAGTTCGTAGTGGTTATTTTGCTTGCTATCGTAGTACCAGCCATTACGTTCACGATCATAGACCAGTGGTGCGTTCAGATAATCCCGAAGAAAGCGTACTACTCGCCGTGCAGTGGAATCGGAACACTCCATGCGCTCGCAAAGTTTTTCCATCGAGATGGGTGTGCGCCGGTTGGAAAACAGCTGGTGAAGATCAAAGATACGGTCGAATTTCTCCATGGTAGCACCCATTCACGATCTTCCGGACAGACATACATCCATCATTTCAGCCAATAAATCAAACCTGCAGGTCCCGAGTGTGGCAGATGGTGAGATTGTTGTCAGGACTGGATTATTCCACATTTTCATGCGGCAGCCTTATTGAAGTATTTCCTTTCGATATTTTTTTCACATTATACTTTTGCACGCTACGTCGTCAGGCGCCGGTAGATATCCGAGACCTTCAGCGGCAACTTGCGCACTTCATCGATCACTGCATAGTTCACCGCACCG
The DNA here is from genome assembly GCA_039714155.1 of Pseudomonadota bacterium. Classification (GTDB taxonomy): domain Bacteria; phylum Pseudomonadota; class Gammaproteobacteria; order UBA9214; family UBA9214; genus SZUA-186. Next base: position 41,677 of record JBDLJX010000011.1, on the reverse strand, counting down.
TACATGTGCGGCAGGTAATCCTTTGCCTCGCTATCGATCGTGATACAGAACGAATGAATGCCGTCACGCTTGGCCTCGATCAGTGCCTGGCGGGTATCCTCGATACCGTAGGCACCGCGATAGGCATCATAGTCATCCGGTTTGCCGTCCGAAAGCGTGATCAGCAGCTTGGTGCGCGCTTCCACCTCGTTCAGCAGATGACTGAGATGACGAATGGTAACGCCCATGCGGGTGTAGTCCCTGGGCTTGATACCGCTGATACGGCCACGCACTTCATCACTATAGGCTTCGTCGAAACGCTTCACCCGGTAGACCTCGCAGCGTTTGCGCGTCATGCCGGAAAAACCGTAAATCGCGTAGCGGTCACCCAGCGTTTCCAGCGACTCGCATAACAGTACCAGCGCCTCACGCTCGGCATCATTGATCCAGCCCTTGGTGGAACCACTCATATCCACCATGAACATCACTGCGATATCACGTTCCAGCTTGTGCATCTTGGTAAACAGCCGGTCGCTCATTTCCATGCCCATGGTCGTGTCGGCATACGCTTCCACCAGCGCGTCGATATCGACGTTGTCGCCATAGGGCTGCTTCTTCAGCAGCTTGTCCTCGCCGCGCAATGCTTCGAAAGTACGGCGCAGATCACCTGCCAGACCGCGGTACTTGACCAGCGTATCGCGCACAAACCCATCGTCGACCGGACTCACATCCAGCTCACGCAGCACCGTCCAGTTCTTGCGATAGTTCTGGCGCTCGTAGTCCCACTCGTTGTACAGGAACGCACCTTCCTCGTGATACGTACCCTTCCAGACATCCTCGACACTCTGTTCGCCGATGGCCTCGGTGAGGTAGGCGCCGTCACCGGCGGCATACAGGTAATCCTCGGGGATATCGCCCAGGTCCTGGAAGATTGACGCCATGGTACCCTTGACGTTATCGGGTGGTTCAATCGGCTTGCCATCCAGCTCCATCTCGTACACGAAGCCATCCGGGTTTTCGCTGGATTCCACCTTGCGCAGTTCAAACGGCAGGCGATGTTCCCCTTCTTCCGTTGCAGGTTCCTGCTCAACGTCTTCCCCGGTCTCGTCGTCTGCCTCCTGCAACTCATTCTCCAGCCGCAGCAGATGCAAACGGAACAGCTGCCGGTCAGACGCGATACGCGCCTTGCGCACCTTGTCGACGGCCTCCGGGCGCAACACGCCCTGGTACATCAGGGCTGCAGGCAATGGGCTATCCACGAGTCGCGGCAGCCATGCAAGCGTGTCATCAAGGCTTGCGCCAGGCTGCGACAACGCCGTGGCGGCTTCCTGCCAGGCAGCATCGAGTGTAAAACCGCTGTCGGCACGGAATCGCTCGGTATAGCGATACACACCCGGCAGGTTGTCGCGGATGCGGGCATCCAGACGCAGCGTTTCCAGTGCATGAAAGCACTTCAGTGCCGCCTCACTGTCGGCAAAGTGGCCGAACACCGCCTGCGCATCGATGCGCCAGGTACCGAACCAGGTCTGTGCCCACTGGTGCACCACCATGACCTTGTAGAGCTGGAAGTTGTCCTCGCGTGCCTCGTAACGGCCCACGGTCGGCGGCAGGTAAATGGTTTCGGTGTCGGTGTAGCACTGCTCGCCACACTCGATCTTCAAATGCCGTCCACTCAGGCCCTGTACGAACAGCTCCAGCACATTCACCACGTCGTCAAATGACACACCGGTAGCGCGCGCCTTGTATTCATGTGCAAAACTTTCTACGTCTTTGAACAAGGCAACGGCTGGATGCAGACCTTTCTTGTCGTAAACATCCATGCACGCCAGCAGCCAGGCCTCGACCCCGTCGGCGTCCATCAACCGCAATGCCGGGCACACATGCGAGACAAAGTTCAGCGCCATGCCGGAACTGGTACGCGCCACAATACCGACCCAGTGCAGTACAAAATCCTGCCGGGCGCGGGTGAATTCCGCCAGCGCACGCGCCGGCTCCTCGGCCGCCCCCAGAGAAATCATGTGGATATCGAGTCGCTCTTCCAGTTGTGCAGCAGTTAATGGCATGTCACTGGTCTGCAGGAACTCGGTCTCATCGTACCAGCACGCCGCAACCCCGGCGGACAGGACGCGACCATTTCTTGTTTGCACACCAAGGTGCAGGGGCTTGATGGTGCAGCCTGGCAATGCCTCGCGCAGCAACTGACCAAGGCCTTCTGCCTTCCAGGTAATCGCACCGCTGTCTGTTGACAGCCAGATACCGAGACAATTCTTCGTGATCAGCCTCGGCAGGTACTTCACCAGCCTGGCCATGTCCACCTCACGGTCCCACATTTGCCCTTTCGGGCCATGACCGACCGGCGGTATCGGCAGGATGATCATGTCGAAACACAACTGACGACGCAGCAGGTCCTCGACATAATCCATGACGTTCTCACGCACATACTCGATGTTGCTGCTACCGGCATGCTCACGCGCCAGCGACAGCATGTCCTCACTGGAATCGACATGAATCACCGAGGCGCCGGCCTGCAGCGCCCGCGCCGACACAAAACCGTTACCGCCAAACAGGTTCAATACCCGGATGTCATCGAGGTCATAGCAACCCTCGATGCGCTGGCGCACCCAGTCTGCACAGGGAATCTCGCGGCCACGCAGGCCGACGCGGCCATGCTCATCAAGGCGGCAAACCACCGTCTGGTCATTGACTGTCGCGCGCCATTCGCGCGCCAGGACGCTGCGCGTCGGCTCCCAGTGCCCCTGCACACCGACATCCGCCACATAGACCCAGTCGGCGTTCCAGTGTTTGTCCACCGGCTGGCCAGTGGCCAGGCGGTCCGGACTTTCCACCAGGTATTCGCCCCAGCGCTCCAGCTTGCGGCCACCACCGAAATCGATCAGTTCATAGTCACCCAGCGGTGTTGCCACAAAGGCATCGCGGGTTTCGGCTTCGGAAACTGTCGGCAGCTGAACCATGCCGGAACTTTAACAGAGGATTACTTGCAGTCAGAGTACAACCACCACTTCCAGACGGGAAATTTACACCTGCCTCGGATAGGAAAACCGGAATCTGACCCCGGTTTTCCTATGATCAATTCAGGTTATTTCACCCGCTTGATGGTGATATACGCAGCTGGATTGCGCCAATCATGCTCACCAGGCGCCAAATCCCCGATGCCATGGATACCACTGTGTACATGGACGTAGTCTTCACCACCGATGCCCGGTGATCCACCTTCACCACCACCGCAGGGCCCGCCACCCGGAATACTGATACACAGTTCATCATTTGGCTCGGACCCTGCATCATAGCCAGGTGAGTTGTAGGAGATTGAGTGACGCTTCCGTGGTGCCTCGACACCATTAAGCGCAATAAAGCCATCGTTGGTCGGCAACATCATCGATGCCAGGCTGACCTGTCCCTGGTTGTTCGGGGCGTCAACTGTCACCGTTACGGACTCGCCCGGATGCAATAAGTCGCCAGAGTCTGCCCAATCCACAACGCGACGATCTCCTTCCAGTGCTGTCACCAGGCCACTGAAATCTCCGCCTTCCGCCAGGGCAGCAAGTTCATCACTGGCCGGATGACCCAGCTCAAACAACTTCACGCCCGGGGTATGGCTGACCACAAAGATCGGCGTAAAAACCGTACCACGGGTTATATTAGTGATAGTGACTTCGTAATCGGCTGCCATCGCGGGTGTGACACCAAACAGCGATGCAAACGCCAAACCGAGAAATGTCTTTTTCATAGGTATTTCTCCTGGGTATTATTAAAAACGGCCTGCACGCAACGTGCGACAGACTCAGGAGTAATACTGAACGTCGGGACTCACAATGACGTCACGAAAAAGTCACAAATTGATAACAATGGGCCCTGCCGGAATCCGGAATGAAAAGGTTGTGCCCTTTTCGAGTTCACTGCTGACCTGGATAACGCTGTTATGCAGCTCGAGAATACGCTTGACAATGGCCAGGCCCAGGCCGGCGCTGTTGCTGCCGGAGCGCTGCTTGTCCTGCTGATAGAAACGTTCGAAAATTCGCGGTACATCTTCCGCGGGAATGCCACAGCCGGTATCCGCTACCTGCACAACAATATTCCCTGAGTCCACGTCTACACCAACACGAATACTGCCGCCCGCCGGCGTGTACCGCAGTCCGTTTTCCAGCAGGTTCTCCAGTACCCGCTGCAGCATGGCGATATCACCATAAACCAGCGGGGCATCCGGGTTCAGGCTGGCATTGAGTTGTATCGACTTCTCCCGGGCGCGCAACTGGAATTTCTGGGTCACATCCTGCACCAGTTCACACATCGAGAAGGGCTCGGAGTAAACCATCGACTCGCAGGAATCCAGCCGGGCCAGCTCAAACAATTCTTCCACCATCCGGCCCAGCCGCTGACTGTGACTGAGTGCCGTTTGCAGGTATTGCTGCTGTTCCTCTGCAGACAACTCTGCATGCTTGAGCTGCAATGTTTCGAGATAGCCGCGCATGGTCGTCAACGGCGTGCGCAGATCGTGCGAAATGTTGGCCACCATCTCACGACGCACGTCATCCATCTGCCTGAGATCATTGATCTGGGATGTGATCTTGTCTGCCATGGCATTGAACTGCTGCCCGAGGACATCGATTTCATCGTTCGTGTTGCCCGGGTAGCGGATCGCCAGACTGTCACCACTGCCTTCCCCGGCATAACGACGCATCACATTACGCAGTTTGCGCAACCGACGGGTCTGCAAGGCGAAGACCACCAGACCGCCTGTTAACGCCGCCACCAGGGCGACCAACAGCACCACCAGGGCAGAATCCAGGATATAGCTGTTCCCCAGCATCTGTACAACATGGTCATATTGTTCACCGCCCAGCACGATGTACAGGTAGCCCTGCACGCCGTCCTGGCTAACAATGCGGGCTGCGGAAAACACCTTCCGGCCTTCGGGATTGCGCGGGTCATCACCCTTCAGCGGGAACCGGGCATTGCCATCGAGAAACTCCCTGACCGGTTGCAGTGCAACCTGCGTGCGTTTGACCTTTCCTGCCGGCGCCGAGAAACCCAGCACAGTCCCTTGTTCATCAAGCAGGTATAGCTCGATACTGGGATTGATCACCATTAACTGGTGAAACAGGTGGTCCAGTGCCTGGTGATTGATTTCCCGGTCCTGGATCAGGGGTTGTTCGGCGACGATATGCGCCGCCAGTTCCCGGTTCAGTTTCTGTGCGACTTCCTGCTGGTACAGGGTGCTCGAATGACCAATGACCTGGATCAGGATGACACCCACCAGGCACAACAGGATGAACAGTGTCAGCGCCAGTCGGCTGTACAAGGTCCTGAACATCAGACAGCACCCCGCCCGACGCCGTTTGCGGAGAACTTGTAACCGACACCCCAGACGGTAATCACATACTGCGGCTTTGCCGGGTCAGCCTCGATCTTTGCGCGCAGTCGATTGATATGGGAATTCACCGTGTGTTCATAGCCGGCATGCCCATACCCCCACACGCTGTCCAGCAGCTGGCTGCGGGTAAAGACCCGCTCGGGGTTACTGGCGAAATGCCATAACAGGTCAAACTCCCTGGCAGTGAGTTCAACGGGGTCGTCACCAAGCAGTACCTGGCGTTTGTCCGGGTCCATGTGCAACGCGCCAAACTGCAACGGCGAGCTTGCCTTTGCTGTCGATGAGGACTGATATTGATCGGAGCGGCGCAGGATTGCATTCACACGCGCCACCAGTTCCGGCACGCTGAACGGCTTGGTCAGGTAATCATCCGCACCCACTTCCAGTCCGAGGACGCGGTCCAGTTCGGAGGTCCGCGCCGTCAGCATCAGGACCGGGGTATAGACCTTTTCACTGCGCAGCGTACGGCATATATCCAGGCCATCCATGCCGGGCAGCATCAGGTCCAGTATCAACAGCTGGTATTTCCCGGTCAGCGCCATATCCAGGCCGGCCGACCCATCGGCGGCATGATCGACATGCATCTGCTTGCTGCGCAGGTTCACCATCACCAGACGGGCGATGTCTGCATTGTCCTCGATTACAAGAATATTTTTTGTCATGGTCGCAGACAGTGCATCCCACACGGTTTACTGCAGGTCCACTGATATCCGTATTTACGTCAGTTTATCAGGCAGGTATCACAGAAATGTCACAATCACGCGTCCTGCCCAGAGCCGATCAGCGTGCAATCAGCCAGGTCTTCGACCACGACATGGCGGGTTTGGTTCTCCTGATCAAGGCGTTCGACCTCATTAAATCCTTGATATTCGCTCACCCCATCAGGGTATCACGCACCCATTTACCCGCCGTTTGTCCGTATTCAAACAACAGCAGGCCGGAAAGGATTGTCGCGGTACCAAGCATGGCCTCGGTCTGCAATGCCTCGCCATTTAACTGGTGCCCCAGCATCAGGGCCAGTACTGGCGTAATCAGCGTAATCAACGCAACACGGGTCGCCTCCACGTGGCGCAGCACGTAATAGTAGAGGGCAAATCCCAATACCGAGCCGATCATGCCCAGGTAGATGATCGACAGCATGGCCTTCTGTGGCACGACAGCCGGCAACGGTTCCCCGGTGAGGAAATACACACTAACAAGCAATGGTACGGTGACTATCAACCCACCGATGGTGGTGGCCAGCGCCGGGATATCTGCACCGATTCGCTTGACGGCCACGGCACTGGCTGAGTAGGCCGTCACTGAAAACACCATGCCGACAACACCGAAGGCGGCCTGCGGACCCAGTTGCTGAGAGCCGAGCAACATGATTGCCAGCCCGGCCAGCCCGAGCAGCATGCCCATGAGTCGGGCACTGTTCAGTGCCTGCTCTGCCAGCAGAAAGGTCGCCATCAGGCCCGTCACGATGGGCGCAAGACCAAACAGCACCGACATCCAGCCAGAGGGGATGAACTGCGAGGACCAGTACACGGCTGTCATGGCGAAAAACAGGCCCAGGCCGGCGGCCAGGTAGGTACGGCGTGCCTCGGCATGCCAGGGCAACCGGATACTGAACAGGCCGGCAACCATCAGGCCGACCACCACGCCAAGAATCATGCGGCTGGTAATACCAAACAGATAGCCGACCCCGTCGCCGCTCCACTGGATTGCGAGCGGCGTGGTAGACCCGATAAGAATGACGCCAATATAGGCCACTGGTACAGACACCTTGTTACCTCCTTTTCCTGAACATCTAACGCTGTTAACAAGCCATGTTTTGTTTTCAGTACCCGAAAAACAAAAAAGGCCGCAGGGTTGGAACCGTGCGGCCTTTGAAGATCTGGGATTAATAAACCGGTTACCGGACAGGCAATCTCCCCAAGGCACCACACGGGCACGCCACGACATGCCACAGGGGCAGTCGGCGTTTGCAGGCATTCATGTAGTGCTGTAATCCGCTCATCATGGTTCCGAGTCTTTCAGATGCAGAACGGGTGTGTCAAGCCCGTTCGTGATCGGGATCAGCTACAGCCCTTCGGACGCGGCAGCCCGGCAATCTTGTTGGCGCACTTGATCAGACCGGTCGGAAACAGTGAATAGAGATACTTCTGGTCACTGCGGTCCTTTCCGTACTGCTTCTTCATCAGCTTCGAGAAAGCGCGTGGTTCGCACACCGCACCGTTCTCGGTGAAATACTCGCGTGCGAGGCTGATCACGTTCCAGTGCTCTTCGGTGAGTTCGTTAATTTTCTCGCTCTTCGAGATCTCGACCGCCAGTTCCTCGCTCCACTCACCCAGGTTTTCCAGCCAGCCGGCCTCGCTCAACTGGATGGTCTTGCCATCTACTATTGCTTCCATTACTCCTACCTCGTGTACATTGTTAATGTTCGTGAATTCAATTTGTAAGTGCAACTCTACGTGACGGTAAGAGGGCAAGCTGCGTTAGCATTGTGGCTTTTCTCACCGCCAAGCAAGAGGAGCACACATGAGAGGCTATACGCAGCTTACCCAAGAGGAACGATACCAAATTTACATCCTGAATAAAGCCGAATACAGCCAGACAGAAATTGCCGAGTTGCTGGAACGTGGCACACGCAGGTACCACCTGCATCCCGATGACCTCCCGGTTGCCTGCCGGGCACCGGTCAGGATTATAACTTTCCTGCCAGGCTTCGACCTGGATGAGGAAATCGCACAGGCCCGTTTCGGCGTGCCTGCCGAGATCATTCAGGTTCATGCACAGCAGAAACACTTGCTCTATCCGGACAAGGGACTGGACCTCATCCTCAACGCGGACGGTAAGGAAGTCTTGCAATACCTGCCACCCGATGAATTCAGCGCACACCACGCTCAATAAAGGCATTAGGTGTCAAACAGGAGGGGAAAATGTGCTCTGACACCCTCTTATTTGTTCGACTTTGCGATCGGCTGAAACATGCGCCGGTACTGGCTCGGCGTCAGGCCGCTGCGGCGCTTGAACAGGCGGCGAAAGAACGAAGCGTCTTCATAGCCAACCTCGACACTGATTTCATCCACCGGTAACGGCCCGGACTCGAGCAGGCGTTTCGCTGCTTCCACGCGCAGGTTCTGCAAATAGTCGATCAGTGTTGTACCGGTCGCGGCCTTGAAGCGCCGCTTCAGGGTGCGTTCGGGCATATTGGCCCTGCCGACCACCTGCCTGATGGCATCGGCCTGCTGAAAATACTCGCCCAACCATACCTCGCAAGCACGCACGACGGAATCCGCATGCGGTTGCCGGCGCACCAGCGTGGCATAGGGCAGTTGCCCCTCGCCGTGCCATTTCAGCAAATACACCTTCGCAATGCGCAAGGCCTCTCCCGGACTGCCGTGGCGCGAGATGATGTGGATGGCGAGGTCGTGCCAGGAGGTGGTACCGCCAGCCGTGACGATGCGGCCTTCCGGGTCGGCAAACACCAGGTTCGGTTCCGGGCGAAACCGCACCTGCGGGTAGTGTTTCTGGAACAAATCCTGGTAGCCCCAGTGCGAGGTGGCCTCGCAGCCGTCGAGCAGGCCGGTGGACGCCAGCATCACGGCACCGGAGCAGGCGGAATAGAGTATCGCGCCGGCAGCATACTGCGCGCGGATCCAGTCCATGAGTTCAGGATAGCGCCCCGCCATGTCCTCGTCCGGCCCCAGCCACAACTCGGGCAGGATAACGATGTCGCCGCCCGGGTTATCCGCGACCGCGCAATCCGGCCGCACCGGGATGCCGTTGCCACAGCTAAAGGCCTTGCGGCGTGGTGAGACGATGCGCACCCGGAACAGCGCCGGCTGCGTGTCCGTGCGCACCAGCGTCTGCCAGATATTGCCGGCCGCCAGCAGCACATCCAGCATGCCGTAGAGCGCCGAGCCCGCCGTCTCCGGGACGGCAACGATCAGGACTTCAACCGGTTGCTGCGTGGCACCTGCCATGGCCGCACCCCCATCAGTGGCACAAATGCCCTGTTTTTGGAAAAGATCCATCTTATCCGGGCGGCTGTCAAGGTCTATATTGATACTCAAGTCGGGACACACAGCCACCCGACGATTCACTGGACCACTGAAGAGGAGAACGGTCATGAACACACAGACACACAGTAACCAGACCCCGGCCGACACCACCACCGTCAACGGCATCCACCTGGAGACCCTGCAGGGGACTGTGCAGGCGATCGCGCAGGACCCGGAACTGGGCCAATGCAAGTTCCGCGCGCGCAATGCCTGGCTGGGCGGCAGCCGCAACTGCACCACCGTCACCGGTTTCTACGGCGCGAAGCAGGAGATCGCCCACAAGCAGACGTTTGAACTGCACGCCGACGAACCGCCCATCCTTGCCGGCAACGATAACGGTGCCAACCCGGTCGAGCATTTACTGAATGCACTCGCCGCCTGCGTCACCACCAGCATGGTCGCGCATGCTGCGGTGCGCGGCATTCATATCGAGGAACTGGAATCCGAACTGGAAGGCGACATTGACCTGCGCGGCTTCCTGGGACTCGATGAGGATGTCCCGAAAGGCTTCACCGACATCCGCATGAAGTTCCGCGTCAAGGCGGACATCGACGACATGGAACAACTGAAACAACTGTCCGAATATTCGCCGGTGTTCAACACCCTCACACAGGGCACGAATGTGGATATCCAGGTAGTGGCGAAGTAAGCGCTGGGGTCAGGGTGCAGACCTCCTTATATCAGGATGAGTTTGCTCTGACCCCGTTTATTACAAGGGGCGGCCCCGGAAAGAGGGTCGTACCGGGGTATATCAGGGGAAAATGTGCTCTGACACCCTTTTATTCTTTGCTATAGTTATTTCGGGCCAGGGAAGTAACAGGGGGCGGAGCACCGCTAAAGGGGCCGGATACATTTTTACAAATGAGAAAATGTAACCGGCCCCTTTTGTCGATCTTCAAGAACGATGCGCTTCCAGCTGCAACCTGGCTGCATACAGAAGAACCTTCGAGTAAAGTCTGTGAAATCCGAGCAGGGCTCGAAAACCGAACCCAGGTGCAAGCCTGCCCGTCCCGGGATTCTCTACCGGAACGACTGCCGATCCAAAGTACAAACGTGCGCGCATTCCGCTGGCGCTTGCTATGGGGACAACCATTAGCCAGGATCGGGTGCGGCGGTGAAAGTCAGACATCAACAGCTGATTTTCACTACGCGCCTCCACATGCCATGCAGCAAATGCGTCGATTGACCCGGCTGCCAATTGTTTTGCTTGAGCATCTGTAGAAGGCCTCGATACGGCTATTTTCAGAATCCACCGTTCCAGCTTGAACACGGGGGTTGTGTAGAAGGCCGTTACATACTGTGTGTGAGACACTGAACCGCGGATGTCCGTCACGTAGCAATCAGTGTAGGTCCCTTCCCTGAGATAGTTACTTAACAGTGCACAGTCAGGAATGGAGCACGACTCAATTGAAAACACAATTCAGGTTCCGTTCTGTCTGCTAAAATACCCAGAAAAGGGTACTGACCCCTTTCTTCATCGCAATGAACTCGAATATTAGTGAATAATGTGCTCCGACACCAAATATCTTCTTAATATCTTCTTAGTAAGAAATAGTGTTAGCGCATTACTTAAAAAACCGACGCACTCAACTCATGCACCGCCACCAGCATCTCCGCATCATCGGTTAACGCCTCGGCGATACTGGAGCGGCAGGCGACCACCGGGTTGACGCCGGCATTGATCAGCTTGGCAGCGTGCACCAGTAACCGGGTACTCGCACCCTCTTCCAGGCCACTGCCCTTCAGGTTACGGGTCATGTGCGCGAACTTTACCAGTTGTTCGGCGGTATCCTGCCCGATACCGGTTTCGTTGACGACGATCCTGGTTTCCAGTGCGGCGTTCGGGTAATCGAACTCCAGTGCCACGAAACGTTGGCGGGTACTCTGTTTCAGGTCCTTGAGTACACTCTGGTAACCGGGGTTGTAGGATATCGCCATACAGAATTCCGGGCCGGCCTCGATGACCTCGCCGAGTTTTTCCATGGGCAGCACGCGGCGGTCATCGGCCAGCGGGTGGATCACCACGGTGGTGTCCTTGCGTGCCTCGACGATCTCGTCGAGATAACAGATCGCCCCGTTGCGCACGGCGCGCGCCAGCGGGCCGTCGACCCAGACGGTCTCGCCGCCAGTAACGAGGTAGCGCCCCACGAGGTCGGAGGCAGTCAGATCGTCGTGGCAGGATACGGTAATCAGCGGGCGTTTCAGGCGCCAGGCCATGTGTTCCATGAAGCGCGTCTTGCCGCACCCGGTTGGCCCTTTCAATAATATCGGCAACTGGTTGTTGTAGGCGGCATTGAAGACGGTCAGTTCGTCGCCGACAGATTCGTAGTAGGGCTCGTCTTCGATGAAGTATTCTTCCGGTTTTATGGCCTGGACACTCACAAGGGCTCCTTGGGTTCGGGCACAGGTTGCTTTAATTGAATCTTGCCACAGAGGGCACAGAGAACACAGAGGCTAAAGAATGCGGGGCCGGGCCCCGTCATGTGAACGCGAAAGCCCGCGTTAAACCCTGTTCGCGAGCACCCGGAAAACGGACACAAGCAAGCTCGCTCCTGCAAGTGAAAAACCCCGGCAAACCACAACCTTATATAAGGAATCTATTTCGCCATTGCAAAATTCGATGGTATCCACCCCCCGCGGTATATGGCGTCCAAATGGCAGACCCTGTATTGTTGGTTGTCCTGATTTCCCGGTTCCACCCGGACGCGCGAAGCATCTTGCGCCAGTCACTGGATCGAATCTGAATTTCTAAAGAATTCAATTATTTATACGCTATCTGGCGTACTATTTGGAGGACTATCAATGTCGGAGGTTATCGCAACCAACCAGACCATCCTGGTGGTGGGAGGCGGCATCAGCGGCATGACGGCCGCGATCGAAGCTGCGGAGTGTGGCAAACAGGTCATACTCGTTGAGAAAAATCCCTCGATCGGTGGTCGCGTCAGCCAATTGTACAAGTACTTTCCGAAGCTGTGCTACCCGTCCTGCGGCATGGAAATCAACCTGCGCCGCATCAAGGCCAACCGTAACCTGCGCATCCTGACCATGACCGAGGTCTCCGCCGTCAGCGGCGAATCCGGCAACTACAGCGTTACCCTGAAGACCACGCCGCGCTACGTCAATGAAAACTGCACCGCCTGCGGCGAGTGCGCAAAGGTCGTCGAGACCGGGTTCGACAGTGAATATGACTACGGCATGAAGCAGCGCAAGGGTGCCTATATTCCTTTCAACATGGCCTACCCGCAGCGCTACGTGCTGGATCCGCGCATCATCGGCACCGGGGACGCGGAAAAAGCCAGGGAAGCCTGCAAGTACGATGCCATCGACCTCGACATGCAGGAGTCCGAGACCACGCTGACCGTCGGCGCCATTATCTGGGCCACCGGCTGGCAGCCGTACGATGCCGACAAGATCCAGCCTTACGGCCATGAACGCTACGACAATGTCATCAGCAGTGTCGAGTTCGAGCGCATGCTGGACCCGTTCGGTCCGACCGGCGGCAAGATCGTGCGCCCCTCCGACGGCAAGGAGGCGAAGAACGTCGCCTTTATCCAGTGCGCCGGTTCACGTGACCGCAACCACCTGCGGCACTGCTCACGCATCTGCTGCATGGCCACGCTGAAACAGACCACCTACCTGCGCGAGAAGTTCGATGACGACTTCAAGGCCAGCGTCTATTACATCGACATCCGTGCCATCGACCGCATCGACGACTTCTACCAGAAGATCCAGGACGACCCGAACGTCACCTTCGTGAAGTCCAAGGTCGCCAGCATCACCGAGGACAAGGAAACCGGTAACCCGGTCCTGCACGGTGTCGATACCGAGGGCTATCACCGCTACAGCAACCCGCACGACCTGTGTGTACTGGCCGTCGGCATGGAGCCGAGCGTGCCGAAGGATGCCTTCCCGATCGATGTCGTGATCAACGACAGTGGCTTTATCGAGGCCGATGAAAAGAATGGCGGCATCTTCGCAGCCGGCTGTTCTGCCGATGCCCTCGATGTGAACCGCGCAGTTCAGAGCGCAACCGCCAGTGCATTACGTGCAATCCAGGTTGTAAACCGGGTTGCCGGAACGGAGGGTTAAACAGTGTCAGACGAAATCAAGATCGGCGCATACATCTGCAAGGGCTGTGGTATCGGCGAACGCCTCGACTGCGACCAGCTGGCCACCATCGCCGAGCGCGAAGGCAAGGCCAGCGTCGTCAAGCAGCACGAGTTCCTGTGCAATGCCGATGGCGTGGCCATGATCCAGGGCGACATCGACACCGGGGGTGTCAACCGGGTCACGATCTGCGCCTGCTCGCGTCGTTCCAAGACCGAGGCCTTCAACTTCCAGGATGTTGCCATTGGCCGCGCCAATCTGCGCGAAGGCGTCATCTGGATCCGTCCGGACACCGACGAGGCACGCGAGACCACCCAGGAAATGGCGGCTGACTATGTGCGCATGGGCTGCGCCGAGGTCAAGTACATGAACCCGCCACATGTGAGCGAGGAAGCGGCCAGCAACGACCACATTCTGGTTGCCGGTGGCGGTATTGCCGGCATGACCGCGGCGATCGAGGTGGCCAATACCGGCTACCCGGTCACCCTGGTCGAAAAATCCGCTCAACTCGGCGGCGGTGCCTCGTTTGAATACAAGCGCGTCCCGGAACATGCCCCGTACACCGACCCGGAAGACACCGGGGTTGCCGACATGGTCATCGCGATTGAGGCCAACGACAGGATCACCGTGCACCTCAATTCGACCATCACCAAAACCAGTGGTGCACCGGGACGGTTCTCCGCGGACATCTCCACGGAATCCGGTTCAACCACGACGGAAAACTTCGGCGCCATCATCATGGCCTCCGGTGCGCGTAACTACGACGCCAGCCAGCTGCCGGAATTCGGCTACGGCAAGAGCCCGGACGTGGTTGATCAGGCCGGTTTGGAAAAGCTGGCAGTGGAAGCCAACGGCGGACCGATCAAGCGTCCGTCCGATGGCAAGGAAGTCGGGAAGGTCATCTTTGTACAGTGCGCCGGCCAGCGCAGCCAGCAGGAAGGCCACCTGCCCTACTGTTCGGGTCATTGCTGCAACACCTCGATCAAGCAGGCCATGTACTTCAAGGACCAGAACCCGCAGATTGATACCAACGTCATCTACACCGACCTGCGTACCCCGGGTGTCGGCGGCGAGGATTTCTACCGCAGCGGCCAGCAGAAAGGCATCACCTTTACCAAGGGCGTGGTCAGCGAAGTTAGCACCGGCGGCAACGGCCTGACAGTCAACTTCAAGGACCTGATCCTCGACCAGGATGTCAGTGACGATGTGGATCTTGTCGTACTGGCCACCGGCCAGATCCCGAACTCCGGTGTCGACATCGACGCCGCCGAGTCAACCGACAACGAGGCTGAGAGTGGCGCGGAAGTCGTCGCCAACGAGGTGCCGGTCGAGTCGATCCTCAACCTGACCTACCGCCAGGGCAAGGACCTGCCGCACCTGAAGTACGGTTTCAACGATTCCCACTTCATCTGCTTCCCGTATGAAACCCGCCGTACCGGCATCTACAGCTGCGGCCCGGTGCGCCGGCCGATGGACATGCAACAGGCCAGGGAAGATGCTACCGGTGCCGCCCTGAAGGCCATCCAGTCGCTGGAAAATGCCAAGCTCGGCCGCGGCGCACACCCACGCTCCGGTGACCTGTCATTCCCGAGCTTCCGCAAGGAAGGCTGCACCCAGTGCAAGCGCTGCACGGTGGAATGCCCGTTCGGCGCTATCGACGAGAACGAGGAAGGCTACCCGCAGTTCAACGAGGCGCGCTGCCGCCGTTGCGGTACCTGCATGGGTGCCTGCCCGGTACGCGTCATCTCGTTCGAGAACTACTCGGTCGATACCGTCGGCCAGCAGCTCAAGAACGTCGATATTCCCGACGAGTTCGACGAGAAGCCGCGCATCATGGTGCTGGCCTGCGAAAACGATGCCTACCCGGCACTCGACATGGCCGCGCAGAATGGCAATACCTACAGCGAATGGGCACGTGTCATCCCGGTCCGCTGCCTGGGTTCGGTCAACACCATCTGGATCACCGACGCACTCAACAGTGGCTACGACGGTATCATCCTGATGGGTTGTCAGAAGGGTGAAAACTATCAGTGTCACTTTGTCAGGGGATCGGAATTAGCCCACGAGCGCATGAGCAAGATCGACGATACGCTGGAGCAACT
The DNA here is from genome assembly GCA_039714155.1 of Pseudomonadota bacterium. GTDB lineage: Bacteria > Pseudomonadota > Gammaproteobacteria > UBA9214 > UBA9214 > SZUA-186. Next base: position 26,048 of record JBDLJX010000011.1, on the reverse strand, counting down.
GAATCTTGAGAAAGAACGCGTCGAGACCTATGAAGTTGCGATCACCGATATCGAACGCGCGCCGCAACTCATTAACGACATGGCCGAGACCATCGAGAAGGTCGGCATGAGCCCCTTCAAGTTTTAGTTCCAGGAGAAAACAATGTCTGATGCCAATCAACAAATGGTCGAACAGTACCGCAACAATTTTCTCCGCGAAGTTGAGGACAATGTTGAGGAAGGTGAATGGGTGAAGATGTGCATGCAGTGTGGCGTGTGCTCCGGCTCCTGCCCCTTCGGTTCGCACTGGGATCATCCCCCGCAGGAACTGTTTGCCATGATCCGTGCCGGCAAGCGTGACGAGGTCCTGCAGTCCACCTCCATGTGGATGTGCACCTCCTGCTACAACTGTATCGTACGCTGCCCGCGTGAACTGCCGATTACGCACATCATGCACGGCCTGGCGCACTACGCAAAACGCCTCGGCATCGCACCGAAGGGCCAGCCGACCGAGAAGTTTTCGGAACTGTTCTGGAACAACCTGGTCAAAACCGGACGCGTCAACGAGCTGAAACTGGGCCTGGCGCTATACTTCATGAACGGTATCGGCGAAGGTATCAAGACCTCGCTGAAGATGCAGAAAATTGGCCTCGGCATGTTAATGACCAAGCGCCTCTCTCCCATGGAACTGATTGGCGGGCACAAGTGCAAGGATGCCAAGGGACTGCAAAGTATTTTGAAAAAGGCAGAAGAACTCGAAGCGGCCCGTATCCCGGTTGCAGGCAAGTGAGGACACACCATGGCTAAAAAATCCTATTCATTCTATCCCGGCTGCTCATCCCAGAAGGCCGCGTCTGCGTCCAACTACATGGTGTCGGTGGATTCCATGTGCGAGACGCTGGACATTGAACTCAACGAAATACCGGACTGGAACTGCTGCTCGGCCTCCATCGGTTATGCCGCCGGCGGCGAACTGCCGCGCCTGGCACTGTCGGCACGCAACATGGCGATCTCCGAACAGGCCAACCCGGGACAGGACATTGTCGCCACCTGCGCGGCCTGCTGGCTGGCCACCAAGGAGACCCAGGAACGCCTGCACGACGATGACAAGCTGATGGCGGAGACCAACGAGGCGCTGGCACAGGCCGGGCTCAAGGTCGAGGCCAACCAGAAGGTGCGTCACATGGTGGAAGTGCTGATCGAGGACTTCGGTTATGATGAACTCGGTTCGCATGTGAAGAAGCCGCTCGATGGCATCAAGATCGCCGGCTACGTCGGCTGTCAGACCAACCGCCCGTTCGGCATCGACGGCGAATCCTATGAAAACCCGAAATACCTCGACAAGCTGGTCGAGACCATGGGTGCCGAACCGATTGAAAACTATGACAAGAAGGTGTCCTGCTGCGGCGGTGCACTGGCCTTCAGTGAACCGGAAAAGAGTCAGGCCCTGATCAAGGACATCATCGAGTCCGCCTACGACGGCGGCGCCGACATGATCGTCACGCCCTGCCCGGTCTGCCAGATGAATGTCGAGGTCTACCAGAACCACATCAACCAGAAGTACAAGACCAACTTCAAAATGCCGGTGGTGTACTACTCGACACTGATGAGTGTGGCCTACGGCAAGAGCGGCAAGGAAGCCGGCCTCGATGGCCAGATCATCAAGGCCAAACAGCTGGAGGAGATTGCATCGAAGTAATCCAGGTGTAGTCATGCAGGTCGAATTTACCCTGCAGGGCACAAGAGCCGCGCATCGGCATAATCCGACATCACCATACTTACAGAAGCCCCTCATCGAGGGGCTTTTTTTGGCCGATTGGCGATAACGGACAAAATCTGCTTAGATTACAGGGAACAGACACAGAAGCACCCCGGAGGTGACCGCTATGACCGATGTTCTCGACCCCATCATTATGAATTTCATCTACGCTGCGCTAGGCGGCCTGATGACACTGGCATTCATGTGGCTTGGCTGTGTCCTGTTCAACAGGATCGTATGCAATTTTGATATTGGCGAGGAACTCGGCAAGGGTAACCAGGCCGTCGGCATGATGGTCATGGGCATGTTTATCGGTATTGGCATCGGCATTGGCCTGGTAATTGGCATGGGGCTGAACTAGCAGCCTGCAAGAGAACCCTGACCATGCACGCGGTTGTACTGATACTGATACTGCTGGCAGCGACCACTGCCGGAGCCGTAGAAAAACACAGCGTCGGCGACTGGCCGGACAAATACGACCAGCATTTCAGGAAATACTCGAAACACTACTTCGGCCCCGGCTTCGACTGGCAGTGGTTCAAGGCACAGGCCATCGCCGAGTCCGGACTGAAATCGAAGGCCCGCAGCAAGGCCGGTGCACGCGGCCTTATGCAGATCATGCCAAGCACCTACCGCGAGATCCAGGAAGACAATCCGCATATGAAGGACATCGACTCACCACGCTGGAACATCGCCGCCGGAATCTATTATGACCGCATCCTCTACAAGCGCTGGAAATCCCCACCTGCCGGGAACGAGCGCCTGTATTTTGCCTTTGGCAGCTACAATGCCGGGTATACGCGAATAAAAAATACTTTTCAGAAAGTCGCCCCGCCGGCAGCCACATGGGAACATGTCGAACATTTTGTGCCCGGACAGACACGTCACTACGTCAGGCGGATTCGTGGATTGATGAACAGGAAGGCATCAAAAACACCATAGCGGGCAGACCGCATTCGCAACCTGTTTCCACTCCACGGGAGGACAACGATGACTGATCTGTTAAAGAATGATGCTGCAGGCAAGCTGGTATTGCGCCTGACTGTCGGTGGCCTCATGCTGTTTCACGGTATCAGCAAGCTGCTCAATCCAGACTCGGTCGGTTTCATTGGCAGCAAACTGGCCGATGCCGGGCTACCGGAAATACTGTCCTATGCTGTGTACATTGGCGAGATTGTCGCGCCGCTCATGATTATCTCCGGATTTCTGTCTCGCGCCGGCGCTGCACTTGTCGTAGCCAACATGCTGTTCGCCATCCTGCTGGTACATACCGGTGACATCTTTGCCCTGAACGAACATGGCGGCTGGCGGCTGGAACTGCAGGGCTTCTACCTGTTTGGCAGTCTTGCCATCATCTTCCTGGGCAGTGGCAGGTACGCAGCCAGGCCGGGTTGAACCAGGTTGCAGGAATATAATCCCGGGGTCAGGTCCCGTTTTCCTCTATCCGTGCTACCTGCTTCCACATTTTCAGCACGCCTGCCTCGCAAGCTGCGCAAATTACTGTACCGGAACTACCGGCAACGGGATTGCTACAAGTGTTATGACAGGCTGGGGCTCAAGCTGCTGCTGAACTATGCCAACTACGTCGACCGGCAGCTGATCATTCACGAGCCGTATGAAACCGCACAGCTGCAACAGTTTCTCGATACTGCAGAACAGAACATACAGGACCTGTTTCTCGATGTTGGCGCCAACCTTGGCCTCTATGCACTGCTTGCCGCCCGCAGCAGCAACTTCAGGGAAGTCATGGCCTTCGAGCCAGACCCGCGCAACTACCGCCAGTTAATCACCAATATTGCGTTCAGTAATATGACAAATGCTATCAGTGCCTATGCTTGCGGGCTTAGTGATCGTGACACCGAACTCGACTTCCTGCAGGCACACCGGCGCAGCACCGGGCAATCCAGGGTCAGGGCGTCCGCACCGGCAGGCACGGCCCATGATCGTTACACGAACACCTGCATTCCGGTTATCCGCTTCGATGACCACTTCAGTTACCGGGACTGCCAGGTAATGATCAAGATCGATGTCGAAGGGCACGAAATCACGGTGGTGAACGGTATGCAGCAGCTACTCGGCGATAATGACTGTCACCTGCAGGTCGAGGTATTCGAGGCTAATATCCAGCCGCTGGAATCGCTGCTGGCGACGCTGGGCTACCGGCATCAGGCGAGCTTCGGTCACGACAGGCTGTACCGCAAAAGCTGAAATAATCATGGGGTCAGGTTCCGTTTTCCTCTACTATATCCGGACTGTACGTAGCCCTTGTGTACTGCAACCATGACTGACAAACGTGTTGAAGATCTGAATATCCTGTCCTGCTCGCGGCTGATCACGCCGAAGCAGCTGAAGGCTGAACTGCCGATCACGGAAAAGGCGATGCAATCCGTGATGCAGGGTCGACAGGTCATCAAGGACATCCTTGACCGCAAGGACAAGCGGCTGTTTATCGTGGTGGGCCCCTGCTCCATTCATGATCCGGGCGCCGCGATTGAATACGGCAAGCAACTGAAGGCGCTGGCAGAACAGGTAGAGGACACACTGTATCTCGTCATGCGTGTGTATTTCGAGAAACCGCGCAGCACGGTCGGCTGGAAAGGCCTGATCAACGACCCGCACCTGAACGGCTCATTCGAGATCGAGGAAGGCCTGCATATTGCACGCCGCCTGTTGATCGAGCTTGCCGAGCTCGGCCTGCCGCTGGCGACCGAGGCACTCGATCCGATTTCGCCGCAGTACCTGCAGGATCTGATTTCCTGGTCGGCCATCGGCGCACGCACGACCGAGTCACAGACCCACCGGGAAATGTCCAGCGGCCTGTCCTGCGCTGTCGGTTTCAAAAATGGCACCGACGGCAGCCTGTCAGTGGCAGTGAATGCCATGAAGTCGGTCAGCCATTCACACAACTTCCTTGGCATCGATCCGGACGGTCATGTCGCCACGGTGCGCACGGCCGGCAACCCGTATGGCCACGTGGTGTTGCGTGGCGGCAATGGTAACCCCAACTATGATTCAGTCAGTGTCGCCATATGTGAACGCGACCTGGAAGCCGCAGGCCTGCGCCCGAACATCATGGTCGATTGCAGTCATTCCAACTCCAACAAGGACCCGTCGCTGCAGCCACTGGTTGCCGAGAACGTTGCCAACCAGATCATCGAGGGCAACAATTCGATAATTGGCCTCATGATCGAGAGCAACCTGCATGCAGGTAACCAGTCTATCCCGGCAGACCCGACGCAACTGGCATACGGCGTTTCCGTCACTGATCCCTGCATAGACTGGACCACTACCGAGACCAGCATCAACCACCTGCATAACATGATCAAGGGCATCGAGCGCTAGCCCGATGACCCCTTTATAAACGTATTTTTCTGCCGATATGCCTGGTATCAGCCACATCGGGCATAGACATGAGCGCATTCTGTAAACACGTCAAGGACACCCTCATGCAGGGGGCACTGCGCGACCTGATCCCGTTTAGCTCGCTGTCTGACAAGCACTTTACCGATGCCTCGGCCAAACTGGCCGTGACCACCGTCAACGCAGGTGAGTACCTGTTCAGCGCTGGCGACTCCGACAACCGCTCCATTTACCTGCTGGATGGTGAAATCAGTTTCCTCGATATCAGTGGCCAGGTGACAGGCGTGGTGACAGCCGGAACCGGGCCTGCGCGCTACCCGCTCGCTAATCAGCAACCCCGACTGGTATCTGCCCGCGCAACCATCAAGTCGGTCATCGTATCCATCGATTCCACTTTGCTGGATGTCATGCTGACCATCGACCAGTCCGTTGAACCCAGGGCAGCCATCATCAGCACAAATACCGGCGAGGACTGGATGATACGCATACTGCAATCCGAGGCCTTCATCAAGATCCCGCCAGCGAATATACAACGGCTATTAAATCGACTGGAGTCAGTACCTGTCAGGTCCGGTGATGTCATCATCAAGCAGGGTAACGAGGGCGATTATTTTTACATTATTCGTGAAGGCGCCTGTTCGGTGACACGTCAGGCCCACAATGAGGGCCGGGATGTACCACTTGCCGAACTGAGCAGCGGCGATTGTTTCGGTGAAGAAGCGCTGGTTTCTGATGCCCGGCGCAATGCCACTGTCACCATGCTGACCGATGGCAGTCTCATGCGCCTGTCAAAACAGGATTTCCTGGAACTGCTGAAGAAACCACTGGTGCACTATGTCGACTACAAACAGGCATCCACCATGGTCAGCGAAGGCGATGTCTGGCTGGATGTCCGGCTTGCCGACGAATATGCCAACTATGCCCTGGGCGACAGCATCAATATACCGCTCTCCGATGTTCGTGATCAGGCAACAGAACTGCCCTCGAACAGGAAATACATCATATGCTGTGACACCGGCCGCCGCAGTGCAGCAGCCGCGTTTCTGCTCAGCCAGCGAGGCTTCGAGGTCTGCGTACTGGATGGCGGCCTGCGCAAGGATGTCCCGGTTACCGAACTGGGCATGTCAGAGGAAAGCCGTTTATCCATCGCAGATAGCGGCCCATCTGGAGCGGGAACCGATATACCAGATGAAACCGAAGCACAAATATATAGCTGGGATGCCGAAGTTGCATCGAAACAGGAAACAGATATAGCAGATACAGATACGTTACAGGCCACGCTTGCCAAGCTGACAAATGAGATGGCGAACTACATGCAGAAATCAGCACAGCTGGAAGCGGCGGTCAGCGAGGCCCGGGAAGCCCGGGCGACCTTGCAGGAACGCCTTGATGCACTGGCTGCACTGATCAACAAATAAGACTCTTCCCCAGATCGGGTGGGTCTACATGCACAGGGGTCAGGGTGGCTTCTCAAGACACGCTGCAAGTACGTCCCTGTAAGCTCGATGGCCGCATCCCTGCGGCCAACGGTCTTGAGAAGCCACCCTGACCCCGGCATTCCAGTGTCCCGACGGCCCCCTTGTCAGGGACATCGGTTTCAGGGACGAAACCGTTGAGCGTACAGGGACGTACTTGCAGCGCGCCCTGACAAGGGGGCCGTTGGGACACGGCGGATTTACCCTGAACCGGTGCAACCCACCCGATCAGGTGAAGAGCCACTGGTTGATCCTGTGGGGCACTATTCTGGCGCTGGCCAGCCTCACCTGTGTCACAATGGGCTCACTGCTGTAATGCCAGCGGGGACACATATTGTTTAAGTCAACAGCTTATCTGCGCACACCGGTCATACTGGCCGGACTGCTGTTCGCATGCCCGTTACCGGTACTGGCTGCCGGTGGTGAATTGCCATCGCTGATTCACGACATCGGCTTTTGTATTGCGCTCGCCGGCGTACTGGCAATTGTATTCACCCGCCTGCGGCTTCCCGAAGTCGCAGCCTTTCTGGTTGCCGGTATCATCGTCGGTCCAATTGGTGCACGATTGGTCACAGACCCGCATAACATCGAGACCATCTCTGAACTTGGCCTGGTGCTGTTGCTGTTCATGATCGGCCTGGAGCTCGACTTCCGCAAGCTCATGGCCAGCGGCCGGGTACTGATCTTGTCCGGCCTGCTACAATACCCGTTGTGTGTGCTGTTCGGCATTGCCTTTACCAAGCTGCTGATCTGGCTCGGCATTGGTGGCAGCCTGCTGGCCGGCAGCGAGTATGCACCGCTGTACGCGGGTTTCCTGGTTGCGGCCTCGTCGACACTGCTGGTCGTCAAGCTGTTCCAGGAAACCTTCCAGCTGGACACAGTTACGGGACGCGTATCACTGGGCATCCTGATTTTTCAGGACATCTGGGCCATTAGCGTGATTGCCGTGCTTCCCAACCTGAGCAATCCCGAATCCGGTCCTATCCTGTTGTCCTTTGCCGGGGTTGGCCTGCTGGCCGTGATTGCCGTGCTGTTTGCCAAATACATCATCCCGATCGGCTTCCGCTGGGTCGCCAAGCAACCGGAAATCATCCTGGTCGCGGCAGTATCGTGGTGCTTTATCGTGGTACTGCTGGGTACACAGCTCGACTATATGACCGAAACTCTGTTCGATATTAACCTGCATCTTGCCGTCGGCTCCGGCATGGGCGCCCTGATTGCCGGCGCCAGTATCGCCAGCCTGCCCTACAGTACCGAGATGACCGGCAAGGTTGGCGTGGTCAAGGACTTCTTTGTCACGCTGTTCTTCGTCGGCCTCGGCATGAGTATCCCGATGCCGGAAGGTGGCACCGTGCTGGTGCTGGCCGTGCTGTTTGCCGTGGCCACCCTGCTGGCCCGTTACCTGGTGTTCTACCCGTTGTTCTATTTCACCGGCCTCGATTGCCGCAATGCCTTTGTTACCTCGACCCGGCTGGCACAGGTCTCCGAGTTCACCCTGGTGATCGGTTTCCTCGGCATGCAGCTCGGTCACATCTCCGGCAGCCTTAATAGCAGCATCATCTTCGCCTTTGTGATCACCGCCCTGTTGACGCCGTTACTGTTCCGGCAAGCCGACAATATCCATAACGCTATGTTGCCATTGCTGGAGCGGCTTGGCTTCAAGACACATGCCGACACTACCGAGACATCACCGGACAGCTACGCGATTGCCCTGCTCGGTTTTCACCGCATTACCTCATCGTTACTGCATGAACTGGAAAAGAAACACCCGGAAATCGTCCCGCAAACCCTCGTCGTCGACTTCAATATCAATATCCACAAGCGCATTGCCGCGCACGGCCCGCATGTGCATTACGGTGACCTGCGCAACGCCGAGACCCTGCAGCATGCCGGTGTTGACCGGGCACGCATTATCGTCAGCTCGGTACCGGACAACATCCTCAAGGGAGTCAATAACCGCCAGATCGTTGAAACCGCCCGGCGCATCAATCCCGAAGCCGTCATCATCGCCAACGCCGTTGAGCTGGAAGACAGCCAGCGCCTGTACGAGGCCGGGGCAGACTATGTGTTAATGCAACGTATCGAGACGGCACTGGCCATCGAGACCGCCATAGAAAAGGCCCTGACCGGCGATATCGGCAAACATCGCAGCACGATGGAAGCAATCCATGGTGCCTGGCATACCCGGAAGGAAGTGTTGTAACGCTACCGTCTCTACCCGGAAATCAATACCCGTACCACACATCCGGAGGCAGGTTACAGGTTTGTGCATTGCTGGCCAGTGTTCCATACGCACCCGGCAAGGAACGTGTTGTATTGATTCTGCTCTTTCAACAAGCAAAAAACAGACGCAACATATTGTAGACAAAGGAAATAATGCTGGCATGGAGAAGATTCTTGACAGCTGAATCAGCCGCTTGTCTTGCCTGTTCTGGATAATGAACAGGACAAGCCGGGCTTTCTTTTCTATGGTTAGTATGCGCAACGCCAAACAGGTCTTCCCCAAGGAGAAAAATAATGCTCAACCATGAACTGGTACATGACCTGGGAATCTTTATTTTGTCGCCTGCTGGCCCACTGGAAACTGCCGACATCGATGAGTTCGCCCAGCGGGTGGATCCCTATATTGAAAAGAACGGAGACCTCAAGGGAATGATGGTCTACATTGAAATGTTCTCCGGCTGGAAAGACATTGCCAGTATAGGCTCGCATATCAGGTTTATAAAGGATCACCACAAGAGTGTTGGGAAAGTCGCAACCGTATCTGACAGCACACTGCTTTCCGGGCTGCAAAAGATCACCGGTTACTTTGTCAAAACCAAGGTGAGGCACTTTGACTTAAGTGAGGTAGAAGCCGCAATCGAGTGGCTCAATCACTGACTCTCAAGGCCTGCTATATCCGGTTACCGCGCGGGTAATTGGCTGGATCTCGTGGCCTATGGAGCTGTTTGCGGGATCGAAGGAAACAGAAAACCTGCCGCAGGCATCACCAAAGGTGAACCAGAAGAACGGGATCATGATTACTACGCCGGCCACATAACCCACCACTCCTGCTTCCTTTGTGTCATCCATATCCGACTTCTCCCACTTTCAGTTCCAGGAGTAGCGACAATCCGCCTGTGCGTGAATATCAACGGCCCCCGGCTTACACCCACCGCCTGCGCTAGCACTCAATGACATTCACCGCCAGGCCACCGCGTGCGGTTTCCTTGTACTTGGTTTTCATGTCGGCGCCGGTCTCGCGCATGGTACGGATCACCTTGTCGAGCGAGACAAAATGCTTGCCGTCACCGCGCAGCGCCATGCGCGAGGCATTGATGGCCTTGACGGCACCCATGGCATTGCGCTCGATACACGGCACCTGCACCAGCCCGCCGATCGGGTCGCAGGTCAGGCCGAGGTTGTGCTCCATGGCAATCTCGGCGGCGTTTTCCACCTGCTCCGGTGTACCACCGAGCACTTCGGTCAGCCCGGCGGCGGCCATGGAACAGGCCGAGCCGACCTCACCCTGGCAGCCGACCTCGGCCCCGGAAATAGAGGCGTTCTCGGTATACAGCACACCGATGGCGCCAGCAGTCAGTAAAAAACGCACAATACCGTCATCACTGCTGCCGGGCGAAAACCGGCTGTAATAGTGCATTACCGCCGGGATGATGCCGGCCGCACCGTTGGTTGGCGCCGTTACCACGCGGCCACCGGCGGCGTTCTCCTCGTTCACCGCCAGTGCAAACAGGTTCACCCAGTCCATGGCGCCCAGCGGCACCTTGTCGAGTTCCGCCTCGTTCGACAATTGTTGATACAAACGCGCGGCACGGCGTTTTATCTTGAGGCCGCCCGGCAGGATTCCCTCTGTGCAACAGCCACGGTTCACGCAGTCCTGCATGACTGACCAGATATGCAGCAGGCCGTCGCGAATGTCCGCCTCACTGCGCCAGGCCCGTTCATTCGCCTGCATGATCTGGCTGATGGGCAGACCGGATTCGGCGCAATGCCCGAGTAGTTTGGCCCCGGTAGTAAACGGGTATTGCAGCGGCGTTTCATCCTCGACAATCCGGTCAGCACCGGCCGCCGCCTCGTTGACAACGAAACCGCCACCAACCGAGTAATAGGTGCGCTGCAGCAGCAGTTCGCCTGCCGCATCGAAGGTACTGAATATCAGGCCATTGGGGTGGTAGGGCAACTCCTCGCGCCGATGAAAGACGAGATCATGATCAACATCAAATGCCAGTTCATGACCGCCGGCCAGTGGCAAGCGGCCAGTGGCACGAATCTGTTCCAGTCGGGCAGGAATCGTTTCAGTATCAACCGCCTCCGGCGCCTCGCCGGCAAGCCCCAGCATAATTGCCTTGTCAGAACCGTGGCCCTTGCCGGTCGCACCCAGTGAGCCGTACAACTCGACCTGTACTCGCGCCAGGCGGCCGGCATCAATCATGTCTGCCAGTTCAGCGACAAACATGGCCGCGGCACGCATCGGCCCGACGGTATGGGAACTCGATGGCCCAATACCGATCTTGAACAGATCAAACACACTAATCGACATAACAGCCCCTGCTGGCAATGTGACAGGGCCTATAGGGCCTGCCTTCATATGGATTATTATATACACTGTTTTACCCGTTACAGATATCTGGAAGTAAAATACTGCAATGACACTGCACCCACTGACAACGGCCACTGACGAGAAGAAGGTCTGTAAAACCATCTTCGCAGTCATGTTAGCTGGCCTGCCGGCCGGCTGCGCCGCGGTGGGCGGGGCCTCGGCCGGCGCCTGGGGCCTGGTGCGTGGCAATGATGCCGGCAAGCGCGCTCTTGCAGGTGCCGGTGCTGCAGCTGGTACAGTGCATGGCTCAATGCAGTCGACTGAAAGCTCGCCGGTGTTCAGGAATTTCGTCCGGAAATGCCTGAACAAGCGCGGCTATGAAGTCATCGGCTGGCAGTAGCAGCTGGCAAAAATAATGACAGGAGAACACCTCATGAAAATCAAAATGCGATTCATCACCTTCATCACAACCTGTGCACTGCTGCTTTTGCAGACTGCACACGCTGGCGCACTCAAAACCGACTACCCGCTCGACAAAATCACCGACAATGTCTACGTCATTCATGGCCCGCGTGAACTGCCGAACCCGGAGAACGAGGGGTTCATGAACAACCCGGGGGTGATTATCACCACTGCCGGGGTCGTCGTGGTTGACCCGGGTGGCAGCAAGCAAATTGGCACCATGGTGCTGGACAAGATCAAATCGGTCACTGACAAACCGGTCGTCGCCGTATTCAACACACACGTTCACGGTGATCACTGGCTCGGCAACCAGGCGATCCGCGATGCATATCCCGGGGTGAAAATCTACGGCCATCCACGCATGCTGGAGCGCATCGAGGCCGGCGACGGTGAATCCTGGATTACGCTGATGGAAAACATGACCAAAGGCGCCATGGCCGTCGGCCCGAACAATGCCATCGAGGACGGCATGTCGGTCACTATTGGCGATTCGGACTTCTCCATCGTGCATCTTGGCAAGGCCCACACCGATACCGACATTATGATTCATGCCGTTAATGAATCCGTGCTTTTTCTTGGTGACAATGTCGGTAATCAGCGCATCCTGCGGGTCGATCAGGGCAGTTTCAGGGGCAATATCGAGACCATCGATGCCGCCATGGACCTGAATGCCAGGTACCATGTTCCCGGCCATGGCCAGAGTGGCGGGGTCGAGGTCTCGCAGGGTTACCGTGATTATCTGAACAGGCTCTATAATGGTGTGAAAAAACATTACGATGAGGGTCTGAGCGACTTTGAGATAAAGCCACTGTTACACCCGGACATGCGGCGATGGGAAGACTGGTCCGGTTTCGAGGACGAATTCGGCAAGCACATCGGCCTGTGCTATCTCGAGATCGAGGCGGAAGACTTCTGATCAGTGACTGATCATGCCACGCCCCTGCCTGTACAATCCGGCAGGGGCGTTGCACAATGTGACACTGCGATCGGGCTGTTACGAGACGGAAGATCACACCGGGACCACTGATGCATCGACTACTGACACTGATATTTATCACCCTGCTACTGGCCGGCTGCGGCACGATCGACAAGCAGAAAAAAGCACAATCCCTGCACAACACGACGCGTTATTACGAGCACTCACTGCGCTGGGGTGACTATGAAGAAGCCGATGCCATGCGCAAGCCCGGCAACACGGCAATTTCACCCGATCCGATGTCGCTGGAGAAATACAAGGTTACCTCGTACAAGCTGATGGATTCGTTCATGTCCCGGGACGGCACGGTCGTCAATCACGTGGTCGAGATTCGCTACTATAATGAAGACAACATGCGTGAAAAGAAGCTGACCAACCGGCAGAAGTGGGCTTATGAGGAAGACATCGAGGCCTGGTACCTGGATGGTCCGTTACCGGCATTCAAGTAATTACGGAAGACCCTATTCTGGAATAACAACAGACAGCAACACCTGTTCCCGGAACCCGGCCCCCTGATTCCGGGAGATACGGAGAGAACGTGGTAATTACATTCTATGGTGTCCGGGGCTCGATCCCCTCGCCCGGCCCTGCCACGAATAAATACGGTGGCAATACCTCGTGCGTCTATATCGAGCTCGATAATGGCCAGAACCTGATACTGGATGCGGGTACCGGCATCCGGCAGCTGGGCAAGCGTCTGGAAAACAGTGATGACATCATCAATATACTGCTGTCACACGGGCATTGGGACCACATCCAGGGATTTCCTTTCTTCAATCCGCTGTACCAGGCCGACCGGCAGATCCGGGTGTACACCAGCCCGGCCGGTGAGCATAACAAGTTGTGCTCCCTGTTTGACCAGATCGACGGCGCCAACTTCCCGGTACATGTCGACGACCTGCCCTCGCGGTCTGAATGCATTATGGAAAATATCGAGTCGTCACTCGCACACGAGGATATCAAGGTGACTCGCGCCACGCTCAATCATCCGGGTGGTGGCTGCGCTTACCGTATCGAGGAGAACGGGGCTTCCTGTGCCTATATCACGGATAACGAACTCGAGCCGCCAGGCAAGATTGCTACCAGCTATGACCAGTGGGTGTCATTCTGCAACAGTGTTGATGTCCTGATCCATGATGCCCAGTACCAGGAAGATGACATGCCGCACAAGCACGGCTGGGGGCATTCACTGGTATCACAGGTACGTCAGCTGGCAGTGGATGCGGAAGTCGGCTGCCTGGTAATGTTCCATCACGACCCGGACCGCAGCGATGCCGAAATTGACTTTATCCAGCAGGAGAATGCAAATTTCTTTCGCGGCAAGCGTGCGCCATCGATCAGCCTGTGTGCCGGAGAAGGCATGGTGATCCGGCTGACACCGCGCAGTGGCGAGTCCACGGTAATCGATGTCAGCTGATTCTTATACGTCAGTCGAGTGCGAGGCAAGTGTCACCAGACTGTGGAGTCGCCTCAGCGCACAGTTCGCGAGCAAGACTGCTCCTGCGGGTGTTCTCAATAATCCCGGGCTCAATTGAAGCCCAGCGCCTTCCGCTGCAAAACCAGCAGGTCTGCCGGATTGAAGTTACCATCCGGTGACGGCACCCCGTCAGCCAGTGGCGCCACATCGGCGTGCAATTTTTGCTCGTAGGTGAGGGAATCAGCACCCAGCAAGGCACGTACTGCAAGTAATACATCTGCAGCATTAACTGTGCCATCAAGATTAACATCACCGTCGGCCAGGGTACTGGCCAGATCCAGCGGATCAGTGCCATAGGTTATTTCGTCGCTGTCGGCGATCCCGTCACCATCAGTATCGGCTGACAATGGGTCCAGGTCCTGACCAGCCGTGTACTTATCCGCCGGATTCGGTCCTGTCGTACTAACAGACTTGTCAACAGCATGGCACCTTGGTCAGATCAATAAACAGTGAACCAGTATTCTATTTCCATGTCATAAGAGCTTAATACATCAGTACGTGCAACTGAATGGCCGGCCGCTGACACGCGACCGGATAAGCTCTTAACTTGCTGTAAACAATAAGTATTCATGTATACTCGTAAAATTCTGATTCGCTCATGGTAATCACAAAATGGCAGACGACTCGACCAGGCCCGTTATATTAATGATTGCTGACATTAGTGGTTACACCGAGTTTATGGTGTCGTCAGCGACCGAGATCGAGCATAGCCAGTACATCATCTCGCAACTGATTCACACCCTCATTGAACAGGTGGAATTACCGATGGAGGTCTCCAAGCTGGAAGGTGACGCCGTCTTCCTGTATGCCATCAAGGACGACAGACATCTCAACCGCGACGAAGTCAGCCGCAAGATCGGTGAAAAACTGATCCGCTTCTTCGAGGCCTTCCATGACAAGATTATTGAACTGGGTGGCAACAAAACCAGTGCCCATGATACCTGCGCCTGTGGCGCCTGCAGCAATATCCGGATTCTTAAACTGAAGCTGGTGGTCCACAGCGGTACGGCACATTTCTACCAGATCCATGAATTCAACGAACTCTCCGGCAGCGACGTCATCCTGGTGCATCGCCTGCTGAAAAACTCGGTCACTCACGAGGAATATATCCTGATGACCGAGCCCGCCTGGGCAGATATTCATTTCCAGCACGAGGTTCCTGTAGAGGCAGGCTGCGAACACTATGAACACCTGGGTGACATCAAGACACTGGTCTACAACCATGCCTGATACACACACGGGGATCCACTGCAGTGCATGAACCGGGCAGCCCGGCTGACTATTCCCTCCTTGACCCGGACACCTTGCTGACTGCCATTGATGCCCTTGGTTTCCGGACCAATGGCCAGATGCTGGCTCTGAACAGTTACGAGAACCGTGTGTACCAGATCGGACTGGAAGACGAGACACCGGTTATCGCCAAGTTCTACCGGCCGGGCCGCTGGACAACTGCCGCCATCAGGGAAGAACATGCCTTTGCACTCGAACTGGCAGCGCAGGAGATACCGGTAGTTGCACCGCTGGAAATCGATAACGCCACGCTGCACACACATGCAGGCTATCGTTATGCCGTCTACCCTCGCCAGGGTGGCCACTGGCCGGAACTGAATCAGCTGGAGGAACGGTTGTGGATGGGACGCTTCATCGGCCGCATCCATGCCGTAGGTGCAGCACGCAAGTTTCAGGAACGCCCGACGCTTGATATCGAGACCTTTGGATGGCAGCCATTCCGCTTCCTGCAGGAAGGTGATTTCCTGCCGGCGCACGTCGAAACCGCCTACCGCACCCTGGTGGAAGACCTGCTGGCACATATCACTACCAGTTTCGCCAGTGCCGGCGCATTTGCCCGGATACGCCTGCATGGCGACTGCCATCCGGGCAACATCCTCTGGACTGACCAGGGACCGCACTTTGTCGATCTTGATGATTGCCGCAGCGGCCCTGCGATACAGGACCTGTGGATGCTGCTATCCGGTGACCGCTACGACATACAGGCCCAGCTTGGCGATATCGTTGACGGCTATCAGCAATTCCACGAACTGGATTACCGGGAGCTGCAGTTGCTGGAACCCTTGCGTACGCTGCGCATGATCCACTACGCCGGCTGGCTGGCACGCCGCTGGGACGATCCGGCCTTTCCACGCGCCTTCCCGTGGTTCAATACTCCGCGTTACTGGGAGGAACACATCCTCGCCCTGCGGGAACAGGCCAGCCTGTTACAGGAACCGGCCCTCGTCATCTGATTACCCGTTCTGTGTGTGTACAACAAGCACATCACAGGGTGCGTTATGCACAAGGTTATCGGCCGTTCGCCGCTGGAACAGCGCCATGCCATGCCGCTCATGCGCGCATACCACCACAAGGTCAATATCATGGTTCGTCACGTAGCGAATGATTTCGTCTTCCGGTGAATCTGTCGTCACCACAATATTTGCCACCGACGCCGGCAAGCCCAGCTGTTCGGCGTACTGCTGCAGCTCACGTAACGCCCTGTCTGAAAACCACTTGACCTTGTCTACCCCCTCAGGCGGTACCGGCTCTACGGGGATATCCTGCGGCAGGTGTTCAAGCACCCTCAGGAAACTCAGCTTTGCATTCAATCTGCCGGCAAGTGCCACAGCATGCTCACCAGCCTTGTTATTACCGTCAGCACAATCCGTCGCCAGCAGCACATGATCATAACCAGCCATGTAAATACCTCCTAAAAACTAAAACCCTGATTAAAGCATAGCAGCCGAACCACAACAGCGAGTTTCCTGCCCGCATTCTCACTGGGTGAAATCATATTGTATTACCAAGGCATACATAAGTTAGCCGGCATAAGCTTTCGGGACCGTCGGCCGCATGGACGCGGCCGCCGAGCGTACGACATACATGGATGTATAAGTGTCGCGTGAGGCAGGACGATGTGCATGGATGCACAAGTGCCGCGACAGACAGGATGTCGAGAGCGGCCGCCGGAAGCGACCAGGGATGTATTCACAGCGTGTCCCGCAAGCTTATGTCGGCTGACTTCCGTACTTATCAGCAAGGAACCTTGATGTAAATTACATCACATGACCGGCGAATGGGCCTTGATACGCATCAAGCACAACGGCATGAACAGATGGGGAGGGGTGATAGCCGACTGTGCAACCAGGCAAATGTGGCCGCTCAGGCGGTTTTCTTGTCGCAGGGGCGTTTACTGCCGAGTTCCTGCGGTCGACCAACACCATATCCCTGTGCAAAGTCGACACCAATCTCCGCCAGCTTCTCAAGAATCTTGTCATTCTCGACAAACTCGGCGATTGTCCTGATACCCATGGCACTACCCAACTGGTGCATTGAACTGACCATCGCGTAATCGACCGGGTCGGTGACGATGTCCCGAACAAAGGCACCGTCAATCTTGAGGTAGTCCACCGGCAGGGTCTTCAGATAGGAGAACGAACTGAGACCACTGCCAAAATCATCCAGCGCAAACTGGCAGCCGAGCTGATGCAGGTCATGGATAAAGAGCCTTGCCGCCTCCAGATTGGCAATTGCCGCCGTCTCCGTGATTTCGAAACAGATAGCTGCCGGCGGTACATTCGTCCGTTCCAGTTCATTCTTGATATATTCCAGTAGCGATGTATCCGCTATCGATGCGCCTGACAGGTTGATTGACATGATCAGTGCCCCGGGGGCACAGCAATCCGGGCAGTTCTCACGATACCAGTTAAAACTGTTCCTGATGGCCCAGCGGTCGATTGAACTGACAAGATTGTAGCGCTCAGCCGCCGGCAGGAACTTGTCAGGCACAATAATATTGTCGTCATCATCCAGCATGCGCACCAGGACTTCAAAATGCTCACCAGACCCTGCTGCAGCACTGACCGGATTGATGTCCTGGGAATACAGCACAAACCGGTCACGATCGATCGCCTCGGTTATTCGTGATACCCACTGCATCTCGGTATGGCGACGCATCATATCCTGGTCACCCGATTCATAGACATGCACCCGGTTTCGACCCAGGTCCTTGGCCACATAACAGGCCAGGTCGGACGCACCCATTGCACTGGTAACGCTGCCCGTGCTTTCGTCAATTGACGCAATACCGATACTGGCGGTTATATCGAATATTCTGCCTTCACCCTCGTAACGGTAGTCACGAATGGCCAGCAGAATTTTGCCTGCTATCCCGGCTGCATCCTGCAAGGAGCAGTTCTTCAGCAGAATACCGAACTCATCACTGCCAAGCCGTGCAAGCGCATCGGAATCACGCAAATAGACCGGCAACAATCCTGCAATATCCCTTAACAGGTTATCGCCCGCCTCATGCGAACAGGCATCATTGATAATCTTGAACTGGTCGATATCGATGTGACACAGCACATGCTGTGCGCCTTCAGTTCTGGTGGTATCAAGCATATGTGCCAGACGCTGCTCGAATTCGCTTCGGTTCAGCAAGCCGGTCAGCGAATCATGCGTAGACTGGTAGCTGATCTGCTGTGCCATGGTGCGATTCTCGGTCACATCATGCATTACCAGCACAGCACCCAGCGCCTCGTCATTGCGGTTCAGCAGGGGCGCGCTTGAATACTGGATGGAATACCGGGCGCCATCATGTTTCCGCAGCACACAGTCCTTGCCTGACTTGACAGTCCTGCCGGTCTGCAGCGCCTGCTGCACCGGCGTCTCGACTTGTGCCTTGCTGGCTTCGTCAAACAGGCTGAATATGCGCGTCAGCGGCAGACCTCGCGCGATATCTCCCTCCCAGCCGGTCAGCAATTCGGCAGCAGGATTCATGTACTCGATCTGGCCGTTGACGTCCGTTGTAATAACCGCCTCTCCAATCGAGTTCAGCGTGGTCTGGGCGCATTCCTTCTCACGCGCCAGTTCGAACTCGGCCTGCTTGCGATCAGTAATGTCAAGCAGGTAACCGGCATAATGCGTTAACACGCCGTACTCATCCCTGATCGGTATGGTGTAATCATAGACCCAACGCACATCACCGTTGTTACTGACAATACGGTAATCAATGCCGAGAGAGACAAACCCGTCGTCGTTACTGCTGAATTCCGCCTCATTCACACGCTGCAAATCGGTCTTGTAGACGATACTGGCATAGGGTACCTGACCCGCCATGAGCTCATCGGCATCGTAACCGAATTGGGCGACCGTTTTGGAAACATATTCAATCGGCCAGCCATCCGCCACACTCCAGCGAAATACTGTTACCGGCCCCTTGGTGAACAGGTTCCTGTCACGCTTGAGCTCCTTTTCCGCAAGCTTGCGGTCGCGCACCTCTGTCTGCAGTATCGAATGCGATTCCGTCATCCTGGCCAACAGCTCATTATTTTCAGTTCGCAATGCCAACGACTTCATCACACTGCGATTGTAGTTCCGCGCAATGGCCAGCAATGCTGCGGCAAATACCACAAACAGCAAACCCATGACATTCTGTGACTGCCCCGTTTGCAGCATCATCAACTGCGCCGGAATCAGCATGGCTGGCACCATGAAGGCGATATACACCGGCATCAGAACGGCATGGGACGATATCGCACCGGCCAGCACTCCGGCCAGGCCCATCATCAAAAGAACCTGGTACTCAACCGGCATGCCGGTATCCAGGAACAAACCAATGCAACCCCAGACAATGCCGGACACCAGGGCGCCGGCAAAGTACAACCTTGCCCACTGCGACCGCAGATGTGATTCATGACTGGCACGCCGGTAATAAAACACCAGCACCGAGCGCAACAGCGTCTGCGTGGTCAGTACGCCAAACCACAGCAGCAACAGACCCTGATCTGCAACATTCCACAAACCGACAGTCATCAGCAGCGCCACCACCAGTGCCGCTCCCAGGGCTACCGGTGCCTGGGTGTAAACCAGCGAGGTCTGCTCTGCCTGCAGATCGGTATGATCCGGCATTACCTCAACACCAAAGCCCGTGGTATCCAGCACTGCTTGCTTTGTAGTAGTGACGGCCATGATTCAACTAATCGTTATCACAAGTTTGTGATCTGCCGGTTTCCCGGCCGTTAAACAGCCGTGAACTAGCCAGAAAACATTGATTTTCATAGAGTAGTATCGGTCGGCAGGACGAAATTTTGAGCCGCAGGGTCACGGTGTTGGGAATACTGCCGGAAATGACTTGCATCAACAGCAAGAGCCATCCTATCTTATTGATATATAATATATATTTATAGTAATTGGGGCAGGTCTGGCATTATCCCGAAATGCGGCGGACAAGCCGGTTGGCATATCCACCTGCCCGCTCCAGCAGACCGGGACTGCCACCACAGGAACGATTGATATCGATAGTCAGTGTCCCGTCACTGGCCGGACTATCGGCTGCCGGCACCTTGCGCACCAGCAGGCCGGACTGGCCGCGATAGACCTGGTAGATAAATGCCGGGTCCATATCGGCATACACCGAGCTGCCGTACAGGGTATCGACAGGTGAAATGACACCCTTGTAACGCGCCAGCATGCCAGCAAGGTCAACAGGGCTGTCGGCCTGTAGCTCATAGGCATGCGCTGTGGCAGCATTCTCGGCGCTGACTCCACGATAACGCCCGCCCAGGCGTTCTATGCGATATAAGGAGTCCATGCCGAGCAGGTTCGCCCAGGAACGCCATTTCAGGAACATGGCATCAAGCCGCCATTGATCACCATACAGGGTATAGCGTTGCGGCTCACAAAAATCGCCATAGAGGAGAAGGGCCTGGTATTCACCGGGAGCGCGGCTGACAAACCTCAACTCCGCGATCGGTGACTCATCCGTCAATCGATAAAACGTATAGAGATTGGAAAGCAATAACAGGCCAGCCCCAAGAAGAACAACCAGGGTACTGGTGACAGGCAGCAGGAGAATGCGCTTCATTGGCCGGCAGTAATAGCACCGATGTTCCGGAACGATATGTCCGGATAATACACTTTTTTTATTTCAGGACGGCAAACCGTTCACAAAAACGGGAAAAGGCCGCCGAAGCCGCCTTTTCCGTCACCAGGAGTCCGCCTTTCAGTTGACCTGTGGATCAAGCTCACCACTGGCATAGCGTGCAAACATTTCTTCCAGGTTTACCGGTTTGATCTTCGAAGCGTTGCCGGCAGTACCGAAGGCCTCGTAACGCGCCTTGCAGATGTCCTTCATACCATTGGTCGCGGCCTTAAGGTACTTGCGCGGATCGAAGTTGGACGGATTTTCCTGCAGATGCTTGCGGATGGCGCCGGTGGATGCCATGCGCAGGTCGGTATCGATATTGACCTTGCGTACACCGTTTTTGATGCCTTCCTGGATTTCCTCAACCGGTACGCCGTAGGTCTCGCCCATGGCACCACCGTATTCGTTGATGATCGCCAGCCAGTCCTGCGGTACAGAGGAAGAACCGTGCATCACCAGGTGCGTGTCCGGGATACGGGCATGGATTTCCTTAATGCGCTCGATGGCCAGGATGTCACCGGTCGGCGGACGGGTGAACTTGTAGGCACCATGACTGGTACCGATTGCAATGGCCAGGGCATCAACCCTGGTGTCCTCGACAAACTTGGCAGCCTCTTCCGGGTCTGTCAGCAGCTGGTCTTGTGACAGTACGCCCTCGGCACCGGAGCCGTCTTCCTCACCGGCCATACCGGTTTCCAGTGAACCCAGGCAACCCAGCTCGCCTTCGACGGACACGCCACAGGCGTGTGCCATGTCGACCGTACGGCGGGTGACATCGGCATTGTACTCGTAACTCATCGGGGTCTTCATGTCTTCGCCAAGCGAGCCGTCCATCATGACCGAGCTGAAACCCAGCTGAATGGAACGCTGGCAAACGGCAGGCGATGCACCGTGGTCCTGGTGCACGCAGACCGGGATGTGCGGCCACTGCTCGATGGCTGCCTCGATCAGGTGGCGCAGGAACGGTGCACCGGCATAGGAACGCGCACCCGCGGATGCCTGGCAGATAACCGGGCTGTCGGCTTCATCCGCTGCTTCCATAATGGCATGCATCTGTTCCATGTTATTGACGTTGTAGGCCGGTACGCCATAGCCGTGTTCGGCGGCGTGGTCCAGCAACTGGCGTAATGATATAAGTGCCATTGTTCTCTCCTCGAAGCTTCTGGTTAATCGTAACTATCGTACTGATCCTGCCAGCTATGGCTGTATCAGTGATTCATCCTGATGCCGGAAACAGTCAGCCTGCCGGCAGCAATCATCCTTCAATAATCTCGTGTTCACCAACCCGGATAATTTTCATGGCATTGGTCCCGCCATGCACACCCATCAGGTCACCTTTGGTAATTATAACCAGGTCACCGTCACGGACCGCACCGCGCCGCACCAGTTCGTCGATTGCCTCCCGGTTGACCTCCGCGTGGATGGTACTGGTGACATCAAAACTTACCGGGTAGACACCGCGGTACAAGGTGACCTTGCGACGTGTTTCGACATGCCGTGTCAGCGCATAGATCGGGATACCGGATCTGATCCGCGACATCCACAGCGGCGTGGCACCGGATTCTGTCAGGGCGGCAATCGCCTTTACGCCCAGACTGTTGGCGGTGTACATCGTCGCCTTTGCGATGGCCTCATCCGTGCGCCGAAAGTGCATGTTGGTACGGCGCTCGGAGGCCATGGTGGAGCGCTGGCGCTCGGCACCGGCACAGATCCGGTCCATGGCCTCGACCACCTTGGCGGGAAACTTGCCGGTTGCGGTTTCTGCCGACAGCATGACCGCGTCGGTTCCGTCTATGACGGCATTAGCGACATCGAAAACCTCGGCTCGTGTCGGGATCGGACTCTCGATCATGGACTGCATCATCTGGGTGGCCGTGATCACCACCCGGTCCAGAGACCTGGCAATCTTGATAATCTTTTTCTGTACGGCGGGCAGTTCAGCATCGCCGATTTCCACACCGAGGTCGCCACGCGCGATCATGACGACGTCGGCGGCCTCGATTATTTCCTCCAGCGCATCCAGCGCTTCAGCACGCTCGATCTTGGCAACGATTCCGCCATAACCGCCGGCATTGTGCAACAGTTCCCGGGCAAGGTTGATGTCATCGGCCGATCGCGGGAACGAGACAGCCACATAATCCGCCCCCATCCTTGCCGCCACTTCGATGTCACCGCGGTCCTTGTCGGTAATCGCCGAGGCAGACAGACCACCACCCTGCCGGTTAATCCCCTTGCTATTGGACAGATCACCGCCGATTACCACACGGCAACGCACTTCGGCACCGGTAACATCCTCCACCCAGAGCACCAGCCGGCCATCATCCAGCAGCAGGGTGTCGCCACGGTTGACATCATCCGGCAGCCCCTTGTAGGTCAGGCCCACACGCTCCTGCGTACCGGCATTGATGTCCAGGCTTGCATCAAGAATGAGATGGTCGTCCTTGCCGAGCGTGATCCTGCCTTCCCTGAAGCAGCCGATACGTATCTTCGGTCCCTGCAAGTCGGCAATTACACCAACCTGGTGACCGTGGGCACGGGCGCGATTGCGGACATTTTCCGCCCGGGAGATGTGTTCTTCCGCACTGCCATGCGAGAAGTTGACCCGGACAACATCCATACCGGCCTGGATCATGTCATCAAGAACATGCTTCTCGTCCGTTGCCGGACCCAGTGTTGCAACGATTTTTGTGCGTCTAGGCATGCAGTGTCTGCTTGTTGTTTATCCTGACTGTACCGGGCAAACCGGGAATACACGATCTACACCGTGTAACCACAATTGATTACTGCGCCCGCTCCTCGAGCATGGCAACTGCCGGCAGTTTTTTACCCTCGAGGAACTCCAGGAAGGCACCACCACCAGTTGAAATGTAGGATATCCTGTCGGCGATGTCGTATTTGTCGACCGCGGCGAGCGTATCACCACCACCGGCAATCGAAAATGCATCAGATGCAGCGATGGCATTGCCGAGCATTTTCGTCCCTTCGCCAAACTGGTCAAACTCGAACACACCAACCGGCCCGTTCCAGACCACCGTACCGGCACTCTTCATCATTTCCGCAAAGCGGGCAGCCGTCTCCGGACCAATATCAAAGATCATGTCATCATCAGCCACGTCTTCGACCTTCTTGACCATGGCTTCGGCAGATTCGGAAAACTCCTTGCCGACAACAACATCAGTCGGTACCGGGATTCCACCACCCTTGGCCTTTGCGGCTTCCATCAGACGTTGCGCCTCCGGTATCAGAGCCTTTTCGTAGAGCGACTTGCCAACATTGTGGCCGGCAGCAGCGATAAAGGTATTGGCAATACCACCACCCGGGATCAACTGGTCTACGACCTTTGAGAGCGCCTCGAGTACTGTCAGCTTGGTCGAGACCTTGGAGCCGCCGACAATTGCGACCATTGGACGCGTCGGATTATCCAGCGCCTTGCCCAGTGCTTCCAGTTCACCGGCCAGCAGCGGCCCCGCACAGGCCACCGGTGCGTACCTGGCAACACCGTATGTGGATGCCTGTGCCCGGTGGGCTGTTCCGAAAGCATCCATCACATAGATATCACACAGGGCTGCCATCTTCCTTGACAGTTCGTCATCATTCTTCTTCTCGCCCGCGTTGAAGCGCACGTTCTCGCACAGAACGACTTCCCCGTTACGTATTTCGCCAACGCCGTTGACCCAGTCCTTGACCATTTCAACATTATGGCCAAGCAAGGCGGCCATATGCTCACCCACCGGAATCATGGAGAACTGTTCATCGTACTCACCTTCAACGGGACGTCCCAGGTGGGACATCACCATAACCTTCGCGCCTGCATTCATGGCATGCTCGATGGTTGGCAATGAAGCCACGATACGCTTGTCACTGGTGACCTTGCCATCCTTGATGGGCACATTCAGATCCTGGCGTATCAGTACGCGCTTACCGTGAAGATCGAGATCGGTCATCTTGATGACAGACATAAATACTCCGGTTAACTTATTTCAGCAATCAACATGGCTACCAGCTACCACTAAATTGTATGAGCAGTTGGTGACTGGATGCCATTATCTGGATACGTACTGGACCATCCGCAGCATATTGCAGGTATAGCCGTACTCATTGTCGTACCAGGACACCACCTTGATGAAGGTGCTATCCAGCGCAATACCGGCGCCGGCATCGAAGATGGACGGCGTTGTACGGCCGCGGAAGTCGGTGGAAACCACCTTGTCTTCGGTGTAATCCAGTATGCCGGCCATGTCACCCGATTCAGACGCGGCCTTCATCGCAGCACAGATGTCCTCATAGGAGGCCTCACTATCCAGTTCGCAGGTCAGATCGACCACGGACACATCGGAGGTCGGCACGCGGAAGGCCATACCGGTCAGCTTGCCATTCAGCTCCGGCAGCACCACGCCGACGGCCTTGGCCGCACCGGTGGACGACGGGATGATGTTTTCCAGGATGCCGCGGCCGCCGCGCCAGTCCTTCATGGAAGGGCCGTCAACCGTCTTCTGCGTTGCGGTTGCAGCATGCACAGTAGTCATCAGCCCACGCTTGATACCCCACTTGTCGTTCAGCACCTTGGCAACCGGTGCCAGGCAGTTGGTGGTGCAGGAGGCGGCAGAAATAATGGCCTGACCGGCATAGGTTGCGTGGTTGACGCCATAGACAAACATCGGCGTACCGTCCTTGGACGGTGCAGACTGGACCACCTTTTTGGTGCCCGCATCGATGTGTTTCTGGCAGGTCTCCCCGGTCAGGAAGAAACCGGTACATTCGATCACGAGGTCGGCACCGACTTCGCCCCATTTCAGATTGGCCGGATCGCGCTCTGCGGTCAGGCGGATGGTATTGCCTTTGACGACCAGGTTATTACCGTCAACCGCGATATCGCCGTCGAAGTTGCCATGCACTGAATCATATTTCAGCATGTATGCCAGATAGTCAGCGTCCAGCAGGTCATTAATCGCAACTACCTGGATGTCCGGGAAATCCTTTGCTATGGCACGGAATGCCATGCGGCCGATACGGCCAAAGCCATTGATACCGACTTTAATCGCCATTGATATATCTCCTTAGGTTCAAACTTGAGTTATGAAGTGGAATTCTTTGCAGTGGCTAG
>JBDLJX010000010.1:0-49295 GCA_039714155.1 Pseudomonadota bacterium | reverse complement strand
GGCCGTTCTCGGTCCTACAGGAATTTCTTATATAAGATTTCGTTAAAGGACGGGAGACAACCAAAATGCGACATTCACGGACCTCTTGGCCACTGTATTTTCCTGACTGTGCGACACAATGTCGCATTCTTTCGTAACAAAATTGTAATAATGCATTGGTAACATCACCATGTCAGGTTAAATCAAGGATTGGTTAACTTGGCACAAACGGCGACGGCCTTCGTTAATTCGTTGGCCGTCGTCTTATTTGTGCCATAAGAAAATCTTGGCACAAGGGTGGAGAACGATCCAATGTGACCTTCACGATACTCACCTCATTCATTCTGGCGTAAGTATTTTCCCTTACTTATCAGCATTTGGCGATATATATCTTTTGGGTGTAGGATTGGCGCTGTCAGTCAAACAGCCAAAGGAGACTGATACGATTCATCTGACAGACTGAAGAAGCAATAATACTCAAAGAAAGGAGCTCTACTATGGATCAGGGAATACAACATATATCTAAAGAGGCAAAGAGTGCTGTTGAAATTATTGTACATATAAAGGAAGAACTAGGGGAGGAACAACGGCAAAATCTGGTATCCGCATTGGAAAGTAGCGATGGAATCATAGGAGCGGAATTTTGCCCATTGCGTTACCACCTTATTGTGACTAGCTATGACAGGAATGTTGTTTCGTCGCAGGGTGTGTTGAAAAGCTTCAATTCATTAAATGTGCAAGCCAAACTGATTGGCCCGATTTAATCACTAATGTGAGAGAACTATAGCCAATGACTGGCCTGCAACAGGCCTGGCCGATACCGGATGCGGTGCTGGCTGTAACGGGTTGGTCAGTTCAGGTCTTTTGGGATTGATTGGTATATCCTGACATAAAAAAGCTGGTTAATTATGAAGCTGAATATAAGGCAGAGAGGCAGTCGTCGTTTTGACCTGCCTGTTGAATTTCCGTTAACGGATAGTCAGGGAGTTCTAGTGGTTCAGAATCGAAGACAATTGCCTGATCGACGAAAGGCAAAATATGACATTAATGATCTGAAGGTCATACTCTCGAAAATGTCTAGTGACTAACTGCCAAACAGGTTTCAGACGTTAATATGGCGGCCTTCGGGTCGCCGTTTTTATTTGTACTGTGTACTTCCGAATTCGGCCTATTTTGTTGAAAAACCCTCTTATTATATAAATGACTCATTTTCAGGGTATCGAAACGCATTACCTGTACAGAGAAAATCGCTTGGAACCGATTACAGAAGGTCAAATTATTACTGATCTGTACACGACTCGAAAATACCGGGTTTTTCAACATTATCGGTAGAGTAAGGATGTGGCGCGGTGGTCTAAGGTACAGCCTATCTGTTGCCGCCCATTCGGAATGAATACCTGAATGGCAAGTATTTCTCCGAAGCTGTCATTCACGAAGTCAGCTTAAATTCAAAAGACTAGCACCTTGTCTGCGTCTTGTCAGCTGTGGGAGAATGCCATCAACGGCCAGTTTCTTGAGTTGATTTCTGCGAACTAGGGGGGTTGCTTCAATGCTCAAAGAGTTGCAGTGAAGTAAATCAAAATGGGCTGGATGGCGAGAGGCAGTCCAGAGCAATGTAGCGCATAATAAGATGAATATTATACAGTTGCTGGAACAGCCACCAAAGCTTCATCGGGATTCATACGACCAAGAGATTTCGTGGGGTATTTCTGAAGGACTGATGACTTTCTTGGATAAGACACTCTATCCTGGAATGAACTGCCTTGAGACCGGGGCAGGTATTAGTACTATTATCTTCGCTATGCACGGTGTTGCACATAAAAGCATTATGCCGGACGTTGAACTTGCCACACGAATCCGCGACTTTTGTGATTCGAACGAAATTGATACTAGCGGTTTGAGTTTCCACATTGGCCCGTCTGAAAACATTCTCCCCGATTTGGAGCTGGAAGAACTGGACATAGTTCTTATTGATGGACGTCATGGATTTCCGGCGCCTTTTATCGATTGGTATTACACCGCAAAAGCTTTGAAGGTAGGTGGGCTGACTATTGTTGACGATACAGACCTTTGGACGGGAAAGGTCTTGCGAGACTTTCTAGACGAGGATGTAAGCTGGGAAATTGTCCGGGATATTGATGCGAAAGCGGCGGTGTTTAGAAAGAAAGGCGAAGGGTCTCATACGAGAGAATGGCACCAACAGGCGTTTGTCCGCAATCATAGTCGGTATCAGCCAGAGAGCAAAGCGGCTCATGCATTGCGTTCACACAAGCTGGGTAGGGCTAAGGAACTTTTCAGGCAGAGAAAATTCCTTACGCTTCTAAAAAGGAGTGTTTTAGAGATAGTAAAAAGGTAGGCGCCTGCCAGTATAAGCAGTCGGCCGACGATAGCATTTACATCATTCCATAAAATCCCTGTGACCGTACCCCCGTAATCCAATCCATTGTGGATGTGGAATTTCCCTATTCTGAGGGTCCCCGACTTTAGGTCCAGACCGATCAAGAATTTGCGACCCTCAGGTGGCCAATGTAGCCACATATTCCAGCGGTGATTAGTTCTTGGTTCCTGTTTGTTTGTTGTTCTTCTACTGTGTTGCCTGGAGCAGTTCTTCTGCCACCTTTTTAACCTGTCTATGTTCGTTGACGTAACGACAGGAGGGTATCTGGTGGGTCCAGGTATTATAAAACGACTCCATCTTATTGTAGGGGCCGGGCAAAAGGATATGCGGGATATCCAGCAGAAGACTCAGGATATGTCCGTGAAGCCTGTTGGTAATTACAAGGGGATGTTTTTGAAGCTGGTATAGTCCAGAGTGGATGATGTTCCAAGAAGGCAGCTTAACGGATGACGGCGAAAATTGTTTTAATTGTTTTGCATAAGGATACCGGAACCGCCACTTGTATCGTGATGCAATTTCCCCGGGAGGCGCCAAGTGCTGTTGCCAGAGTTTTCTGACAACCCGGTTCCTGGAGAGTTTTCGAACGCGCCAGAAGACATCCCAGTCGTTGTGGACAAGATCCGCAATGCCGAGATGCTGCGGGGAGAAGCCTGTCCCAGAATCCCAGTCGCTCCTGCGAAGATACAATATGGATGATTTGTATTCTGTCCTGAAGTTCAGCCCAGGCAGGCCGGCCAGATGAAAAACAATATCCGGAGCCAGAATAACACGGCATCTGGAAAAGTGTTCGCTGACAAACTGGTAACTCGCGCTTTCTCTTGCAAATATCGTCAAATCCGGGTGCGAATTCATGATTCTTGCCGCATTCTTCAGTTTATCCGGATCCCGGTAATGAATACTTTGCGGCATAATAAAAATGGGATTCTGTTGGAACCGTTCGACGATGTATTCATAGATCAATCGGCGTTTGCTCCCATGAATCCCGTCCCAGAAATCACCAAGGTATCCCGAACGAAGCAGAATAGGTGAATTGCCGATTTGCTCCTGCATACCATTCCCGGAGAAATCCCTGAGCGTACTGAAGTACTTTATTTTTACGTTCAAAACCTCAGTGAGATAGAGAACCTCGCTAAGCCAAAGAAAATGAGAGCCGACATTTGCATACTGTGGATAATCAACGAGCGCGCACTCTCTGACCGTTCCCAGCACCTGGAGTGAGCGGTGGAGGACCTGTTTGATATGTCTTGTGGACGACAAATTATCCATGGTGCAAGGCATGGCCTATGATCATGTTCCATTCCGGAATGAATGGAGCCATGTTTAACAGTATTATGAAGGGGTATGAGAACAATTGGTGCAAATTTTAGAGAAATTTATTCTCTGACAGTTAAGAAGCCCTGGCGGTGTTATCAGCACCTCGGGGCTTCGTCATTCAAACAACAGACTTTTATTCCATATTTCCGGTTTTATTCACAATTTGCACCTTGTTTGTGGCAATGGGGAACAAAGGGGAGAAAGGCAAAACCAAGCAAGCTGGCTGGATGTAAACCCGCTAACCGCTTGAAGAATATCCAGGAATATGTGGTAAAACAGAGGCTTAAAATGGATGCTGAGGTCGGAACCGAACCGGCGTCCACGGCTTTGCAGGCCGCATGAGATTCAACGCAAGCAATAGGTATGTGTCACTTTGTGGTACCTGTCTGATTTTCAGTGGTTAAAGCTACTGCGTTTTCAGTAACCGGAGATTTCAGACAGGCTCACCCTGCCCAGGTCTTCCATCCTCTACCCATGCCTACACACAGTGACACCGCGGTCTTGTGGGAGCTGCTGGCTGAGATGGAGCAAGCGCGATACCGGTGCGAGACCCGGACGGCCACTGCTCGCTAGCGCTGCACCAGGTAGTTGTGCAGCGACAAGCCGGCATCGATTTTCAGCACACTGCCAGTAGTGTGAAAGGAGTAATGATCTGCTGAAAGATACACGGCAGCGCGCCCAATATAGCAGGGCCGAATCGAACTCTGGTGCAGTGGTGCAATACGCTGTAGCAAGGCTTTTCCTGCTGCATCTTCCGCGACCCAGCCCGGGGCGATGCCGTTAACCCTGATTCCGTGCGGAGCCAGATCCACGGCCAGTTCCTTGATGATCATACCCAGCGCGCCCTTGGAGGCACTGTAACTGGCGTAGCGCCTGATGATCCACTGGTGAATGGAAGTGATAAAGAGTATCGAGCCCTGGCGACTGTTATCGATCATTGAGCGCGCGATGCAGCGTGTTAAATACATCGGCCCGAAAACATTCGTGGCGAATGTCTTCTGCCATTCATCGATATCGAGATCCACAATCGAGCGGGTCTCGTACTGTACCCCCACATTGTTAACGAGCACATCGATCAGGATATTTTCTTTCTTCAGAGTCTC
Organism: Pseudomonadota bacterium; assembly: GCA_039714155.1. Lineage (GTDB taxonomy): Bacteria > Pseudomonadota > Gammaproteobacteria > UBA9214 > UBA9214 > SZUA-186. The sequence continues at coordinate 44,501 of JBDLJX010000010.1, read as the reverse complement.
ACAGAGTCTGTCTATCTCGGCACTCCTGGACAGGTCGCATTTATAGTCCTTTACCCGGCCCGGGTACTGCGCCAGATCCCGCTTCAGACTTGCCCGTGCCTCATCGTCAATGTCCACGATAACGACATTGGCACCCTGCCTCGCCGACTCGATAGCGACCTCCTTGCCGATATTGCTGGCTCCTCCGGTCACCAGTACGGTACGCCCCTCCAGGAGATTCTGATCAGCCGACGAGCCTGCATGCACAGCGGGGGGCTGGACTTTTTCCCATGGTTTCTTCAGCATGGAGAGCACCCTGGCAAGGCGGTTCCTGTATCTCATTTATTCAGTTCGTTTCTTTTTCAGATTAGCGTAGTACTCGCCTCATCATTCCATACGCATACAGCCATGCGGATCTGCGACATGACTCCGGGAGGATGCAGTATGACCTCGACCTGCTCACCCGTTGCAACAGTTCCGGCACCAGAGGCTGTCTGGAACATTCCGCAAACACCCGATCTATCTCGCGTTGAAGAACTGTCGAACCGAGCTTGTGCGCCAGACCGGAAAGTAATTCACGCCTTTCTTCGAGTTTGCCCTTGTGTTTGGCTGCATTGTAGCAATACAGGGTGCCGCCATTCAGATGGTCCTCGAGTTCATTGGCCACGCGCAGCAATACAACCTCCCGTTCGGCTGGTGTCATGTCGTCAATCCGTCCTGGCAGTTCGCCTGTGCTGTGCATGTTCCAGGGGGGCTCGGTGTACATCCTGACATAAGCCTCTACTTCGCCCCCTACCGCGTCAATCATCCGCTTGCTTCTCAAACGGACGCTTAGCCGCCCTGCGAAACCGAAATCCCCGTGGGTGTAGGCAGAATGCAACAGCCCCGCAGCGGTGAGTGCAGGCTTGCCTTGTATCTCGTGCACGATGCTCGCGGTACCTACCACATGGTCCAGAAACGTCTTGCCGGACGGTCTGTACAGGCCTGCAAACAGCTGCACCGCCAGTTCATAGGCCCTGCGAATAAGGGTCAGGTCGCCAGGAGAACACTCACCGCGGGTCAGCTGATTGTACAATTGGATGTTGGTCTGCGCATACATGCCGCTCAGCCTCCCGCCACGGGGCGACCAACGCTGCGCCGCTGAGTCTTCCTGAGCATACGCCTGATGCCTCGTGAAACAGCAAGCAATGCCGGAATTGTACGCTTGCGCTGACAGGATTCAGGAATACGCAGATACGAAAAGCGATGACTGTCCTGGCTGCGCAACTCGGCAGGTATCGTTGATCCAAGCGTTGCCTGTAATGCCTCCTGCAATTGATGCGAGAGGCTGGAATACCCTAGTTGCCGTGCCATGTCCACCAGTAGCGGGCCAAATTCCCGATAGTGTCGGCAACGCTGTTCATAATCCCTGAAGTAGAGAATTTCCAGGCCCAGGTGTTTCTCCAACTGGTCGGCAAGGTACAGCAACACAACCCGGCGGTCGAGTTCCTGCATTCCGGACAGCTGTTCATGGGTTTTGCGCAACCCCGCTGCATTCCAGCGTTGCATCGCGAAGCGATAGACGTACTGTTCGGCACCCTCGCCTATTGTATCCCTGATTCGCCTGCGTTTGGCTTCGGTGACTTTTTTGCGATAGTCGCCGAAATCGCCGTTGCAGTAAACATTATGCACCAGCCCCGCCGCGACCAGTTCGGCGGGTGCGACACTGGCGCTGAGAATACTCGCGGTTCCGATTACGTGCGCCATGAAACACTTGCCGGACGCCTCGACACGTGCAGCAAACAACCGCGTTGCCAGAAAGTAGGCATCGGCGATCAGGCGCAGCTGCCCGGCCCGGTAACCATCACGCTGGAGCTGATTAAATAGCTGAATATTGGTCTGGGCATACATGCTTGTGCTGACACGGGTGATAACCAGGGTGCTTCAACAGCAAACAAACCTAACCATAAAGCATAGTCGGGAGGGCAGCAAATTGGAAAAGTGGCGCAAGCTTGACTTATAAAAGCAGCTGGATCATAAAATTATTCGGGTGTAAACTTAATAAAGATGGGTTTATCAACCCCTGGACAGACAGAACCACGGCAGCAGTAAGTAACCAGAATAAAAGGGATTTTCCACCACTTTCCGGCGCATTACTGCAACACCAGGACCATTTGCAGCAGACACCCGGCGTTATGAGCCTGTTGTTGCTGACCCAAAATTAATAATATGTACAAATTGGAGAACCCGCCATGAGCGCCAGAATAGCCAACGACGCTAAACTTGCACTTTCCCCTAATGTCGTCGTCACCCCACTTGGTGAAGGTGCACTGCTACTGCATCTGGACAGCAAGTTTTTCCACTCAATCAATCTGCCAGGATGGGGCATATTGCAGTTACTGGAAGCCGGTACCACCCTGCAAGACATCATGTCAAAATGCACGGACTGGGGCGCCCGGGAGCACGAGCGGGCTGCAATCGAAAACTACCTCGACGAACTCATCAGCAATGATCTGGTCGGCAGTTTCGAAGGAAAAGAGACCGGCCAGCAGGCGCAGTTCAGCGGCAATTGGGAAGCACCCACAATTGAGCGGCACGATGAACCGCTGGAACGCATTGTCACAAGTGCTTTCGATCCGAGTGTGCCGCTAGCGGAGTAATACAGGCTTCAGTCCGGGTGGTTCTGTGGGAAATAGTCAATTCAGTTGCGGTCCGGTGTCGGTGACGCTTCACGCCGAGACTTCGCAACTGCTCGAACGCGCCTCAGCACCCTTGAGCCTGTATAATGCGGACTGGCCCGAGCCGGTTCACGCGGTGGATATTTCCGTAACCGGCAAGAATGCCTCATTACCACCGGCGAAAGGTCACTTCATGACCTGCGCGCGCATGACGGTAGACAACACGGAAAACGGTCTGTACGCCAGTTGCCACTCGGGCTCCACTTGTCACTACCAGGCTGCCGGGTACCACTGGTCAATCGCAATTCCCCCTGCCCATTCGGATGCCCAGATCCGCGAAGACCTGGTGGACTTCCTGAACCTCGCCCTGACCGAAAGCTGGCGTGAACTCGGCTGGGTGCCTCTCCACGCAGCATCGATCACGAGTGATAAAAACTGCGCCCTGTTGTGTGCAACCGCCGGCGGCGGCAAAAGCACCCTGACCGCATCCATGATACGACGCGGCTGGAAAACACTCGGTGACGACAAACTGCTGCTGCGCACGAATGAAGACGGGGCTGTCGACGTCGCCGCACTGCTGCATAATTTCAATCTTCACCCGCGCACCCGCGACTGGTTCCCGGAAGTCGGCGACCTCACCGGGCTACCCCCGTATTCCCCCTGGACAGAAAAGCGCAAGGTCAGGATCGAGTCCATCTGGCCGGGCACTACAGCAACCCGCAGTCGACCTACCCACTTGATCGAGGTGGCAAGGCAATCGGATACCCGCGGACTTAAACTGACGCCCCTTCCACACGCAAAGGTGCTGCCGCTGTTGATGCGGCAAACCGTTATACCCGCTCATCCGGCATGGGCAGGACAAATCCTGGCAACGCTCGCCGCTGCGGCCGCCCGGCTCCAGGGCTGGAGAATTGAGATCGGTGATGATGCCTACGAACGCCAGGACCATCTCGCGGAACTCGAGGAGTTGCTGCAATGAAGCGGTCCAGCTCGGTGAGCGTCATCATTCCGGTGCTCAATGGTGCCACAACCATCACCCGGACGCTCGGAGCGCTCGTCAGTCAGGCCGGTGCACCCACACAGACAGAGATCATCGTGGTCGACAACGGGTCGACGGATAATACCCGGAAAGTTGTGACGCAATTCGACGTCACGCTCCTTGATGAAAAAACGCGTGGCCCTTCAGCAGCTCGTAACCACGGACTGCATGCTGCAACAGGAGAAGTGATTGTCTATCTGGACGCAGACACACTGCCGACCCGCAGCTGGCTCGCGGAACTGACGGCCGCATTCGATGACCCCGAGGTCATAATCGCGGGCGGTCGCGTGCTGGGATACCCCCCTAACACGGGTGCCGAGCGTTTCATGGCTACCCACGGCATCTGGGAACCGGAAAACAATATCTTCCGGCCCGTGTTTCCTTTCGTACCATCACTGAATCTCGCAGTTCGCCGTGACGCCGCGCTAGTCATCGGCGGATGGGCCGAGGACATGTTGACGGGTGAAGATGTTGACTTCTCCTACCGTATCCTGAAACGGTTTCCGACTACGATTGCCTATCGGCCCCGGGCCATTCTGTTTCATCAACATCGGCAGACCGACGGTGAACTGCGAACACAGGCATGGACCTACGGCGAAGGCGGTGCCCAGATGTATCGCAGGTATCCGGATGCTGTGAACTGGGACTTCGCGAAAACACTGCACGTTTGCAGATTGCTTGCAACGCGCGGCATGGCACCGTTGGTCTACACGCTGGGACGTTTGTTCGGCCTGGCTTCGGCCAGACGGGTGGAACTGGCCCGCTATCATCGCCTCTGGACCTGGTGGTGGTGGCGTGGCTTTCTGAGCATGTACCGCAGTGGTGAAAGACGGATGTGGGAGGCGCGATGAAAGCTACTGTAGTCATACCGGTCTATAATGGCGAAGACACCCTCACGGCATGCCTGCATGGGCTCCAGGCACAGGATTTCGCACAGGGACAGTATGAAGTCATCGTCGTCAACGACGGATCCTCCGACAACAGCGCGGCTGTAGCGACAGGCTTAAATGTTCGGCTACTCGAGCAGGACAATCAAGGTGCTCCGGCTGCGAGAAACCTGGGGCTGGAGAACGCGCGGGGTGACTGGGTCGCATTTACTGATGCAGACTGCATTCCGTCGCGCTCATGGTTATCCAGCCTCGTCAATGCGGTGGAAGCCGGTAACGGCGGAACCGTGCTCGGGGCTGCCGGCCGAACCGTTGGCTACAACTCCACTCACCAGGCAGCACGCTTTGTAGACCTTATGGGGGGGCTGGATGCCGAACGACACCTTTCCCATCCGACCTTTCCCTTTGCTCCGACCAGCAATGTCATGTACCGGCGCAGCATCCTGGAGCAGATCGGTGGCTTTGACCCGAGATATCATGCCTACGACGCCTGCGACCTTCATGCCCGTGCGCGCCGCGCGCAGGATGGACCCTTCCCCTATGTCGGCCATGCCATCGTGTTACACCGGCACCGCACTTCCTGGAAGGCCTACTGGAAGCAGCAACGCAATTATGGGCGGGGGCTCGCGCAGTTCATGTGGAAACATCGCGCGGACGTGCACTGGCCACTGTCACGCGAACTGGCCGCATGGGGGAAGGTGGCCACAAGTGGCTTGCGGGCCTGCTGGCCGGGTAACGATGACGATGCCATCAGGCGGCGCGGCATGTTCCTCAAGGAATTCGCCCAGAGACTGGGCTTTGACTCCACTTACTGGAGTCCCGCGGAGCGACGCCGATGGTAAGACCTGCACTGGCTCCGATATGGTCACCGATCGGAATGCTGCAGCGGGCACGGCGGCTGCTGCGCCAACCCGGTGATATTATTCTCACACTGCGAATCGGACTGTTCATATGGCGACTACCACACCGGCTGCGGCGCCACCCGCTGCCCGGACTGCTGGATGCGGTACGCGCCGGGAGCCGCCCTGACGCACCCGATATCGCAACCGGCATGGAACGCATTATCCGGCTACGCACCCCGTGGCTGGTCCACCACCGCTTTGGCTCGCACAACACCTGCTACGTGCGCGCCCTGTCCCTGTACCGATTCCTCGATGCCGGCGACCGCGATTTCCGCATTCACTTCGTGGTGGAGCCCGCCAGATCGCCCGATGAGCGGATTCGCGGGCACGCCTGGATCACGGTGGACAACCAGATTCTCGAGGAACCCGGTCGGCTGAGGACCGAGGGACTCACCCACGAAGTGTACAGCCACCCTGCACGATTGCGCGGTTCGGACCAAAACAGGGAAACTGCCACTATAACCGGGACACTAACGAATGCTGGTGTTCGGGATCGGTAGTGGTCGATGTGGAACCACCTCCCTGCGTCTGTTTCTGGACCTGCAGCGCGATGTCTCGGTCACCCATGAAATGAATTTCGAGGGCATCAGACAGCCAATGCCATGGCAAACCGATCTTCCGCTGGCCCGACAGCAACTGGACCTGCTGCTGCAGAAGCCCGTCACCGTCAAGGGCGATATCGGGTTTTACTGGCTGCCCTATACCGAGTGGATCCTCGAACAGTTCCCCGATACTCGCTTCATTTGTCTCAAGCGGAACAAGGCCGATACCGTGGCAAGTTATCTCCGCCGCACCGAAGGCAGAAACCACTGGCTGCAGCATAGCGGCACACGCTGGAAACTGGACGAGGTATGGGACAATGCCTTTCCGAAATACAACATCGAAGACAAGCAGGAGGCGGTATCGAAATACTGGGAGGACTATTACGCAGCCGCCGAGCACCTGCAGCGGGAACATGTTCACAACTTCTGTATCTTTCCCGTCGATGCCTTGAACTCGCGCGAAGGCCAGGGTGCAATCCTTTCCTTTGTCGGGATATCCCCGGCAGATATGATTTTCACACCTTCCTTTCGGCTGAACACCTGCGACGAACGGTAACTGTTGACATGACCGGCGACGCAGACAAGGCCAGCACCCTTTCAACAATGGGCGAGGCACTCGAGATTCGTGACGAGTTTCGCCTGCTGCTGCTGTGCGCCCGCACCCGGGTTGAACCGCAGCAACGCGAACTGATTCGGGCACTCGCCCTGAAACAGCTGGACTGGGAGTTCATCCTCGGCAAGGCTTACTGGCACTCCCTGACACCGTTGCTGTTTCGCAACTTGAGTGAATTCTGCGCAGACCGGGTTCCATCAGCGGTACTCCAACGGCTTGAGTCCCACTACATGGCCAGCGCCAAACGCAATCTGGTTCTCACCGCTGAGCTGATCAAGGTACTGCGCATACTGGAATCTGCGGATATCAGCGCGGTTCCCTACAAGGGGCCTGCCCTCGCTGCCCTTGCCTATGGCGATGTCGCACTGCGCAAGTTCATCGATCTGGATCTGGTCATACGCCCGCGGGATATCATTCCTGCAAAGTCACTCCTGGTCTCGCATGGTTATCAGTGGCGCCGCCAACAGGGCCAGGTGACAGGGGCCGACGAAATAAATAAAAACCGCTTCTGGCACGAGTACAATTTTGCCCACCCCGACAACAATGCCACCATTGACCTGCATTGGGGCATCAGCAACCAGCGTTTTCCTTTCGATATCGACCTGGATGGCTTATGGGAACACCTGGAACCGGCGTACCTGCTCGGCCAGGATATACGGGTGTTTCCGGCCGAAGTCTCGTTGTTGTTTCTCTGCGTCCATGGCAGCAAGGACCTGTGGTGGAAGCGAATCGGCTGGATCTGCGATATTGCAGAGCTGCTGGGCTCGAATCCTGACCTTGACTGGCCATACATCACCGAGCTGGCAACGCGTACCGGGGCACGACGTATGTTACTGCTCGGACTGGCTCTTGCTCACGAGCTGTTGCAGGCGCCGCTGCCCGAGCAGGTTTGCATCTGGATTCGTTCGGACAGAGCAGTGCAGGCGCTCGTTGAACACGTGCGCTACCGCCTGTTCGACGAGCCGACTATCCTTGACCGTATCCTGGAAAGACAGCGCTTCCGCATCAGCGTGCGTGAGCGGCTGCGTGACAGAATTCCAGTTTACCGGCACCTGGTAAAAGCCGCGTTCGCCATGATTTTTGTACCGAACAGGGAAGACCGCGAGATGATCAAGCTGCCCGATGCACTGTCTGCGCTGTACTACCTGGTGCGCCCCGCCCGCCTCGCCAAGACACTGTGGTCACATACTATCCGCCGCAGCGATACAACACTCTGAGAAAATTATCAGGACACAGAATGAAGAGCTCAGTACTCATGCCTGGCATCGTTAAACAAATACACGCACTGTTAACTGCAAAGGAACGCCTGCGATTCCTGTATGTGGTACTGGCTGCCCTGATGATGACAGCCCTCGAACTGGTCGGAATTGGCACCATTGTCGCTTTTATGGGTGTCCTGGCCCAGCCAGATCTGGTGTTCGAAAATCGGTGGCTGAACCGACTGTATACCGCCCTTGGCGTCGATGATACGCATCAATTCATTTTGATATGCGGCTTCACACTGCTGCTGATCTATCTGCTCAAAAACCTGTTCGCCGCCTTTATGGTATGGCTGCAACTGCGTTTCGTATGGGGCACCCTGTTGTCACTGTCACAAAGACTGCTGGAAAAGTACATTTACCGCCCCTATCACTATTTCCTGACACGCAACACCTCCGAAATTCAGAGGAATCTGCTCTCGGAAATGACCCACGTTGTGAATGGCGTGATGATGCCGGTAACGCGACTCATTACCCAGTCCATCATGGCCGGCTGCATTCTCGCACTGCTGTTCTGGAATGACCCGGTCCTGGCGGGCGCTATAACCGTGCTGTTCGGGGGTGCTTATGCCTGGGTGTATTTCGGGTTCAGGCAGAAACTGTCGTCAATTGGTGCGCGACGTGTCGCGGCCAACAAGTTGCGATTCAAGATGCTTTCCGAAGTCCTCAGCGGCATCAAGGAAGTCCGCATGACGGGCCGTGAGCAATATTTTATCGACAGTTTCACGGAGGCACTCAGGAGATTCACCCGGCAGATGGTGGCCAACGGCCTGATCACGCAACTACCCAAACATCTGATCGAGTCGCTTGCTTTCGGTGGAATTCTTGGTATCACGCTGTACATCGTCGGCGTAAAACAGACGATGCAGGAAGTCATACCGATGGTCACTTTGTACGCCGTCGCCGCATACCGGATTCTTCCGGCGTTTCAGCAGATAACACAAGCCCTGTCTGCCCTGCGCTTCAACCGCAAGTCCCTCAACGTGATTTCCCGTGACCTGGCCTTGGCAGATGAGTACCTCGGCGCCGCCCGGATCAGGGAAATCAGAAAACAGCCCATCACCTGCGAAGATTCGGTCAGGCTGAAGGACGTATCGTTCCGCTACCCCGCGGCAGAGACGAACGCGGTGGAGCGGCTCACCCTGACCATCCACAAGAATACCTCGACTGGATTAGTCGGTCCCACCGGGGCCGGCAAGAGTACCGTTGCCGATATCGTGCTTGGCCTGCTGATTCCCCAGTCCGGTCAGGTCAAAATTGATCAGACACCGATTACAGAGCAGACTGCCCCTGCCTGGCAGATCCGCACAGGATATGTACCGCAGCAGATTTTCCTGGCCGACGACACGGTAACTCGCAACGTCGCCTTCGGGGTAAATCCTGACGACATCGATCACGAAGCGGTGGCCGAGGCCGCTCGAATGGCACATATCTACGAGTTCGTTACCGAGGAACTGGCAGACGGTTTCGATACGGTTGTCGGAGAACGGGGTATTCGCCTGAGTGGTGGCCAGCGCCAGCGGATCGCCATCGCACGGGCCTTGTATCACAAACCCGAACTGCTGGTCTTTGACGAAGCGACCAGCGCGCTCGATGGTGCGACCGAGGCCACCATCCGGCAATCCGTTCACGAGCTGGCTGGAACAAAAACGCTGCTTATCATCGCCCATCGACTGAATACCGTGAAAGACTGTGATGTGATACACGTGCTGGAAGATGGAAAGATTATCGCCAGTGGCAGTTACGAAGAGCTCATGGAAGGCTGTGATACCTTCCGTGCCATGGCGCAGGCCTAGTGTGGTGTAACGGATAACGTGTACGTATCAGCGAGACGAGAAGCCGTTAGCTGCAAGGCGCGTCTCGCAGGGAATGGCGTGCCCTTTACAAGAGACGCAACACCGCAGATGACGGCTTCTCGTCTCGCCCGAAGGGAGGCCCACAAATGACCCAATACTGCGTTGCAGCCTTTGTTAAGGGAATGGCCATTAACTGCAGGCTGCGCCTTGTCCTGGGTCATTTGTGGGCCTCTGATATGTGCACGTTATCCGTTACACCGCACTAGACTCACTGACAACCACTAGATGGCTTGCAGGGCAACTCCACTGCCGGGTATTGAAACTCGGATGCGATAAACCGAAGCCGGGGCTGTAATGTACAGGCTCTTGCAGTCCTGATCTCCCCAGGCACAGTTGGAGGGTTTTTCCGGCATCTGTATCATGCCCAGATGCTGGCCGCCCGGGCCGAATACCCACACCCCTCCTGCACCTGTGCAGTAGACATTGCCCTCAGCATCAACACTCATCCCATCCGGCGCGCCACGTTGGGGGACATTCATGTCGTGAAACAGGCGCCCATTTTTCAGGCTCCCATCATCGCCAACATCAAACACCCGGATGTGCCGGCGTGCGGAGGAATCGTCTATGTACAGCCGTTTTCCGTCCGGTGAAAAAGCCAGTCCGTTCGGCCGGTCGAAATCATCGGCGACCAGGCTAATGCCGCCATGCTCCGGATCCACCCGGTAGACACCTTGAATCGGGAATTCCTGCTGCTCCGGCCTGATTCCGTAGGGCGGGTCCGTGAAGTAGATCGCGCCGTCCGGCCCCACGACAACGTCATTCGGGCTGTTCAATTGTTGCCCGTCATAGGAATCCGCCAGCACGCTCAATGCACCATCCGTTTCGGTTCTCGTCACGCGGCGATTGCCATGCTCGCAGGCAATTAGTCGACCTGCTGCGTCGCGGGTCAGACCGTTGGAATGACCACTGGGCGCCTTGAACACAGAAACCCGGCCGTCCGCTGTCAGCTTGTAGATGCAGCTCGCAGGAATGTCGCTAAAAAGCAGACAGTCCTGCTCGGGAAACCAGATGGGGCCCTCGGTGAACCTGAATCCCTTTGCCAGGCGCTCCATTCTGACCCGGGGTGGAAACAAATCGATGAAATCCCCTGTTCTCGGCAGCAGTGGACCAAAAACAGCGAGCTGCACCCTGCGCCCGATTCTCCGGATCTTCTGCCGCCAGTTATTCACCACAGCCCATGCACGCATACAGCTGTGCTGTTACGCCCTCCATTCCTGTTACCGCGCGCCGCGAATCCGGCTTGAGCCTGCGCAGAGCTCTTCGAACAGCTCGTCATACTCCGCCGCATCGACTGGAAACTGAACGGGCTTTCTCCTGACCGCAGACAAGAGAATGCCATTGGTCAACTCGACTGCCGCACGCGTGCTGGCGCCGCTCACCAGGGGTTCGCTATCCGTCAGCACAGCTTCAACAAAACTGCGCAAGAGAATGGGCAGGCCAGTTGTCTTTTTTCGCTTCTTCAGAACACCCAGCCTGCGCCACAACCTGGCGGGTCTGAGCAGCTTCTCGTGCGCGTGCCGATGCTCAGGGACACTGACGGTCCGCCATTCGATCCCTGGCTGCTCATGCGTCCCCTGCAATTGTGCATTCAGCATGGTCAGTGTGTCCTCATAAACACCGACCCGTATCAAATCCCTTTTATCCCCGGTCAGGCTACGGACATCGGGCATCACCAGCATCCCTCTGTCTCCCACAACCTGACGAATGCTGAATGCTCTGGGCCTGTTTATACTCATCTGCAGCGTGGCCAGAACCCCGTCCTCGAACACCATACTCGCGCTGAGAGCATCATCGAGTTCCATGTCGTGCAGCTGGTTTATGACTTCAGCAGACACCGCCGCGGGTCGTCCGAACATCCAGCAGATCAAATCAAGATCGTGACTAGCCTGATTCATCAGCAGACCGCCGCCAGCCGTACGCCAAGTCTTGCGCCAGGCATCCTGCCCGTAATAGCTTTCCGGGCGGAACTCGGCCCAGGTCCATAACACCTGCATGATACGGCCCAGTTCGCCCGATTCAATAATGCGTTTCATCGCCTGTGGTGAATGGTGTAAACGGTACTGGTGCCCCACACAGATCTTCAAATTGCGGGCACAGGCCTCGGCAAGCATTGCATCGACTTCCGACAAGCGGTTGGCGAACGGCTTTTCGAGAAATATATGGACACCGGCCTCGAGACACGCCAGTCCAATTTCCGCATGCAAGTGATGCGGTACGGCAATCGACACTGCGTCGACAACATCGGCATCGAGCATGTCGCGGTAGTCCGAAAACCCACGCACCCTCAGCTCCGATGCAGTAGCGCGCAAGGACTCTTCGTCCACGTCCACCAGTGCCGTGAGCTCCACCCGGCCATCTTCCATTACCCGCTGAATATGGTATTTGCCTATCCCGGTGACACCAATAACGCCATAGCGTAGCTTGCTCACACCAGCCTCCGGCTGTGCCGAGCCGGCATAGCAATACCGCCACGCCGGCACACATCATGGTTGCCGAGCACTCGAAACCATCCGTCGGAGACCACCTGGTTGCTGTAAAGCGGGGCTCTCCTGATGATTAACATGCCTTTTGTCGTCGTTGTTCTACTTAGTCCACGCCGGCGCCTGGACAAAGCACCGCCATACCCTTGAATGCTATGCGCGATTGCTGCTCATTACAACTTTGAACACGCGTGTCACCTGGCCCTGCATGTCGCAACTCCGCAGTAACCCGGTTAGTTTATCGCGAAAGACCAGTATCCCCTGCGGGTTCTCGCGGAAGTAATTACCCAGCTTCTCCATCACAGCATCGGTGGTGTAGCAGCATTTGCCGACTGGTCTTTTTGATAAAATTACAGTTATTCCTGACTGCCGGCATGCTGATTTATTCTTATATTGCTCTGGATGCAAGTATCCTTAATCTATGCTCGTATTTTTGCCTCAGGCTGCTCCTTTGATTATCCCCATTGTTGTACAATATGTCTTTCCAGGGCCATTGCGGGACGGGTCGCTCGTTGTGCTGATTGCATATTTTGCTCATCATAAGTGCGCGACTCGATGGATGGTTAGCATTTGCCGCGATATCGCATCGCTTACCGGCCTTAGCTTCGCCGATATTACATCCCCTAATGTTTTCGGAAAAAACATCATGTCGCACCACCGAAAAGGTATTTCTGGGGATTGGCGCAATCACTTCAGGCCCCAACACAAAGACCACTTCAAAGAGAAGTTCGGTGACCTGCCAGATCGTCCAGGCTATGAGAACAATAATAACTGGCAAGTTACTCAACCCAAAAAGAACCGTGTTTTCCATGTTTAAAACGAACACATTACATCGTTTAAGGCTTACTCTTCGAAATATCCTGACCTCACGCGGTGTCACTGAGCACCCTGTAACGCATCAGCTTGAGGAGCAGGAAATCCGGCAAATAAAGGAATCCTGTGAGCGAGTGCTTCTCAATAACATCCTTCCATTCTGGTATCCTCATGTGATTGATTGGCAGGTGGGTGGCTATCGACTCAATCACGATCCTCAAGGAGTGTGGAATGGGCCAACCAATAAGTGTTTGGTGACCCAGGCGCGAACATTCTGGTTCTTTTCAAGGCTTTCCAGAAGTGAATATGGAACTGGTGAACACCTCGATGCCGCGCATCACGGCTATGCGTTTCTTCGGGATCATATGTGGGATAGGCAACACGGTGGGTTCTACTGGGAAGTAGAAGCGTCGGGGCACCGTGCCACCAAACCCGACAAGCACCTCTACGCCCAGGCATTTGGGCTCTACGCGCTCCTGGAATATACCAGGGCCTCGGGTGACACCTCAGCAATGGCACTTGCACAACAACTCTTTAGCCTGCTAGAGCACCCCGCTCACGACCCTGAGTATGGAGGATACCGGGAATGCTTTCGCCGCGATTGGAGTCGACTCCCTGAAAATAATATCGGTTATATGAACACGGTTACCTCCCTCAAGTTGATGAACACGCATCTCCATCTGATGGAGACGATGACCCAGTACTATCTCGTTACCAGGGATCCGCTGGCCAGGGAACGTCTCATCGAGTTGATCTTCGTGCTAAGCAATGCCGTGGTAAACAAAACCTTCGCCGTCTGTACTGATAAACATCAACACGATTGGAAGCCGCTTCGAGGGCCTCGCAATGATCGCGTCTCCTATGGCCACCAGCTTGAAAACATCTGGGTATTGATAGAAGCCTGTCGGGCAGTAGACCTGTCCAATGACCACTTGCTGGATCTTTACCGCACGCTTTTTGACTACGCACTCCTGTATGGTTTCGATCAAAGGGCGGGAGGTTTCTACCATACTGGCCCATTCAGGGGATTGGCTGACCAACGTGACAAAATATGGTGGGTGCAGGCCGAATGCCTGGTGAGCGCGCTATGGATGTACGACCTTACCAGGGAGAAGATGTACTTCGATTGTTTTTTACGAACCCTGGATTGGATCATGAAGTATCAGATTGACTGGAAGGGTGGTGACTGGCACGCGCGGGTATCGGAAGCCAGGAAGCCGTCAGGCGATAAAGCGGGAGCCTGGAAGTCGCCGTATCATAACGGGCGAGCGATGATCCAGTGCCTGGAACTTCTGTCTGTCATCGATCCAACAGTGGGTTGTTGATTTGCGCCAAATATTGAACCACTTTTGCACTGTAATTTGACCCGCTCATTAATTTCTATTTGCCTGAATACATGAAGCAACTCTGAACTTGAGGAGGTTCACGTAAAAATGCAAATTTGGGTCAAACGAGCACGCAAATAAACATCTTGTTCACATGGCGTTCTAATGCTCGACGGAGAACTAGCTAGCCAACAGGATTAAGCCTGCAAGGCGCACTGATGCGTGTTTCTTATTTGTTTTCTCCAAATATTTCATGATAATGATTAAATGCAAGCAAGCATTATTAACGCAACTTCTATACCGTCACTATTCTTTCTCAGATATTCATATGATTAGCTTTGCTACACCTATAAAACACTTCAATAGCCGTAAACAATCCCGACATCTTTCTTGGATTCCTTACAAATAGCTTATACATACTGCTATTCGCTTTGAGGTTAGTGGCGGCTCACTCCAGATGTATGTCCGACTTGGGTCGTCTCCCGTCGTTTAGATAATACTTACTTAATAATCAGTCTGTTAGCCTTGGCTCAGTCAACTCCTTGCATTCAACAGAAAAGAAAACGGCTCCCAAAGGAGCCGTTGTAGGTACTGTTGGAACTGCTATAGTTTCGTTGTCTTGCGTTTTGCTATTCCAATCAATCCCAGAAGACCAGAGCCGAAGAGCCAGACTGCAGCAGGAAGAGGTACTAATGTTCGGTACATACCTGCATCCACCGTGTTATCAAACTCATCCTGTCCATAATCTCCATTAATATGGATTAAACCCGTTCGACCGGTGATCGTATCAGCATCGCTGTCGAGCGTGTCGTCACCGCCCACATTTTGAGGCGAAAATGAGTAGCCCGTGGGCAGTACAAATTCGATGATGAAATCATGATTGCCCAAACTACTAGTACTGAACCAGAACTCGTACAACCCCGAAGCATCGGTTACCGTAGTATCGTGAAATGTTAAATTAGAGTAGAGCAGGTTGACGGTTACGCCGGCCAGACCTGCTTCGCCGCCATCCTGTATGCCATTCATATTAGTGTCCACCCAGACAAGGTCGCCAATCCCCTCACCGCCATCAATCGTAATCGCGTTGGCAGCACCTGCGGCGAGTGCCATACCGGCGGCCGCGGCTATGCGGGCCCTGGTTTTGCGCGTTTTCTTTCCCATTATTTAACTCCCACGAAGATTTAAGTGCAGTAATAAATAAGCAATTATTGCGCCGCATCAGCTAACCATCTGTTATTTAAAGTAATCGTGCTGCAGAAGAAAATTATATCAATGACAAACTGTAAAGAATGCAGACACAGTCGCACGCCCTGCCCTGCTTCCGTTGACAAGCTTCCCGGTGGCTTTTACCGTGAGGTGTACGCATTTAGCTAATAATGATAACGAGGCCAGCCAAGTATGCGCCCACCCAGAGGTTGCAAAGGAAAACGAACACAGCCAGCGCCAGCACTAAGGGTCCCCCCGGCTTCACCTCAGCACCAGTTCCCGGCCCTGCCGGATATATCCAATGCACTGCTTCTGTCTCTATTGGCCCAGTTGGAGCAGAGCCAATGGTGGGAACCCGAACGTGTGCACGAACAGCAGTTCCTGCAACTCGCAACACTGCTGGAGTTCGTTCGTGGATCGATACCTTTCTACCGACAACGCTTGTCGGAGGCGGGCATCACCGCTGCCAAAGACATCCAGCCCGAGGCTTGGGAACGGGTCCCGATTCTTACACGCCAGCAGTTGCAGTCCAGTGTACAAACGTTGCGGGTGCGCAAGCCGCCACCCGGTCATCGACTCTTGGGCCTGGCGCAGACCTCAGGCTCGACCGGTACACCCGTCCGCGTTGCCACCACTGAGACCACCCGAATGTTGTGGAATGCCTTTGTCCTGCGCGAACACTACTGGCATGGGCGCGATTTCAGCGCAACGCTGGCAGCGATCAGGCACTTCGGTGACGATACCAATGTGGCTTATCCCGGCGGTTCAAATCTCCCGGACTGGGGGTCGCCAGTCAATCTGTTACATGCCAGCGGCCCTGCGGTTGCATTGGACATCCATACGGATCCACACCAGCAGCTGGAATGGCTTTCTCGCCAGAATCCGGAATACCTGATCACGTTCCCCTCGAACGCAGCGGCCCTGGCACAGCGAAGCCTTGCAGAAAGCGTAACCCTCCCGAATCTCCGGGAGGTCCGCCTGGTGTCCGAGGCGGTGGATGATGAACTTCGCGCGAGCATACATGATGCATGGAGCGTGCAGGTCGTCGACACCTATTCGGCACAGGAGGCGGGCTCCCTTGCGCTGCAGTGTCCCGAACATGCTGTTTACCATGTGCAGTCGGAAAACATCTTGTTGGAGGTGGTCGACACAAACGGGCGGGCTTGCAAACCGGGGGAAACCGGGCGGGTATTGGTCACGACACTGCACAACTTCGCCATGCCACTGATCCGTTACGAGATAGGGGATTATGCGACCGTGGGCGCACCGTGCAGTTGCGGCCGGGGCCTGCCCGTACTCACGCGCATCCTCGGGCGGGTGCGCAACATGGTGGTGCTTCCCACCGGTGAGACACACTGGCCGAACCTGGCCGCAACGTTCTATCGCCAGGCCGCGCCCGTAATCCAGCATCAGGTGGTACAACACGATTTGGAACACCTCGAGGCCCGACTGGTGGTTGAGCGCGCACTGACTAGCGATGAAGAAGAGGCATTGCGCACCATGATCATGGAGCGGATCGGCCACCCCTTCTCGGTACAATTCAGTTATCCTGACCGCATCGAGCGCAGCCGCTCGGGAAAGTATGAGGAGTTCATTTCCCATGTGACGCAGAAACGCATGCCTGCATGACTACGAGATCAAGCCCATGACCCGCCCCGTCATCGCCATCGGCCTGGATGCCACCGACCCCAAACTCCTGGAACACTGGATGGACCTTGGCGTGCTTCCCAACCTGGCCCGGTTTCGCGACCAAGGCGCCTTCGGGTGGGTCAACAATGTGCGTTACTATCGCACCGAAACATCGTGGATCACCTTTCTTACCGGTGCACTACCCGCGCGGACCGGGGAGTGGGGACACGTGCAATACGACCCGGGCCGATACGCGGCGGATGAGCACAGCGCGTATGGCTTTATCAAATACCCACCGTTCTATGCGCTCATGCCGGAGCGTCGGGTGGCCGTGTTCGACCCGCCCCTGGCCCGTCCGGTGGACGGCGTCAACGGAATTCAGATCATGGGCTGGGGCACGGAGGTGAATCAATGCCTGCGGATGTCGAAGCCCGGGCCCCTCATGGATGAGCTGATCGCGCGGCACGGTCTTCACCCCATGTTCGAGGCCTCGCCACCGGAACCCGGGGGCGACAATGAAGCGGTCTACTCCTACCGTATCCCCAGCGGCTATGACTTGCCGGCCCTTGAAGCACTGCGCGATCGTTTGGTGGCTGGTGCTGGACTCCGCACGCAACTGATGCTTGACCTGCTTGGCCGAGAGCCCTGGGACCTGTTTCTGGGCGTATTCTCAGAGACCCACACCGCCAGTCATCTGCTCTGGCACACAAGCCAGGACCATCCCCTGCATGGGCCCTTGATGATGGACAACAACGCCGATCCGCTGCTGGACGTTTTCAAGGCGGTCGACGCAGGTCTGGGCGAAATTCTGGAGGCAGCCCCCAAGGACGCCGACGTGCTGCTGTTTTCCATCTACGGGATTGCCGCCAATGTTCTTGATCTGCCCAGCATGGCTTTTCTGCCGGAGCTCTTGTTTCGATGGAGTTTCCCGGGGCAAAAGGCACTCGGCGGGACCGGGGAGGATGCAGCGCGGCTCGATTATCCAGGACATTGGAAAGACGAGATTTGGAACCTGCGCACCCCGACGGGCGAAGCACGCCTTGAATCCCCTGCCGTGCAAAAGAGCCGGGGCGATCCGATGCACTGGCAACCAAGCAACTGGTATCGACCCCTCTGGCCAGGCATGAAAGCTTTTGCGTTGCCTACATACTCCGAGGGTTTGATCCGCATTAACCTGCAGGGACGAGAGCGCGATGGTCTCATAGCGCCTGAGGACTACCATAGAACCTGCGGTGAAATTTGCGACTATCTGTACGCGGTGAAGGACGGACGCACCGGCAAGCCCATGGTACGCGAGATCGTGCACAGGAAAACGCAACCCATGGACGATACTTCCCTGGGACCGCCAGCAGACTTGATCGTGCTGTGGCAGGAAGAATCACCCACCGATTTAATCAACAGCCCGCAAAGCGGAAGCATCGGGCCATTGCCCTTTTTCCGCAGCGGCGGTCATTGCTCGCGCGGGTTTATTGCCGCGCGAGGACCGGGAGTCGAAGCGGGCTCGCGGCTGGAATCAATGCAGGCCACGGACCTGACTGCCACGTTTTTACACCTCTTGGAGCAACACATACCCGACTACATTGACGGTCGACCCGTTTTGAGGTGCCGATAAAACTGTGCTGACCGCATCAGCAGGCGAAACGGTACGCACGAATAAGATCCCATCTTCCCTGACAAAAATGCTCCCAGGCCTCGGCGAGCCACGGCCCCATCCGGAAATTGATCCTGACCTCAAAGTCATCCGCCACCTGTTGATAGAAGGCCCGGGCCCGTGACAGGGTTTTCTGCACAGCCGCCTCGTCGCCTTGCCGCGCCTGGATCTCTGTCAACACCATGGCACTATTGAGACACTCGACCGGGTAGTTCGGTGAACATGCTTCGGCCGCTACCGACAGCAGATCCGTCGCCTCAGCGAGGCAACCCTCGCGGAACTCCATATAGCCGAGAAACCAGTGATAACGGAAAAAATCGGGCTGCTGCCGGATGGCACACGCCAAACGTCGGCGGTAACGCGCAGCCTTGGTCGAGCACTGATCCGGGTCGGGAAAATGATTGACCTGGAGACCGTCCAGCCAATACGCCTGCAACCGGTGGGCACGAACATCGAGTTGTACCACATCGTGCACCAATCCAATTGGCTTCAGGTCTCTGCGAAACAGAAACAACTTATAGTCTTCGAAGCTCGGCTCGCCAGCGATATGGTTGATCCATCGACTGAAATACCCTGCCGTCCGATCGTCATCAGCCATCGAGCGTATTTGCTGGAGGCTTTCCCGGTCGATGCGCTCGTCCGCATCCAATAGGCATACCCATGGGGTGGAGAGCGTATCCAAGGTCGCGTGCCGTGCGTCGCACAGACAATCACAGCGTCCTGTATCCAGGCTCTGGTGCAGGACGCGAATCCCGAACTGAGACTGCAATAACTTCGGAGTGCCGTCATGAGAACCGGTATCAGTAATTGCAACTTGATCGAAAAGATCCAGGATCGGATCGAGGCACTCGATAAGCTGGTGCGCCTCGTCCTTTACGACCATACACAGTCCAACTTCCATCCCTTCGCTGCCCCGCGCCTCGCTAATTACTATTTATGGTGGTAGTGCACACTCGAGAATCCGCGAGTTGTCAGAACGTGACTTTTTCGGATTCAGTTATGTACGGTTATGCAGTGTTATGCAATCTGAGCGGTGGGCACCCCTTGTAATACCATGTAGAACAATCAGTACAAATCATCAATTCCATGCACAATACTTGTGTCAGTGGTTGAAGTACACCCGTAGCCATCTTTAAAACAAATCTAACCATCTCTAACTGAGCCACCTCGGCTCTCCCCCTCCACGCCGCCATCAAGCAACTCGTCGAACCGGTCCTCGCCGTGTACACCGTGTTCATTTGCGCCAAATACTGAACCACTTTTGCACTGAAATTTGACCCACTCATTAATTCCTATTTGCCAGAATCTATGCAGTAATTCTGAACTTGAGGAGGTTCACATAAAAATGCTAATTTGGGTCAAACGAGCACGCAAATAAATACCCTAATGAGCTGAAATAATACTTATCGTTTGTAAAACCGGGCGTCGGGAACAACAGTCGCGAAGGTACTGTTTGGGTCGAAGGACTCGTTTAGTGATTGCTTATATTAGCCGCAACTAAAAGACCGTAGAGGACTCACTCCGGACATTCAGCGTCTTGGATTGTATGTCTGAAAGCAAAACCGGACGTTCGCGTGTGAGAAACCGGCCAGTGGCGAGGGCGAGAGCAGCTGACCAGGAAAGGCAATCCTGAACTGCGGCGCCTGCTGTTCAATGCGGCCATGCAGGGTCGACGTAGTCCGCAGCCTCAAGCCAACGGTGTGCGGCGATTTCGTACGGGGTACAATCTGCTTCGGGTCTACGATTGGCGTGGCAGGCGACAAGGCACCATACTTCGCAGCGGAGGTATACACCACAAATTTCCGGGGAAATTGTTATGTTGGACGTGCGTATTCACGACAAGTACCAACTCGAGTTTAAAAGCCACTATCGGTTCAAGCGGCAGGAGGAACACACCTCGTATGCCTTGGAAATCTATATGTTTATTCCCAACAGCCTGGACCTTGATCATGACAACTATCCCAAATACCTGTTTTACAGGGACCTGCAGACCTACCTTCGCTTTGAGACACCAGAAATAGCGCTGCGGCATGTTGCCTCAGGCAAACGTAATCCGTTCCAGAGCCTGGAAGAAAGTTTTCAGAAGCTCGCCGCCGATCCCTCTCCCGAGAACATAAGCAACTATGAAAATCAGCTAAAAATGTTCTGCTGTATTGTCAGGAAGGCAATGAGTGAACACATTGTATTTCTATCCAGGAAAGATGATCCCAAGGATATCGACTACCTTGTGGAAAATTACATCGCACACACAAGCGACATACTCGAAAAAATCCGTGGCCTGAGAACGATCATCACAATACCCACCATTGATGAAAAAATATTCTCCATATACGTCCTTATCGATGAATATCTGAGCCTTGTTACAGATGAATATTCCTATCGCCTGCTGGAAACCCTGAAGAAGAAGGGACTGGAAAATTACGACGTCTATAAGAGAACTGTTCTGCAGCTGATCACAAACGAGATCGGGTATCGCAAGACCAAGGGCTATCTGGCCAGGCCCAAAGAGAACGATGACAATGAAGAGCTGGTTTACCGGATGCAATCACTCAAAAAATGCACGGAAAGTGTGTTGTTCCTCAGCACGCGTGCGCGGCCGGAAGGGAAAATGGCACAACAGATGATATTTGGCGCCGCCGCCGGACTCGCCATGATATGGGCTACCGCCATAGCGCTTTATGCCCAGTACGTATTCGGCATCTTTACCATGGCGTTTTTCATCACCCTGGTCGTGAGCTATATCTTCAAGGACAGGATCAAGGAGATTGTCAGAGATTACCTCAGCAACAAGCTGCTGCGTTTTTTCTACGACCAGAAAACCAGGATCTGTACCGGTTCGAGAAAACATAAAATCGGCTCCAGCAGGGAAAGTTTCAGTTTTGTCGGGGACGACACGGTAGATGATGATGTCATGGAACTCAGGAACAGGGACCAGATATCCCGGAGCGGGGAATACTCCGTGGGAGAGAAGACCATTCTTTACCGCAAGAAGATCAATGTATTTCCAAGATACTTCGAACAGGTCTACCGGATCCTTCAGATCAAGGGGGTCACGGATATCACACGTTACAGCCTTGCCCGACTGACACGCAAAATGGGCAACCCCAAACGGCATCTGTTCACCACCGACGGGAAGGACTATCGCAGGATCAATGCAAGGAAGGTTCAGCACATCAACTTCATCGTCAGGTACTCGTCACATGACGAGTCCTGTCTAACACGGTTCAGGATAGTCATGGACCGGGGTGGAATCAGGCGGCTCGAAGAAGTAGCGACAGCAACATAACGGGGGCGTCATCATGTTCGGATTCACCAATATTTTCGCGAAGACACCTGAAATAATAGCTGCAGTCGATCTGGGTTCTAACAGTTTTCACATGATCGTTGCCAGAGTGGAAGACGGCCAGCTGCAGGTCATTGACCGTTTGCGTGAAATGGTGCGCCTGAGGGCGGGCCTTGATGAGAATAGCCAGATCAGCGTTGAGGCACAGGACCGCGCCCTGGCCTGCCTGGAACGCTTTGGCCATCGCTTGCGGGCCATGCCGCCAGGCTCTGTGCGGGCAGCCGGCACCAATACTCTGCGCATGGCAAAGGATTCCGGGGCATTTATCAGCAAGGGTGAGAAGGTCCTCGGACATCCTATAGAAATCATTGCGGGTCTGGAGGAGGCACGCCTGATCTATCTGGGGGTGGCCCACGGGCTCAGCGCCAGTGACGAGCGTCGACTGGTGGTGGACATCGGCGGGGGCAGTACGGAGGTCATCGTTGGCGAGGGGTTTACACCGAGTATCCGGGAAAGCCTGCATATGGGCTGTGTGAGTATGAGCCGCGCCTACTTCGATGACGGTCGTCTGGGATCCAAACAGCTGGATCTGGCCGAGATCGCGGCGCGTCTGGAACTGCAGTCCGTTCGAGCGACCTTCAACAGCGCCGGATGGCGTACTGCCGTAGGCAGCTCAGGGACTATCCGCGCTATCCGATCAGTGGTCAATGCGGCCGGTTGGTGTGACAGTGGCATTTCCCTGTCTTCCCTAATGGAACTGCGCGAGGTCATGTTGAAAGCCGGCCGCCTCCGGAAACTCGACCTGGAGGGGCTGAGTGACGAGCGCATGCCGGTGTTTCCGGGAGGATTCTGCGTATTGCTGGGTGTCTTCAAGGCACTTGGCATAGAGCACATGGAGGTTTCCGATGAAGCCATGCGGGAGGGTCTGCTGTATGACCTGCTGGGCCGGTTGCGACACGAAGACATCCGCGAGCGCACGGTGCAATCGCTCAGCAACCGTTGCACCGTCAATAAGGCCCAGGCGGCGCGGGTCAGAACAACGGCACTGCGTTTCCTGGAGATGGTAGCCGAGGCATGGGGGCTTGAAGATCCCCAGTACGCCGATATGCTCGGCTGGGCGGCACACCTGCATGAGATCGGGCTCTCCATTTCTCACAGCCAGTATCAGAAGCATGGGGCCTACATCGTGGAAAAATCGGATCTTTCAGGGTTCTCGTTACAGGAGCAGATGGTTCTTGCAGCACTGCTGCGGGGGCACCGGCGCAAGTTGCCACAGGCAATATTCGATGCGTTGCCGGAGCACTGCCCCGAGCCGGCATTCCGGCTCTGCGTGCTGTTACGTCTCGCTGTGCTCATGCACCGAAGCCACGAAACCACGGACCTGCCTTCAATGGCGCTGACGGCAGGCAAGACCCGCCTGGAACTTTCATTTTCGAATGGTTGGCTTGACACTAATCCGTTGACATATACAGATCTGCAACACGAGACAAAATATCTCAAAGCAGCAGGATTTACGCTGACGATCTCCTGATACGGTGTATCACTGCCCGGGGCGGGGCCGTTGCTATTCCGTCTGCCGGGAGAAATGGCACGTGAAAGCGGGCAGAGGACGGTCGCGGGGCGGGCGGTCTGCCGGCAGCCAGATTGCGGGGATTCAGCCGCAGGAATTCGTGTGTGACGGCCGTTTCCCGGGTGGATTCTCTCGAAATACGTGGGTTATGCTTCCTATACGCAGGGTGTCCGGGACGCCGGATTCAGAACCTGAATTCAGTATCCTCATGCACCCGCTGGCGATTGCGGGGGTGTGCCGGGGGAAGCGGGTGCGGCTGTCTTGTCGAAAGTATCACTGAGGTAGGCAATGACTTCTTCAGCGTAACCAATGCCGGCCTCTGCGTAAAAACTCCAGGTAGTTTCCACGCCGGCGGCCTTGAGTGTTGCAGCATCTTCCGGGTATTGCACCACGGCGAAGATATGTACGACTGAGGGGCAGCTGCGGATCCCCCTGGTGACGCCGAGATTCTGTTCAAGCTCGGGGAGCGCCAGCATCGCCACCGAGACTCTTCCTTTTCCGGTTCTTGCCCAGAACTCGTCATCTGTGGCATCGGCGTGGATGACGTTGCGACCGGCCGCTGCATGCCGGGACACCGTGTCGGGGTCAATGTCGATACCGACCAGCCAATCACCGTACTGCTCTTTCAGGGTATCGTATGCGCTGGTGCCGACGCGACCCATGCCGATGATCGCAATGCGTGCTTCCCCCGGCTCAATGGGCGCATCCTCCGGCAGGGGTACTGCTGTCTCGAACGGGATAATGTGCAGTTTGAACATTTTATAAAGCTCGCGTGAACGGGCATTCAGGGGGGCTGCCGCAATAAAGGTCAACGTTAGCGCCAGTGCGATGATCACCAGCCAGTCACTGCTCAACCAGCCGTTTGCGACGGCAATGGCCCCGACGATCAGGCCGAATTCACTATAGTTGGCGAGCGCAAGCGAGGCGAACAGCGAGGTGCGGGCACGCAGCTGGAAGCGAGTGAATAACCCAAAATACAGTATAACCTTGAGTATGACCAACACGGCCAGACCCAGCGCCACCAGCAATGCCGATACGCTGATGGTTCCGGACATGCCGATACTGAGAAAGAAACCGACCAGCAGCAGGTCCTTGAAGCCAAGCAGCTTTTTCGACATCTCGGCGGCCGCGGGGTGTACCGCCAGCAGCGCACCGATAATCAGGGCACCCAGATCGCCCTTTACATCAACCACGTCGAACAGCGACCAGCCACCGAAGGCCAGTGCCAGACCGAAGAGGATCTGTAATTCGCTATGACCTGTGTGGTTCATCAGGTTCATCAATACACCACGCAGCGGAATCAGTCCGAGCAGTGCGAGTGCCCATGGCGAGGGTATCTTCCCGGTTGACATGGCGAGAAACAACACGGCAAAGATATCCTGCATAATCAAAACGCCAATCGCGAGCTGCCCGTATTTCGAGGTGTATTCACCCTTTTCCTCCAGCGTCTTGACCGCAAATACGGTGCTGGAAAAACTGAGGGCGAAACCGATCAGTAGCGCAATCCTTAAATCCACATCCGCGAAGATTGCCAGGCCCGTCAGACTCAGCCAGTAGAGTCCTGTCCCGAATACCGCAATAACAACCAGCATGTGGAGGGTCGTGCCGGCCCAGATGACCGGGCGCAGCAGTGAGCGTACATCCAGTTTCAGGCCGATGGTGAACAGCAACAGGGTAACGCCGAGTTCACCGACCGCGACGAGCCTTTCGTGGTCAACGAAACCCAGGGCATTGAGGACAAACCCGGCGATCAGATAACCCACCAGTGGCGGCAGGCCAAAGCGCACGGCCAGCAGCCCGGATACCAGGGCGGGACCAATCCAGTACAGGTCATTCATTGCATGAAAGTATCAAGTAGAGTTATCTCAAGCAAGCGCTCGTCAAGCCGCCAGCAAGGTGAACAACAGAAAGACACCGCCGTTTTTTTATGCCTAAGAAAACCTCGCCACAGTGGGCAGGGCTTCGATTCAAATGGTCCGGGTGTTTGCCGCCATTCATAGTGGGCAGCGAGCTTATTTCCCGAAGGTATTGTATTCGCCCACACCCGGTATATTTTAGTGTATGGGGCAGCTCACGGTATTTATATTGTCCTTTAATACGATCGACACAAAAAAACCCCGCCACCAGGACGGGGTAACACATCCGTGTTAGTGGCGAATTGGGAGACGTTATTAGTTTCGCCACTGTTAGCAGGGTATGGAATAACTACTGGTTTGCATATTGTCCTGAAGTACAAGCAGACAAAGAAACCCCGCCACAGGGGCCGGGCAGACTGTCAAAATCCTACGTCCAGAATCAATTTACCAAGTTTTACAGTTCATCAACGATGAAGCGGCTATCATCGCTGCAAGTACACACTTTTTAGCGAGATACGCCGATGAGTGATTTATTAATGAGCCTGACCCTGGTCGGCACATCAGTTGGGGTAGCTGCCGTGGCCGGCACACTGGTTTGGTGCTGGGCGAAGTGGTCACAATCACATCATCGGAAATCCTGAAGTTGACGGCCTTCGGGTCGCCGTTTTACCAGTTGCCCGGATTCTTACCGACCTTCAGACTCAAGCTCTGCGCCCTTCTCTCTCAGAAGCAGACATTCAGCAGAATAAAATTCTGCTCCGAAGGGGCTCCGATTGCTTCCGGCTGGAGCAAAATCGCCGGGTGGGACTCTCACCCACTGGAAAACGCCGCCTTTGCACAGCACACGCCAAAAGTTGCCGTTTCCGCAAATAAAAACGGCGACCCAAAGGCCGCCGTTGATATTGATGCCAGATGGTTCGTGATTAAGGTTCAGGGAGGAAATCATGAACTGCCGAATCATCTGCTAACGCATCGCAGGTGAAGACAATGAGGTAGTCATCCTCGGCAAGAAAACCCACCACATATTCATGAGTCCCATCATCCGGTACCAATGCTGTGGTAATGGGATCTGGGCCACCACCCTCTCCATCTTCATCATCAGGCGCATCAGGCGTTCCAGCATCAAAGACATAAACAGCACCAGAACAATCACCGCCCTCAAGGAAACCGGGGTGAACGGTCCCAGATAGAGTCCCTACTTCACTGTTATCCATAAGACGCAATGTCGGACGTAGTATGTAATCAGGCAAGCCCACTGGGTCGTGCACGGACTCCCGGGTGAACCTGACCCGCTATCATGACTGTTCCACCATCGTGTTTTGATCCGGGTTACTGCGGATTAATAGCTGTAATTGGATGACCATTTACAGTATTAACTTGCCGTTCGTTGGTTCTTCGCTAAAGGCAAGAGTTGGCTGCAAAGCGGCCGCTTAACCTGAGGAAGGAAGAGTTGTGGCAACTGCTAATTCTGTATGCGCCAGCTTCCATCGGATTGCCGGCAGGCTGTACCGTACACCTTTTCTCTTTTTCCCCCGACGGTGGCATCGATGGTGTATTCACGGCAAGGTCCTGCATTGGTTTCATAGGTTTTGGTTGGCACAACCGTGTATTGATTGCCAGTATCCGGGTTTCGCCACGTTGACGGGACACCGGTACGTACATTCTCCAGGGTTGCGGATGTATTCAGGCGGTCGGTTGTATCCATGGATTGACCGACTGCACCACCAATGGCAGCACCCGCCAGCGTGCCAGCAATAACGGCTGCGGTGCGCCCGGCTCCGTGACCACCAACCTGATTGCCCAACAGCCCACCCAGGATACCACCGATCACCATCCCGCTTTGCTGTTTCTGGCCTTGGTTGGTAGCACACCCGGAGACCGCGATTACACACACGAGAACGACAGACATTAGGTATTTCGAGAACATATCCACACTCCTTGCGTGCTGTGAATGCTGATATAGTCCTAATTTTATCACGGATACGTAGTATAAAAGATAAGATTTCGTCCCAGGCAATTAGCAACCGAACAACTGGAACTGAGACCTTCAATCTGCAAGCGGCTGATTTTCATGCTGAAGGACCGTACCCAAATCAGGCATTCCTGCACATATCAGCATTTGGTGAAATATCCATGCCGGGTGTAGTCTCCGTTTAACCAGTCAAATAAATAAAGAAGGCTTTATGCGAATTAACGTCATTGCTCTATCTGTAACAGCCGCATTGTTTTGGGGCGCAGCGATCCTTATCGTTGCCTCCGCGAACTTGATCTGGCCGAGTTACGGCGGTGCTTTCCTTGAACTCGTGGCCTCCGTATACCCGGGATACGATCCCGGCCCTGGTATTGGGTCGATTATTACAGGAACACTTTATGGGTTAGTGGACGGGGCAATTGCGGGTGCCGTATTCGGCTGGCTCTACAATTTCATATCGCGATGTGGCTGTTTCGATCAGGCCTGATCGGTCTGATTGAAATAGCGAGGCACAAGAAAGCGGCGTAACAGTTGCATAGACGACTCCTTCGGGGGCCGTTTTCGTTAGATGTTCAACGTCTCGTCCTAGCGGAGTTTGCTGTGACTCGATTTGTCGGTTTGACTACACGCACAGCAAATAACTCTCAAGGCATACCAGACAAGTATTGATCCCAATAATATTACTGTGGCCAGCGGCACGGCAACATTTCCATTGGAAATTATCCCGGCTAAGTAAATCACCACCATAAAGACCATAGCTTTGACAAGGGATTTCATGTTGTGTATTATGCACTTCTCTGCGGAATATCAAAGTAAACAAAAGTAAATTAAACACTTACAGCCGCACACCGTCAAAAGATTAGCACCCGGCAGGATCAGGCCCAGCCGGTTAATCAGGGACACACGGCCAATCCCACATCGTAGATTTCCGGGTTCTGGGTATCCGGTAGCGGTGCCTTCAGCCCCAGCCGATCCCACTAAGCCAGTTCCATCCGTGCCCATACCTTGCCCTTATCTGTCAGGCAACGGTGACGCTGCCAGATGTGTTCTGTCCGCTTGCTTTCACACTGCCGCCCCTCACGGAACAACAGGCACCAGTCATCGTGAGTAACTTCAGGAAACCAGGCGAGCCACGTGCGTTCGGCTTTTGTCGCGTAATATTTATGGGACAGCAGTGATTCAACACCAAACAAAAATGACCCCGAGGGGGCCGTAATTACGTCTAAAATTGTTAAGTCGCTTTCTTCCTGGCTATCCCTTATCCCTTCGTGATGACCGTCTCACGGTACGCGTGCCAGGTGGCGTGACCGAGCACCGGGACTATGAACGCGAGGGTGGGCATGCCTGCGAGAAACGAACGATTGTCACCTGCCGGTGAAGACAGGTGACACAGGGGTGATTATTTCTTACGACGGTATTCCCTGACCAGTGCCACGATGCCAACGGTCAAGCCGATAGCAATGGCAGCCATGCCACCATCGATCTCGGGTACTCTCGGAGTAAGTAAGGCATGTGCGGTACCGGACAGCAGACTCAGAAGCACGATAATCGGAGATACAGAAATCAGTTTTTTCATTTGTCAGCTCCTCCAAAGTTTATGTACTGTCTTTGTTGAATCAAACTTTTTATTATGTTTCGAGCGACCAATCTAACGATCAGCTATTCAGCAACATTTTTAAACGCAATATTTATACCGGAATCGCAACCTATTGTTTCTTTTGATAAGGTACTCAGGCATATAGGCTGTAAGTGTAAAAAATAACAGACAGATTTCCGGAATACCTTACAAATCACTTAAAAATTAAAAAAAGCGTTGCCTGATTCCTGCTGTTGACTGGTGTCAATCGAATAAAGCCCGGCGGCACCCACGTGCTCTTGCCGCAGCGCAACGACGAGTAACAGCTCCTCATGGTGGAATTGTTTGCGTTCATTGTTTAGTGATCGTAGCTAACTGAAGTGCCGGTCGGATCGCAGTATTTGAATGTCCTGTTCGCTCAGAGGAGTCCCCGTTTAGTGATTTCTAATATTAGCAACCACTAAACGTGCACTTCCATCGACCCACTCTCGCCATTCAGCCAAAATTCCTGAACGACAACTTTGTAGCCCGGAAGTTCTAGCTGCACATTCCCCGGACAATTTCCGATTATGCTCGGTCGGTTCACAGGCAGGTGTTGCTCAGGTGTAAAGCCAGGTCAGTCAAAGGTCAGTAGGAATATTCCCAGGTTTTAGTTTCAGGACTATGATCTATATTAATAACCTGTAGCCCTGGCTGTGGTAATTATCAATTAGCTCACCACAAGTGCAAAATCAGGCTGGAATAAATAATAATTCACGGGGAGATTAGCAAGAAGTAGTTACGTCTGTTTGACGCTGTCACGCTGGTGATTTACATAAACGGGATTTCCGGAAACTGGATATTGTTGCTATGAAATGGAGCTATTGGGACAGTCCATGGGGAGGGTTGTTACACAGGTTGTGGTGCTTTCTGCTCCCAGTCAGTTTGATCGCCTGGAGCACCGTCAGTGTTGCCGTACAGATATCTCCCGGCAATGCCTATTCCGTTCAAATGCATGTCCATGGGCCCTTTAGCGAAGGCACTGCCAGCATATCATCTGCAACAAACGAAGCGCGTAATATTGGCTTGGACATTTTGTGGTGGTCAGATCATGACTTTATGCTGTCAAGGTATCATGACATCACCACATCTCTTTTTGAAGGAGATCCCGAGTCTATTAATGCCGGAGAGGACTGGGTGCCTAACAATGGGATATTGGCGTCCAAAACAAAGTACTGGTCGTTAACACTTTCATCAGATGTAGACTCCTATTCAGGAGAGATAAGCGACGAGCGGGCATATGAGGGGTCAAAGAGTTTCCGGGTGCAGGCTACCAGCAGCACGACCAGATTCAGGCCGCTAAACTATGAGTTTAGAAGTAACCTGAATCGTGTTCGTTCCCATCCGTTAGTGGCCCAGGATACGATGCATATTGCAATCTATCCGGAACAAATGGGGATAGATGCTCGAGCAATGGTGGACGTGTTCATGTCCCGCCACGGCATGCAAAACGCCAAGCGTCTTATTCTTCATTACTACCTGGATAACGAGCCGTTAGCTGCACCTTTCCGTGAAGGCAGTATCTACAATGTGCCACTGACCTATGTGCCAAACGAATGGAACTATTACGAACTACCAGTGACCGAGGATGCGATTGCCGGCTTTCCCGAACACATTGGGGAAGATAATAACTCCCGGAATATTCGAATTGGCGTTGAAACCAGACTGGGGGCCACAGGGGTTGCATTCTTTGACGAGTTCCGGATTGTCTCACTTCTGGATCACCCTCATATTTACCAAAGGCAGGGTGAGTTACTTGATCTTGTAGAAAGCATGAAGCCGGAGGTTACACAGCTTCAGGGCGTCGAAATTTCTCAATTCAAACCTCATCTAAATGAATTCAGTCTGAATGCGGAGCTTCCCGATTACGATCAGCTGGCTCTGGAGGGTGGATTTGCTGACCCTGTAACAGGATGGATTGACCAATATGATGAGTATGGGAAGTACGTGACGTCGCGAATTGTGGAGATTGCTCATGAACGGGGAGGTCTTGTTTCTTTGAACCATGCATTTGGAACCCAGTCCTCTGGTACGTCGAATGAAGATCCAGGTGTGACGCGCGATCTTTTGATAGCGAAAAATGCTTATGGGGCTGACCTATTGGAAGTCGGATATCGAAATCGCGGTTACCAGGACCTGCAAACTCATCTCTGGCTGTGGGACGAAATGATTAGGGCGGGGATTTACATGACTGGAACCGGCATAAGTGATTCCCACGATATGCAGCCAGGTTCAATGACTAACAACCCCAACAATTTTGTATCGTGGATTTATGCCAGTTCGCCGACCAAGGCGGACTTACTCGATGGGATGAAGCGCGGGCGAATCTTCTTTGGTGACTTGATCCTGTTTGATGGTACTGTAGATCTGGCTACTTCCTCCGGGCACATAATGGGTCAGATTGTCCTTACCGACAGGGGCGAAGTTACGGTCGGTATGCACATGGACGGACTAGCGGTCAATGATGAGGTCCGTGTGATACTCAACGGAAACGTGTACCAAACGTATACAGCTAATCAGGCGCTGTTCGAGGCTGAGATTGATGTGCCACTGAATGGTCATGACTGGCTTCGTGTCGAAGCTTACAGGGCGGATGGCGAGGCAAAGGTATTCAGCAATCCAATACACTTCACCCAATCGGTTCCATCAGGTGGCCTGGATTCGTGGAAAGGTGCAATCGATCTCACCGGAATCCAGACTACGAAGCTGGAAAATCTGACCTTGTCTTCCGTTAATATCGCTCCGAACGGGGCAGGTTCTTCCCTGGATATGGAGATATCAGCAACTGGCGGCACGATCACTCTGGACTATTCGGCACATGGCACCCCAACTGATGTCGTGTTTCAAAACGTCAGCGGCGAATGGAGTCTTGATGAGAACGATATGCTCACAATTTCCAGCCTCTCTGGA
Source organism: Pseudomonadota bacterium (assembly GCA_039714155.1). GTDB lineage: Bacteria > Pseudomonadota > Gammaproteobacteria > UBA9214 > UBA9214 > SZUA-186. Next base: position 12,457 of record JBDLJX010000010.1, on the reverse strand, counting down.
GACGGTACGATAACCATCATTGTGAACGTGCAGCACTTTGCTGACGGTGACCTGGCTCCTTGGGATAACCCGGATGGCCTGATCAATGCTGCCGATGTCCTGATCGCGACTCAGCTGGTTCTGGGGCTACGCCTTAACCCGGGCCCCTTACAGTACGCACATGGTGACATGAATATTGACGGTGTAATCGATCTCGCCGACCTAATACTGATACAACAGACTGTGCTTCAACAGGTGGGCATCCTGATCCAATAAAATAACCTGCGTAAAGCACGCGCCTTACGATACAGCAGTGTCAGTTTTCACCCCTATAGAGCTATTTTGGTTTCACCATAAAGGAGCAGATTATCACCTGAATATCAATGTCTGTTTTCAGTATATTCTGTTGAAATACTCTCTCGCACACATTTAAACGCATCTACAGTAAGACCTTGTGATTTTTACGCACGCAAGATATTGCTTAACAGGGTTTCGGTGTGTTTCGCAGAATCCCGGGACGATACAGGTCGCTCTGTTAATCACTAGCTCGGCGGTTCGAGCCCGTCCCGGGGAGCCATTTCCTCAATATCCTTGTTCCCGGCAACTTCAGTTATGTATCGCCCGCAGGATCTTTCGTGCCTGCTGGCCAAACTCCTTCACCAGGTACTCAAGAAACGGTTCCTTGAGATCGGGGTGTTTCAGGGCAAATTCAACGGTCGCCTGCAGATAACCCAGCTTGTTGCCACAGTCATAGCGCTTGCCCTCAAAGCGATAGGCCATGACCTTTTCGTCATGCAGTAACCGTTCAATGGCATCGGTCAGCTGGATCTCACCACCGGCGCCGCGCGGGATGGTTTCAAGATGATCAAAGATCGCGGGAGTCAGGATATAACGACCGACAACAGCAAGGTTCGACTGCGCCTGCTCCGGTGACGGCTTTTCAACAATACCGGCAACCTCAGTCAGCCTTCCCTCGGTTTGACCCGGGTCGACAATACCGTACTTGTCAGTTTCCTCGCGCGGGACTTCATCGACACCCAGCAGGCTGCAACCCTTGTCTTCGAAGGCTTCCACCATCTGGCCAAGCACGCAACTGCCATTACAACTGATCAGGTCGTCTGCCAGGATAACGGCAAACGGTTCGTCACCGACCAGCGGGCGGGCGCAGAGAACGGCATGGCCCAGACCCAGTGCCTCGGGCTGTCGAACATAAGCACAGGTAATGTTGGCCGGCACAACACTGCGCACCACCTCCAGCATCTGGTCCTTGCCCTTGCGCTCAAGTTCCGCTTCCAGTTCATAGTTCTTGTCGAAGTGGTCCTCAATGGCACGCTTGCTGCTACTGGTTACGAAGATCAGTTCCTCGATCCCGGCCATGACGGCCTCTTCGGCCGCATACTGGATAAGCGGCTTGTCGACGACTGGCAACATTTCCTTGGGATTGGCCTTGGTCGCCGGCAGGAAGCGGGTGCCCAGACCGGCTACCGGAAAAACAACTTTCCTGATTTTCTTCTGCATTGAGTCCGTGTCCTTTGACTTGTCAGTTTCTCTGAATGCGATCGTAGACATCATCAAAGCGTACAATATCGTCCTCGCCAAGATAACTGCCTGATTGCACCTCGATTACCTCGAGTGGAATATTGCCGGGATTTTCCAGCCGATGCTTCTCACCCATGGGAATATAGGTTGATTCATTCTCGTGCAGGTTAAAAACCTGGTCACCGCAGGTTACCCGGGCGGTGCCATTCACCACCACCCAGTGTTCGGTGCGATGATTGTGTATCTGCAACGACAGTGACGCGCCCGGTTTTACCGTCAACCGTTTCACCTGGAAACGCTCACCGATGTCCGTACTTTCATAGGAACCCCAGGGACGATACACACGACGGTGTACCTGGCACTCTTGCCTGCCCTTGTCTTTCAACTGGTCAACGATATGCTTGACGTCCTGCGCCTTGTCCTTGCTGGCCACCAGTACGGCATCCGCGGTCTCAATCACGATAACATTATCAAGGCCGACCGTTGCCAGGCAACGGTGTTCAGCGAACAGAAAAGCATTGTGTGTATCCCGGGTCAGCACATCACCCCGCACAACATTGCCGGCCTCGTCATGTGGACAAACATTCCATAATGCTGACCAGGCGCCGACATCCGACCAGCCGGCAGAAAACGGCACCACCACGGCATGCCGGGTCTTTTCCATCACGGCATAGTCAATAGAGTCACTCGGGCAGGCCAGGAAGGTCTCGTGTTTGACCCGATAAAAATCACTGTCACGCACACCCTGCTGCATGGCTGTACGGCAGGCGTCGAGAATATCCGGGCGTTGCTCGCCGATCTCTGCCAGCCACTGATCGGCACGCATCAGGAAGATACCGCTGTTCCAGTAATAGTCGCCTTCACTCAGGTACTGTTCGGCCGTTGCCTGATCCGGTTTCTCGACGAACCGGGCCACCTGCCAGGCCTTGCCGCCATCCAGTTCGTCATCGCGCTTGATATAGCCATAACCGGTCTCCGCTGCGTCCGGTATGACACCGAAGGTGACCAGTTTGCCGGCTTTCGCATGCGGGCGACCGAGACTGATGGCATCAAGGAACGCCTGACCATCGCGGATTACATGATCTGCCGGCATTACCAGCATCATGGATTCCGGATCCTCTGCCGACAGGAACAGGGCCGCCAGTGTCAATGCCGGCGCAGTATTACGGCCTTCAGGTTCGAGAATAATGGTGGCCGGTGTCTTGCCGAGTTCGGCAATTTGCTCGGCGACCAGAAAACGGTGCTCTTCGTTGCAAACATAGACTGCCGGACCCGGATCAGGGAGGTCATCCAGTCGACAGGCAGTTTCCTGCAGCAATGTTTGTTCAGACGTCAGGGGCAACAGTGGCTTCGGGTAGTGTTCACGTGACAATGGCCAGAGCCGTGAGCCGGATCCACCGGATAAAATAACCGGGTATAGCTTCATAATAGTATTCGCAGCCTGGTTAACAGGTACCTTTTATAGATAGGCATTGTTGCCCCATCCATCGGCGAATTCCATAAATTATTGAATTCGCGTCATTATTCAACAACCGCCGTGACAGGCATTGTAACCGAGCTACGCAATGTTCATGCTGACAATTCCGGAAAACCTTTCCCGGAATACCATATCTGACTGTTTAATAAATAATTATCTGCCGGGATCCACCACAAAAAACAGAGGGACAACCCTGACGGGATGCCCCTCTGTAACCGGCAAACTTGAGCGCCTAGCGTGCCGACTTCAATACCGTCAGGTTGGCCCGGTTACGTTCCACCGTTTTCATGCCGATTCCCTTGACGTCGGCAAGCTGATCAATACTGACAAACGGCCCATGCACTTCACGGTACGCGATTATTGCTTCCGCCTTGCGTTCACCGACCCCGTCAATGGCGCCGGCCAGCGAGCCGGCATCGGCATTGTTGATATCAACTGGACCGGCCATCACCCGACCAGCGAACAGCAGCGTGAAGGCAAACAGCGTGAATATGGATCTCAGAATTTTCATGATTGACTCCTTTCCATTGGTAAACATCCCTGAAAAAACATAACCGGCGATAGCTGCCGGTATGTCACGTCGTCAATGATAGCTGCAGAAAGGATCAGGACAATGCGGCCAATTCTGAATTGATAGTCAGCAAAACACCCAGCGGATCATCCGCTGCAGTAACGGGCCGACCGATAACAAGACAGGTCGCGCCGCTGGCAATGGCTTCGACCGGCGTCATGACACGGCGCTGGTCGTCGGCCGCACTGCCGGCTGGCCGGATTCCCGGAGTAATCAGATGGAATGGCTCGCCAAACGTTTTCCGCAAGACTGCTGCCTCGCGGGAAGAACACACCACACCATCCAGGCCGCATGCATGGACAAGTGATGCAAGCCGCAGCACGTTATCTGCCGGCGTTCCCTGCAAACCAACCGCGGCAAGATCGGCCTCGGCCATACTCGTGAGTATGGTTACTGCAATCAGCAACGGTGGATTCTCAACGGCCGAGACGGCATCACGTGCTGCTGTCAGCATGCGCTCACCACCGAGGGCATGCACATTCATCATCCATACGCCCAGACCGGCCGCTGCATTACAGGCCCTGGCCACGGTAGTGGGAATATCGTGGAATTTCAGGTCCAGAAAAACATCGAATCCCTGCCCGGCCAGGCGACGTACGAAGTCGGGGCCGGCAACAGTAAACAGTTCCTTGCCAACCTTGAGACGGCATTGATCAGGCTCGAGGCGATTGACAAGCTGTAGTGCTGATTCTGCATCGGAAAAATCCAGCGCAACGATTACCCGGGGACCGATATCAGTTAGTTCTGTCATTGTTTGTCGTATTTTTGTCGGGAGGTGTGATTATAGCCTTGTTTTCATCAAGCCCTGGCCCGCATTTCTCACCACGATGACGAGCCCTCGCCTGATCTTTGAATCCACAGGAATGTAGCCTGGATGGAGCGCAGCGGAATCCGGGGATGTTTTACTCCGATCGTCCCGGATTCCGGCCCCCGGCCTACACACTGCCGGGGCAAGCTCTTCGGGCCTGCATCCGGGCTACGGAGGCGAGGGTCGCTCCTGCGGGTGTTATTTGTCGTTACGCAGGATAGCAGAGATCAAATCCCCATCACCCCATGCACCGACCGAATTGTGCTCCAGTGCTTGCAGCCCGGACATTGCCAGTGCAGTGCCCTAGCGGTAAAACCGCATTCTGAACAGGAATACGCCACACTGTTTTGCTGCAGTTCATCGATCAGTTGCCGCAACACCCGCAGGAAAGCATCATCAGGCCCTTCACAGCCCGCCAGGCCAAGCTCAATCAACCTGGCCAGACCAAACACAGATGGCTGCTCCCCAAGTTGTGCCAGCAGAAATTCGGCTGCCACCGGATTACCTTTTTCAGTGGCCAGACATTCAGCCTGTATCAGCACCGGCGCAATACCCGGGTACCGGGGTATCACCGTATCCAGGTATGCAATCAGGTCGCTGACAGTACCGGCCTGCCGGTGACAATCCACCAACGATTGCAGCACTTCAGGCAGCAACTCGCTATCCTGCTCCACCACCCTTTCATAGGCTGCCAGTGCGGCTTCATTGCCAGCCGCTTCGTGCTCCAGGTTACCCAGAATGATGTTCGCCCGCGCACAGCTTGCATCCCTTGCCAGTGCTGCCTGCACGCAGGCGCGCACATTGTCGGTGTCAGTATTCCTGAACGCGGCCATGGCCTGTTCACAATGAAACTGGGCACACACGGCATCAACTGACTGGCCATCGACCTGTTTCATCTGCCCGGCGATATTGATCGCCTTTTCCCAGTCTTTCTCCTGCTGATAGATATCCAGCAAACCGGGCAGTACCTGTTGTCGGTAATCAGCCGATGCAGCAAGTTCGATGAACAGTTTCTCGGCACGACCCAGCAACCCTGCGCGCAGGTAGTCCTGGCCCAGTTCATATAATGCTTCCGCCCGTTGCTCAGCGCTGAGCGATTCACGTGCGACAAGATTCTGGTGTATCCGGATGGCGCGATTGACCTCGCCACGACGCCGGAACAATGCACCCAGCACCAGGTGTGTTTCAAAGGTATCCGCGGTCACCTCCAGCATGCGGATAAAGACATCGATAGCCTTGTCAGGCTGCTCGTTCAGCAGGTGGTTCAGGCCCTTGAAATATTCAGGGCCCAGCAGGGTCTCGGGGTAATGTGAGGCAGGCTTGCGATTACGATAGCCGGCTGCATACCAGCCGGCATATGCGGCGATCGGTAACAGCAACCAGATCAGGTCAGGCATAACAACGCCCGGGAAGGACGATTTCTGTCAGCCAATGAAAATACCGGGGTACCTGATGCAGGTACCCCGACTGAAAACTATATTTATGGCTGGATTTCCCTGCTACGCCTGAAACCCTCGTTGACCCGTTCGCGCAATTCCTTGCCGGGCTTAAAGTGCGGCACATGCTTGGCCGCCAGCGCAACTGAATCACCCGTTTTCGGGTTTCTGCCGATGCGTGGCGGACGGTAGTGCAGCGAGAAACTTCCGAACCCCCTGATCTCGATTCGCTGCCCGCTTGCAAGTGCCTTGCTCATCTGTTCAAGCAAACTCTTGACTGCCAGTTCGACATCCTTGTGATTCAGATGACTGTTCTTCGTCGCCAGTATTTCTATCAGCTCGGATTTTGTCATTTTTTCTCCACCTACCCCTTGTTACACTTTACTACTCGGTCCATGTCAGAACAGTACGGGAGCCTGCAGGCTCCTACTCATCACCATTCATGTGCTTTTTCAGCACATCCCCCAGATTGGTCGTTGCCTCGGAACTTTCAGCCCCGTAATCATGCAACATCGCTGCCTCTTCTTCATTGTCCTTGGCCTTGATCGACAGGCTGATGGTCCTGTTCTTGCGATCAACACCCATGAACTTGGCCTCTACCTCATCGCCCACATTCAGTACAGTCCGCGCATCCTCAATCCGGTCACGTGACAGCTCGGATGCACGCAGGGTGCCCTCTACACCATCACCGAGATCAACCACTGCCGCCTTGGCATCCACTTCGATTATGGTGCCTTTCACGAAGCTGCCCTTGCTGTGCTCGGCAACGAAGATTGAATACGGATCCTTGTCAAGCTGCTTGATACCCAGTGAGATACGCTCACGTTCGGGATCAACGGAAAGCACAACTGCCTCGATTTCCTCGCCCTTGGAATAATTCCTGACGGCTTCCTCGCCCGGCTCGTTCCAGGAGATATCGGAAAGATGGACCAGGCCATCAATGCCGCCATCCAGGCCAATAAAGATGCCGAAATCGGTAATCGACTTGATGGAACCCTTTACGCGGCTACTCTTGTCATGCGTGGCAGCGAAGTCATCCCACGGATTCGGATAGCACTGCTTGACGCCGAGGGAGATACGACGTCGCTCCTCGTCAATATCGAGCACGGTCACCTCGACTTCCTGACCGATATGCACAACCTTGGACGGGTTGACGTTCTTGTTGGTCCAGTCCATCTCCGAGACGTGTACCAGGCCTTCCACACCGTCCTCAATTTCCACGAAGCAACCGTAGTCTGCGATATTGGTGACCTTGCCGAACAGGCGGGAACCGGACGGATAACGCCGCGCCAGATCCGCCCACGGGTCCTGGCCCAGTTGTTTCATGCCGAGAGAAACACGGTTGCGTTCACGATCGAACTTGAGCACCTTGACGTCAATTTCTTCGCCGACATTGACGATTTCGGAAGGATGCTTGACGCGCTTCCAGGCCATGTCGGTAATATGCAGCAGACCGTCGATACCACCGAGGTCAACGAACACACCGTAGTCAGTCAGGTTCTTCACGATACCCTTGACGACAATGCCTTCCTGCAGACTTTCCAGCAGCGCTTCACGCTCGGCGCTGAATTCGGTTTCGACGACTGCCCGGCGCGAGACCACAACATTGTTGCGTTGCTTGTCGAGCTTGATAACCTTGAACTCGAGTTCCTTGCCTTCGAGGTAACCCGGATCACGTACCGGTCGTACATCAACCAGCGAGCCAGGCAGGAATGCGCGGATGTCCTCGATGTCAACGGTAAAGCCGCCCTTGACCTTGCCACTGATAATGCCCTTGACGATTTCCTCTTTCTCGAAGGCCGCTTCGAGACGTCGCCAGACCTGGTCACGTTTTGCCTTTTCACGGGATAGCTTGGTTTCCCCAAAGCCGTCCTCGACTGCCTCGAGGGAGACTTCAACTTCGTCACCCACTTCAACTTCCAGATCACCCTGCGCATTCTTGAACTCTTCAATGGGGATGATCCCTTCGGATTTCAGACCGGCATGGACGATGACATTGTCAGACTGGATATCTACTACGGTGCCGGTTACCACTGCACCTCGCCGGAGTTCCTGATTGGCAAGGCTTTCTTCAAACATTTCAGCAAAACTTTCGGTCATGGGGATAACTGTCCTGGAACTGTTTGTACAGTTCTAATCATCAGCCACGGCATCTTGCGACACACGCGGGTCAGGTTAAAAAACACAATCCGGCACATAAGCCGGATCACCGGAACGCGGTATTATATATGCGTATCTAGTTAATTGTACACGATATTTCTAGAAAATCGCCTGGATTCTGTCAAATATTTCCGCCACCGTGACGGCAATATCCTGGTCACTGTTATCGATAACCAGGGCGTCCGTGGCAGGTAGCAGCGGCGACACTTCACGGGACTGATCACGCTGGTCCCGCGCCTTCACCTCCTCGATAATCTCTGCCAGCGACGCATAATTTCCTTTATCTTTCAATTGCTTATAACGCCTTTCCGCGCGTATCCCGGGGCGTGCAGTGAGGAAAATCTTCAGCCCGGCATCGGGGAAAACCACGCTGCCCATGTCACGGCCATCCGCAACCAGGCCGGGAGGCTGACGGAATCGCCGCTGCCACGCCAGCAACGACTGCCGCACCTCTGGCAGCGCCGCCAGTTGCGATGCCGCGTTGCCGGTGGCCTCGGTCCGCAGCCTGGCCGTCACATCGACACCATCCAGCAGCACGACCTCCGGGCCATCGACCGTGGTTTTGAACTCGCCGCTAATCCTGCCTGCCAGTGCCGCAAGTCCGGCGGCATCATCGAGTGCCACGCCATCACGTTGCGCCGCACAGGCCAGCAGGCGATACAGAGCACCACTATCGAGGAAATGCCAGCCAAGTTGTGTTGCAATACGCAGGCTGACGGTGCCCTTGCCGGAACCGCTTGGACCATCAATGGTAATAACGGGCACGATGTCGCCAGGCGATGGCATGCTAGTACTCCTTCAAGATGATATTGCCGGGTTCAGCGCTCCTGTGGTGTTTCGCAGCAAGGCGCCGTGCGCAGGCAATGGCCATAGTCCTTGTCAAGCGCGGCAACGCCGCTGCGGGACACCACAGGAGCGCCCGAAGGGTTGGCCTGTCAGCGTCCATGGCTACGTTGCACCTCTTGGAAAGGACTATGGCCATTCCCTGCGAGGCGCGCCTTGCCCTGAACGCTGACAGACCAACTGAATCCGACAATATCATCTTGAAGGAGTACTAGGAATCTGTGCTGATCTGCAAGCCGGCTTGCGCGGCCAGCGCAACAAAGTCCGGAAACGAGGTATTGACGTTGGCGCAGTCACGAATGTTGATCGTGCCGGCCGCCCGTAATGCGGCCATGGCAAACGCCATCGCAATACGGTGATCACCGTGGCTGTTGACACTACCGCCCTGCAAGGCACCACCTTCGATAATCATGCCGTCCGCGGTTGCCTGTGCATCGATACCCAGCGCCACCAGACCATCGGCCATCACCTGTATACGATCACTTTCCTTGACCCGCAATTCCCCGGCACCGGTCAGCACCGTACGCCCTGTCGCGCATGCCGCGGCGACGAACAATACCGGGAACTCATCGATCGCCAGTGCCACCAGTCCGGGCGGGATATCAATGCCGTGCAAACCGGCCGACTGCACCCGCAAATCGGCAACCGGCTCACCACCGACATCACGCGGATTGATGACCTCGATGCTGGCACCCATGTGCCTGAGGATATCGATGACACCGGTACGCGTCGGATTCATACCAACATGTTCCAGCACCAGCTCCGAGCCCGGCGCGATACTGGCGCCGACCAGGAAAAAAGCCGCCGAGGAAATATCGGCCGGAATATCGATGGCAATCGCCCTCAAGGCATGACCACCCTCGAGACAGACACGCTTCTCCGTCTGTTGCAGCGGATAGCCCATGCCGGCCAGCATGCGTTCCGTGTGATCGCGCGTCGGCGCCGGTTCCGTCACGCAGGTACGGCCACTGGCATACAGGCCGGCCAGCAGGATGCTGGATTTCACCTGGGCGCTGGCAACCGGCATGTCGTAATCAAGTCCGTGCAATGCCCTGCCACCCTGTATCTCGAGTGGTGCGGTACCGGCCTCGGTGGTAGCAATACTGGCGCCCATGCCGGTCAGCGGGTCGACCACGCGCCGCATCGGCCGTCCCGAGAGAGAGGCATCACCGGTCAGGGTGACATCGAATGCCTGACCGGCCAGCAGGCCGGACATCAATCGCATGGACGTTCCCGAGTTGCCCAGGTCGAGTGGCGTTGACGGCGGTTGCAAACCATGCAAACCGACACCGTGGATCGTTACGCGACCGGCAGCCGGCCCGTCGATTGCCACACCCATGGCCCGAAATGCCGCGAGCGTAGCAAGACTGTCTTCGCCTTCAAGGAAACCACTGACCTCGGTGACCCCGTCAGCCAGCGATCCCAGCATAATGGCACGGTGCGAGATCGATTTGTCTCCCGGCACGCGCAACGACCCCTGCAGCAGACCGCCGGGACTGACCTGGAATTGTATGAACGGGTTATCGGGCATCACTGCGGTCCCGCAGCATTAAAAACAGCAACCGTAGGAGCGACTTCAGTCGCGATACATGACTGATATATATACAAACAATCGCGACTGAAGTCGCTCCTACGGTTGCAGCTTGTCATTAATATCGGGCAGCGGTGAGCGGGACTATTGTTCGACAAAACGGTCACGCGCCTGTTTCGCCGCAGCAAATGCCGCTTCCAGGCGTTCGCCATCATGGTCCCTGATGGCAGCGGCAAGCTGCTGCAGGTCGTCAATATAACGTTCAATCACCGCACGAATGGCATCACCGTTGGCAAGACAGATATCCCGCCACATGACCGGGTCACTCGAGGCAATCCGGGTAAAGTCACGGAAACCGCCCGCGGCATACTTGAAGATCTCGTCACTGTCGCCGAGTCGCGCCAGGCTCTCGACCAGGGTATAGGCCAGTACATGCGGCAAGTGGCTGGTGGCTGCCAGCACCGCATCATGATGTTCAGGGCTCATTTCATCAACCACGGCACCGGCGGCCTCCCACATGGCCCGCACCCGGGCAGTGGCGTCCGGCGCAGTCTGCTGCAGCGGCGTCAGAATTACCCGCCGGTCCCGGTACAGCTCCGGGAAGGATGCCGCCACCCCGCTCTGCTCGGTACCGGCAATCGGGTGACCGGGCACAAAGTTGGCCGGCAGCCCGCCGAAGGCGTTGCCTGCCGCCTCGATCACACTGCCCTTGGCGCTGCCGGCATCGGTGAATACCGCACCCTCTGCAAGCTGTCCGTGCATGGCGGCAAACACGCTGCCCATGGCGCCAAGCGGCACTGCCACCAGCACCATATCGGCGCCGGCAACCGCCGTGACGATATCGGTTGCAAACCGGTCGATGACACCGAGATCCACGGCCTGCTGCAGGTGCTCCGGGTTACGACTGCAGCCAACCACCTCGCCACAGTAACCGGCTACCCGCAGCGCGCGGGCCAGTGAACCGCCAATCAGACCAACACCGATAACGCAGAGCCGCTCGATCATGCCAGCACTTTTTGCAAGGCCGCCAGCAGCCGGTCGTTCTCAGCCGGCAGGCCGACGCTTGCACGCAGGTGGTTCGGCAGACCGTAATTGGCTACCGGGCGCACAATCACGCCCTGCTTTAACAGGGCCTGGTAAACGCCGGCAGCCGGTTGGCCGGTATCGACACAAATAAAATTACCCACCGATTCGATGTAGCCAAGCCCGAGCGCATCGAAACCGGCGGCAAGTTGCTGCAGTCCCGCCAGGTTGGTCTGCACGCTGTGTTCCAGGTGGTCAGTATCATCCAGCGCCGCCAGCGCCGCCGCCTGGGCAATGGAATTGACATTAAAGGGATGCCGCACGCGGTTCAGCAGGTCCGCAACACCGGGACGTGATACCGAGTAGCCGATGCGCAACCCTGCGAGTCCATAGGCCTTGGAAAATGTGCGCGTCACAATCAGGTTGGGAAACTCGTCAAGCCACGGGATGGAATCGGTGTAGTGCTCCTGTACCACGTACTCGAAGTAGGCCTCGTCGACCACGACCATGACATGCGGCGGCAGGCTGGCCATGAATTCACGCAGTTCGTTGTCCGTCAGCCAGGTGCCGGTCGGGTTGTTGGGGTTGGCGATAAACACCACGCGCGTAGCCGGGCCGACCAGTGCATGCATGGCGCCGGGGTCGTGGCCGCCGACCGGCCCACGCGAACCGTCATGCGCCACCGCGATACGGGCCTTTGCACCAGCCGCCTGCACCACGATCGGGTACACCGCGAAGGCGTGCTGTGAAAACACGGCTTCATTACCCGGGCCAAGAAACACCCGGGCAATCATGTCCAGCACATCATTGGAACCATTGCCGAGGGTAATGCAATCCGCTGCCACCCCGTGGATAGCGGCAAGCCGCCCGGTCAGCCGGTAGCCACTGCCCTCCGGGTAGCGGGCAATATCGGCCATGGCTTCACGGCCGGCCACCACTGCCTTCGGACTCGGGCCCAGCGGGTTTTCATTGGAGGCGAGCTTGACCGCGTTCCGGATACCGTACTCACGCTCGAGTTCGGCCAGTGGCTTGCCCGGTTCATAGGGGTGCAGACCGCGCACGCCCGGCACGGCCAGTTCATCATATTGGG
>JBDLJX010000009.1:0-49787 GCA_039714155.1 Pseudomonadota bacterium | reverse complement strand
AATCAGATCAGCTTGTGCCTGCTGGGCCTCTTTTAGTTTTTCATCACGTTGCTTCAGGACTTCCTGGAGGTCGCCAACCTCCTTTGTCTTCGCCTCAAGATCCAATGCTGCAGCTTGCTTTGCCTTCCTGGCCTCTTCCTCAGCAATGGCTGCTCTCTCTGTCTTGATCCTCTCCGCAACTTTCTGATCAATGGCTTTTTGCGCATCCTTTATAGCTTCCTGCTGTGCACGCACCTCCGCCTCTCGCTTGGTTACATCCAATTCTTTCTGAGCGATCTTGGTCTCATATTCCTTGCGGACAGTCTGAATAAGCGGAGCTGCCAGAGACTCTGTGAGCTTGATCTCTGTTGAACAATTAGGGCATATGATTGTCGGCTCTGTGGTCATCTGCCCTCCTCAAGGAAATCAGTAAATCGCTTATGAAGTCGCATTGATATTCCATGCAAATCCTTACTATTCATTAGTCATTCCCTTTTATTCCATACAGGATTCGACAAAGAATATACGGGGCTACTAAGCATTGGAAGTAAAAGGAAAATTATTTGACCAAACGCTATTTGTTTAACCAAATCAGCTGTTAACAAATGATATGATTCAGCCAGCAATAGATTCCTTCTGAAAATGACCGATGCGAATATCGATGAGAGTTGTAATCGCACCCACTATGGTTCTAACTGGGTGGTTTGCGTGGGTAAATCCATTTCGACGATTTATAACTGACTGTTAATAATGACAAATACACGGATAACCCCTTGAATCACCGTCCAAGGAAAAGGTTTGGCCAGAACTTCCTGCATGACCCGGGCGTGATCAGCCGCATTGTCTCGGTTATTAACCCGCAACCGGGTGACAACCTGGTCGAAATCGGTCCCGGCAAGGGCGCCATCACCCTGCCACTGCTGGCGGCTGCCGGGCGACTGCAGGTGGTGGAACTCGACCGTGATCTGATCGGGCCACTGGCAACGCTGTGCGGGTCGGCTGGCGAACTCACCATCCATAACGCCGATGCACTGAAAACAGATTTTTGCGGGCTGGCAAATGACCAGCCACTGCGCGTAGTCGGTAACCTGCCCTACAACATCTCAACCCCGCTGCTGTTCCATTTGCTGGCACAGTCGCAATGCATCAGCGACATGTATTTCATGCTGCAAAGGGAAGTGGTCGATCGACTGGCGGCGGCACCGGGCAGCGGCCAGTACGGCCGCCTGTCGGTCATGGTGCAATACCGCTGTGAGGTCATACCACTCTTTACGATCGGTGCCGGTGCCTTTCAGCCAGCACCGAAGGTGGAATCCGGTTTCGTGCGGCTACTGCCCTACCGGGAACTACCGGTCACAGTGGATGATGAGGTGATTTTTGCACGTCTCGTGCAACAGGCATTCGGGCAACGCCGCAAGACCCTGCGCAACGCCCTGCGCGAGCTGCTGGATGCCACCGAGATCGAGGCGCTCGGTATCGACCCGGCAGCACGCGCCGAGACACTCGGGATCAGGGAATTTGCCGCACTGGCAAATTGCGCGGCTACCAGAGCAGGCGCCAGCTAAGCTGAATGTAGTCGGGTTTTACATAACCACTGTTATTGCCACCGACTGCTGCTGGCGGGGTGAAAGAAACGTGCAGCCGGGATGCGATATTCTCCGGATCGTGCACGTAACCGTCCTGCATGAACAATGACATCAGTCGTGTACCGGGATCGGCCGGCAGGTACTCAAGCCGGTCTTCAGCCTGTACAGCCGAGGTCATTACCACTCCCAGTACCACGGCCGCAGCCAGCAGCAGCAGTGAGTCGGGTTTCCGGTAGTGGCGTTTGCTTCTCATCATGGTTGCCTGGTGCTCTCGATACCACCTCGGTATCGGGGCTTGTATACATGATGGAAGATCCGCGCCGAAAATACTGTGCCGCCGGTCACAAATCAAGCGGCTGCACTGGCAGCAGAAAACAGATATATTTACATATAAATCATTGTGTTACATCTTTGTATCCAGCGTCCACCCAGCACCGTGGCAAGTCTTCGCCTGACGGGAAACCGAGCGCGGATTTTTTGAAGCTTGCCGGCTCCTGCAGCTCCTCTCCGGCATGGTAGCGACCCTGCAATTCATCCCGGCACGGATCTACCATGGCAGACATATCCAGAACTTCAACGAGGTCACCGTTGCCCTTGTCTCTAAGATACATAACAGCCTCCTGTTGGTTGTTTATACCGATTTCTTGCCATTAATATAGTCGCTGGATCCGGTTTTTGTGTCACGCGGCCTGAAAGCGTATCCTTTAACTATTAACAATAGTAACTGCCCATGAGCCAGGAATCACAACATAATATTACCGTCGAGATTAAGACGCAGTACATCGAGGCCCAGTCCGAGCCTGAGGATGAGCGCTACGTCTTTTCCTATACCATCACCATCCGCAATGAAGGCGAGATCCCGGCCCAACTGCTGTCACGCCACTGGATCATCACCGATGCCAACGGCCACGTGCAGGAGGTCACCGGCGAGGGCGTGGTCGGCGAACAGCCGCACCTGAATCCCGGCGAAGGCTTCCAGTATACCAGCGGTGCAATGATCACCACACCCGTCGGCAGCATGCGCGGCACCTACCAGATGGTGGCCGACACCGGCGAAGAATTCGACGCCGAGATCCCGACTTTCACCCTCGCCATTCCCCGCACGCTCCATTAGGCATTTACCAATCACGCATGGCCGTCTACGCCATAGGTGATATCCAGGGCTGCTATGACGAGTTGCAGGCACTGCTCGCCAGAATCGATTTCAACCCGGACCGCGACCGTCTCTGGTTCGCCGGCGACCTCGTCAACCGCGGCCCGAAATCACTCGAGACCCTGCGCTTCATTCGCGGCCTTGGTGATGGCGCCGTCAGCGTGCTCGGCAACCATGACCTGCATCTGCTGGCGGCTGCACATGGCTACCCGCTCAACCATGACGACCATACGCTGGATGCCATCCTCACCGCCCCGGACCGCGATGCACTGATCGACTGGCTGCAACGCCAGCCGCTGCTGCATCACGATGCACAGCTGGGATTTACCATTGTGCATGCCGGCCTGCCACCACAATGGGACCTGGCCCTGGCCAGTGCGTGCGCCCGTGAGGTGGAGATCGTACTGCAGGGGGACAGACCCAAGGCGTTTATCGAACACATGTATGGCAACAAGCCAAAACGCTGGTCGGAATCACTTGCTGGCTGGGACAGGCTGCGTTTTATCGTGAATTGCCTGACACGCATGCGTTTTTGTAACGCGGACGGCAAACTGGAATTCAGATGCAAGGGCGCGCCCGGCAAACAACGGGAAGGTTACTACCCGTGGTTCGAGATCCCGTGGCGGTCCAGCAAGGACATGCACATCATCTTCGGTCACTGGTCCACACTTGGAGCACGCGATGGTCCGGGTATCTACCCGATTGACTCGGCGTGCCTGTGGGGTGGCCAGCTTACTGCCCTGCGCATCGACACCGACCCGCCGCAGCACATTGAGCTTGACTGCCCGAAGTTGCAGGTGCCGGGGAGCTAGCCCGCTACACGTTCCAGCGTAATAAAGCTGTACGCATGCGGGTTCCTGTCATCCGCTTCATGATCAATTCGCTCCACTTCACGCCATGCATCGGTTTCCCATTGCGGAAAACAGGTATCACCCTCGAACTCGCCATGCACCAGTGTCAGGTAGAGGGTGTCAGCCTGTGGCAGCACCTGACGGTAGAGTTCGGCGCCCCCGATAATCATGACTTCCGCGTGGTGTTCTGCCGCACTGAGGGCAGCATCGAGTGAATGCACCACAACACAGCCGGAGGCAGTGTAGTTTTCATCACGGGTGATAACGATGTTCGTGCGTTCCGGCAACGGCCGGCCGATCGACTCCCAGGTCTTGCGGCCCATGAGTATCGGTTTACCCAGTGTGGTGGCCTTGAAATGTTTCAGGTCGGCCGGCAGGTACCACGGCAACCGGTTGTCGCGGCCGATGACCCGATTCTCCGCCATCGCAACAATGATGGAAATTTTCATACAGCGACCGGCGCCTTGATGTGCGGGTGCGGGTCATAATTCTGCAACTCGAAGTCTTCAAAGCGGAATGCAAACAGGTCGTCAACCTCCGGGCTGATCTGCATCACTGGCAACGGCCGCGGTTCACGCGACAGCTGCAGATCGGTCTGCTCCAGGTGGTTCAGGTACAGGTGTGCATCACCAAAGGTATGCACGAAATCGCCGGCCTGCAAACCAGTGACCTGTGCCATCATCATCAGCAACAAGGCATACGAGGCGATATTGAACGGTACGCCGAGAAAGATATCGGCACTGCGCTGGTACAACTGGCAGGACAACCGGCCATCCGCCACGTAGAACTGGAAAAAGGCATGACACGGCGGTAGCGCCATGTTGTCGATTTCGCCGACATTCCAGGCACTGACGATAATGCGGCGTGAATCCGGGTTGTTGCGGATCTGCTCCACCACCTGGCTGATCTGGTCGATGTGGCGACCATCCGCTGCCGGCCAGGAGCGCCACTGCGAGCCGTATACCGGACCGAGCTCACCGTTGTCATCGGCCCATTCGTCCCAGATGGTGACATTGTTGTCGTGCAGGTAGGCGATATTGGTGTCGCCCCGCAGAAACCACAGCAGTTCGTGGATAATGGACCGCAGGTGACATTTCTTGGTGGTCACCAGCGGGAAACCTGCAGACAAATCAAAGCGCATCTGGTAGCCGAAGACACTGACTGTGCCGGTGCCGGTACGGTCTTCCTTGCGGGTACCGTGGTCACGCACATGTCGCATCAGATCAAGGTATTGTTTCATTGCATTCAGGCTCTCCTGATTACCAGCTCACTGCCCCGTCCTTGCGACGATAGGCATAAACCATGAACGCAATTCCGAACGCAATCATCGGCAGGGTCAGCAAGTGGCCCATGGTCAGCCAGTCCAGGGCAAGATAGCCGATGTGTGCATCCGGCTCACGCACGAATTCGACACCGAAACGGAACATGCCGTAACACAGCAGGTACAGTCCCGACACCGCCATGGTCGGTCGTGGCTTGCTGGAGAACAGCCACAGGATAATAAAAAACAGGAAGCCTTCGAGAAACAGCTCGTACAGCATCGATGGATGCCGTGGCATTGCATCGACCCAGGGGAACACCATGCCCCACGGTAAATCAGTAGGCCGACCCCATAACTCGCCATTGATAAAATTACCAAGACGTCCGGCGCCAAGACCGATGGGGACCAGCGGTGCAAGAAAGTCCGTTACCTGGAAAAACGTCCGTTGTGTATGTCGGCCATACAGCCACATCGCAACAAACACACCGACCATGCCACCGTGGTACGACATGCCGCCCTGCCAGATGCGAATGATGACCAGCGGGTCGGCAAGAAAGCCACTGAAGTTGTAAGCCAGCGTATAGCCAATGCGGCCACCCAGGACCGCACCCAGCGCAAAATAAAACACCAGGTCGCTGATCTCCCTTGCGCGCCAGCTACCCCCCTCGCGCCGGGTACGCACAAGCCCCAGCCACCAGCCGGCGACAAAGGCAACCAGGTACATCAGGCCGTACCAGTGTACCTCGAACGGCCCAAAGGCAACGGCGACAGGGTCAATGTCCGGATATGTCAGCATGTGCTATTAGAATTAATAAACAATGAGTCAGCTTATCTGGTTAATAATCGAATCAGGAATTCAACCGGCCCTGCAGCGTCCGGCCGTGGCCCGATATGCAGCGCGGATTGTAGCAGCAATCAGGGCAAGACTTCCGCATCGGCACTGACGGTCCGGCCTTCCCGGATCACCAGGCTGCCGCCACGGTAGAGCTGTGCATAGACCGCCTCGGCATGCGACGGTGCCTCGCCAGCGTAATACACCACCAGATAGCCCTGCGGGTTATCCCTGCCCCATTCACGGGCAGCCGCGCGCGTCAGCGATGCAAGCGGCTGCTGCAGACGACCATAAAAATGAAATTGTCCATGGTACTTGCCGAGATTGGCCACCGGTCTGTCATCTGCCTGCGCCCTGGCAATGATGCGACTGGCCTCCTGCAGATCATAGGCCGGCCGCGCCGGTGCAAATACCGCAAGTTGCACCATGGCAATGACGACGACTGACAACAACGTGATCAGCCGCACGTAGCGGGTTACCGGCACATTACGCAGCAACAACAGGGTGATAGCCAATACACTTAACAATACGCCCCACAACGGACTGATCCCTGTCAGCCACGTCGCGGTGTCAGCACCACCGGGCAACACGGCCAGCGACACACCGCAGATCAGTAACACCGCTGCAAGCAACCAGGGCCGCTGCGAAACCACGGTATGTTGCATATGCATCAAGGCATGCGTGATCAGCAATGCCAGCACCGGTAACAGCGGCAACAGGTACTTGGCCTGTTTGCCACTGATCAGGCTGACCAGCAACAGCGTAGCCAGCAGCCAGCTCATGCAGAAGCGCACGCCGGCATCCTGTGGACGTATGAACAGGTAACGCCACAGCCACGGTAACAGCACCCACGGTGCGGCCAGTAACGGCAGCCATGGCAAGTACCACCACCAGGGGTGCGCATGTGCAAATGCGTTCACCATGCGGTCGGCCGTCTGTCCCCACAGGATTGCCTGTCGGTAGGCTTCACCACCGACTTCGGCTGCCGGCAGTGCCCAGGCCAGTGCAATGGCCGCGCCGGTGATGACACTGACAGCCACGCCACCATACCAGGCCAGCCAGGACTGGCCGGCCCGTCTGTCGATCCACACTGGCGCCAGCAGCGCCACCGGCAGGACATGCAACAGAATAACCGGACCCTTGGACAACACGCCCAGGCCGATACCCAGGCCGGTCAGCAACCAGCCGGATGGCCTGCCCAGTGCCGCCTGCACGATGCCGATCATGCCGACCAGCGTGAACAGCACCAGCAGCATGTCAATCTGCACCCAGGGGTAAAATGCCGTCCAGAACACGCAGCCAAACAGCACCCATGGCACCATGCCACGAGTGACATGGTCTTTCGGCCAGAGCAGGCCGGCAAGCCGCGACACCGCCAGCAATGACGCCAGCGAGACCAGCGCGGCAACACTGCGCGGCCACCATTCGTTGACACCGAACAGCCACCAGCCGGCGTGAATCAGCCAGAAGTACAGCGGCGGCTTGTGGCTGTAGGGTTCGCCGTTCAGGAACGGCACGAGGAAGTCACCGCGCTGCCACATCTCCCAGGCAACGCCGAGATAACGGGTTTCATCTACCGGCAGCAGCGGTCGCAGCAACAGCGTCAGCAGCAACAGCACAAGCCATGGCAACAGCAAGGCGGCGCCGGAACCTGCACGCAAGTTCATTATGTTGCGGCCGTCCCGTTATCACCGGTGCGATTGCGGTAAATGAAATACAGGTTGCGTGAATAGATAAGCAGTCCGCCCGCCTGGCCGACGATAAACACCGGGTCCTGACGATAGAGGGCATAACTGAGCAGCGTCACTCCTCCGGCCAGACTGAAAAACCAGAACGCCACCGGGATAACACTGCGTTTCTGTCGCTCACTCGCCCACCACTGAATCAGAAAGCGCATGGAAAACAGCGCCTGCCCGGCAAAGCCGATGACCAGCCAGATTGCACTCTGCATCTACTCCTCCTCTTTCTCGATAACCGGTCGTATGGCACGCCGCCGCAACCAGAGCACTCCGAACAGGTCGACGAGACCGACCCATAAACGGTTATGCACACCGTACTTTGACTGTCCGCGGCTACGTTCGCGGTGCTTGACTTCGATGGACACCACCTCGCCGCCCTGTGCCTGTAGCAGTGCCGGCAGGAACCGGTGCATGTGATCAAAACGTGGCAGCCCAAGAAAGCGATCGCGCCGGAACACCTTCAGCCCGCAGCCGGTATCCGGGGTATGATCACCCAGCACGAAGCCGCGCACGGCATTGGCAACGCGTGACGACAGTCGCCGCAGCCAGCTGTCACGACGCTGCCTGCGGTAACCATTGGCCAGCCACACCGTTGCGGCGGCCTGCCGGAGCGTATCGTACAGGCGCTTGATATCGGCCGGGTCATTCTGGCCATCCCCGTCCAGTGTTGCAATCAGGCTGGCGCGCGCGGCAAGCACTCCACTGACAATCGCGGCCGACTGGCCACGGCGGCCGGCATGCCGGATAACCTGCAACTGCGGGTAACGTCCGCTGCAATCGTCCAGCACCGCAGCAGTTGCATCGGTGCTGCCATCATCAACGACGATCATTTCGTAACCGCCTTCAGCCGCCAGCGTGGCGTCGATCTCAGCCAGCAGCGGTGCAATATTGTCCGCTTCATTCAGTACCGGTATGACGATGGCCAGATCCACTGATTACCTTATAGATGAAGTGTGTATAGCGTATCTGCGGAGGCAGTTCACGGGCGTTTTGGTTATAGTACTACGCTCCCGGACTTGTGTGCCTAAAAGACCATGAATGACCCGCAGGACTTCAGCAATCAACTGATCAACGAGACCAGCCCGTACCTGCTGCAGCATGCACACAACCCGGTGGACTGGTACCCGTGGGGACCGGCGGCGCTGGAAAAGGCCCGCGGCGAGAACAAGCCGATCCTGCTGTCGATCGGCTATTCCGCCTGTCACTGGTGCCACGTCATGGCACACGAATCCTTCGAGGACCCGGCAACGGCCGAGCTCATGAACCGGCTGTTTGTCAACATCAAGGTTGATCGTGAGGAGCGGCCGGACCTCGACAAGATCTACCAGACCTCGCACTCGCTGCTGACCCGGCGCAATGGTGGCTGGCCACTGACGGTCTTCCTGACGCCGGATGACCACGTGCCGTTCTTTGCCGGCACCTACTTTCCGAATGAACCCCGACACGGCATGCCGTCGTTTCAGGACCTGATGCAGCGTATTGTCGCCTTCCTGGATGAACACGGGGATGACATCCGCAAGCAGAACACCTCGCTGGTGAATGCACTGGCCGCCATCAGCAACAGTGGCAGTCATGCCGCCATGATCAACAGCCAGCCGCTGGATGTGGTGCGGCAGCAGCTGGAACAGAACTTCGATGAAGGCCTCGGTGGTTTTGGCAGTGCGCCGAAGTTTCCGCACCCGACCAATATCGAACGCCTGCTGCGGCACTGGGCCGGCACTGAACAGACGGGCATGGCGGACCAGCGCGCCCTGCACATGGCCATTTTCACACTTGAGAAGATGGCACAGGGCGGACTCTACGACCATCTTGGTGGTGGCTTCTGCCGCTATTCGGTTGATGACCGCTGGATGATCCCGCATTTCGAGAAAATGCTGTATGACAATGGCGCCCTGCTGGCACTGTACGCCGAGGCCTGCGTCATTACCGGCAGCACCCTGTTCAGACGCACCTGTGAACAGACCGCTGCCTGGAGCATGCGCGAGATGCAGTCGGACAGCGGTGGCTACTATTCAAGCCAGGACGCCGACTCGGAGGGCGAGGAAGGCAGGTTCTATGTCTGGACGCCGGCTGCGGTACAGGTATTGCTGGATGACGACGAGTACCGCCTGTTTGCACGCCACTTCGGCCTCGACAAACCCGCCAATTTCGAGGGCAAATGGCATCTGCATACCTACGTGAGCCGCGAACAACTGGCCGATGACTTCTCGCTGGACATCGAAACAGTCAATACACGCATCGACAGTGCCTGCGACCGGCTTTTCACCAGCCGTGAGCAACGTGTCCGGCCTGGCCGCGATGACAAGGTGCTGACCTCGTGGAACGGCCTCATGATCCGCGGCATGGCCATGGCCGGTCGCCTGCTCGACCGGCCGGACTGGACTGACTCCGCCGTACGTGCCGTTGATTTCATACACGATACACTGTGGCGGGATGGCCGCTTGCTGGCGACGTACAAGGATGGCCGCGCCCACCTGAATGCCTATCTCGATGATCATGTCTATCTCGTCGATGCCCTGCTGGAACTGCTGCAGGCACGCTGGCGCGACCGTGACCTGGCCTTTGCCATCGAACTGGCCGAGGTGCTACTGGCACATTTCCAGGATGATGCCGGCGGTTTCTTCTTTACCTCCGATGACCATGAACAACTGATCCAGCGGCCAAAACCGAACCACGATGATGCGACACCATCCGGCAATGGCATTGCTGCCAAGGTGCTGGCACGTCTTGGCCACCTGCTTGGCGACAGCCGTTACCTCGAGGCAGCCGGGAAAACCCTGCAGGCACTCTGGCCAAGTATTGAGGACACGCCCTACGGGCATACCAGCCTGCTGCTGGCGCTGGAAGAATCCTTTGCGCCCGGCCAGACGATCGTACTGCGCGGCGACGTCGATGCCATGCAATCATGGCGTGCCCCGCTCGACCGGGCCTATGCCCCGCGCCGGCTGGTATTTTCCATTCCGGCAGATGCAACGGCACTGGCCGGCGTACTCGCCGAACGCAAGCCACTGGCAGACGTGACCGCTTACCTGTGCGAAGGCCTGTCCTGCCAGGCGCCGGTTACAGACAAAACCGAATTCGACAAACTGATGAAAACAGACCCATGAGCGATATCACAAGGCAATTACAGGTCCCCGAGGCACAACTGCAACGTATCGAACATGAAGGTGACGACGTCACCCTGTACTTTTCCAAAGTCTTTCTGCTGCAGGAGATGGAAGGCGCGTTCGAGGACAGTCTCTGGACCCAGGCCGTCAATATCACCATCAGCAACTGTAAAATTAGCGGTGAGCTTCCCGACTGCCCCTGCGAACTTGGCAGCGGCGACTTTATCGACAACGTCTACACATACCGCAACCATGTCTCCTTGCCGATCAACTGGCGTGGTGATGTGGGTTGCACACTGGTTGTCGCCGGCGGTGGCGGTACATTCACCCTCAGCGGTGACGCCATCACATCAGAACTGATTGATAGTCCAGGTTACCTGAAGCACGTCAAGAAATAGAACCTGCCTCAGCCACCGCTTCCGGCACTGGCCGTCTTGCGATGATTAACCGGCAATGAACCCGATATCGCGTACTGGCCGAGACTGCCGTAATCGGAATGCGGCAGTGAATTTCCGCCAACACCGGTTACCTCGAATTTATAACGCCCGGCCGGCACCCGTTTCCGCAGTCTCACGGCCACGTCATTGCCGGCGTTCTGTCGTGCCAGCCGTTTGCCACCGGCAGCATAGAGTGCTACCTGGATATCGAGGTTGGCGCCGTTTTTCCTGCCAACCGGCGCCACGGTGATATCGACCGTGCCAGCACCCGAGGTGAAGTAAAACACATCGACATCGTCACGGTCCTCGATAACACCCCTGTTGGCGGCAGCCTTGGCAGCAGCCGTGATATGGCCGCGCGCATCGGTGATCAGCAAGGTCCCCGTGTCATAGCGGCTGTCATCATGATCATCACCCCGCAGCCCCATACGGCCGGTCAGAATGGCGACATCGTCCTGCGGGTTGAACGCACCCCGGTAGTCGCCCTTGCTCCACTGACTCATGTTGCTGCTGTGATTGAGTCCCATGATCGGCGCCCAGGCAACATTGGTCCCCGTCCCTGCCACATCATGACTGAGGCCGGCAAGATGTCCCATGCCATGACTGGCCGCCTCGGCAACGGCCGCGACCGATCCGAGGTTGTTGTAATAGACAAATGCCGGCGCGTAGTACGAGGTGATGCCGGAACCGAGGGTATTGATATAACTGACGCCACCCGCTTGTGCTTCCGGCAGACCGGTCTTGCCTGCCGTACTGTGCGTTACCAGGATCCAGCCGGTCTTCGGCCCGCGTTTGCCAGGATCTTCCGTGGTCACGTCCACTTCGAATGGTGCGAAGTCTTCCGCTACCCGCTGCCAGATCTCATGTATCTCGCTGACCTCCGCCGGACTGAGACGGCCTGGTTTGCCATCGCTGTCATACGGTGTCACCTGCAAGGTAGCTGCCCCGCTGCTGGCATTCCAGACAGTGTCGGTAATTTCTGCACCGTCAACATCGAGATAAATACGCCAGGCCGCACCGGGTCGGCTGTGCAGCTTCAGCACTGACGATGCCGTGTGGCCGTGTTTGCGAACTTCAACGCCAGACCGGTTTCGTGCGGACGTGCCGCCGACAAAACGATCGGCATAATAGATACCCCCCTGGGGATCGACCCGCATGGAGTTGAGGTCGAGTTCGGTAAATTCGATGGCCTGCAGCCATTGCAGGGCACGTTGCCCTGTCTCGTCAGGCAAGGTATTCAGGGCTTCACGAAACTCACCAACCGGAAGGTCTGCAACCTTCGCCGGCGCCCCCGGACCGTAATACCGCGCACCTGCATTGACACTGGCAGATACTGCAAAACAACCACCCAATACCAATGCCGCCAGCAGTTTTCTTCTTGTTTCCATTGTGACCACCCTTGTTAAGGATAACCTGAACCCAGGCACAGACAGGAAGTCGGAACCTGCTACCAATGTATTGAGTGTGGCGTTGACAAACTGTGACCGTGATCACTGTTTGCCCCTGATAACCCGTTTATTCAATCCAGCAAGCGTTGACAGGCCGGTGCATCCGGATAGCGCGCCTTTTCGATGCGGTAGCAGGCAGTCAGCAAATCGACTTCCAGCCCGATCCGCTCACGGACGTGATGTAACGGCAGATCCAGGTATTGATCATATACAATCCGGTTGAGCGGCTGACAGCCGGAAATACCGCCAAGTCGCACCGCATCATTAAAGATGCGCACGGCGTTGTCATCAAAGGTATAGGGCGGCGGGTAGACCCGCCGTGCCAACACTCCAAACAGCCATTCCTCACTGCGACGAACGCGCTTGGTACTGCCCATGGTAAAACCGATGGTAAAGGCCTCGTCTTCCGTCAACAGGCCACGGCCCAGCAGGATATGAATGCGGTCGTGCGCCTCGAGATCGACGGCGCCATGAAACAGGGTAATACCCGGCAGGGAATATTTCGGGTTCTCCAGCAAGCGGACAATCCGTGGAATCTCCTGCTGGCGCGCACCGACATCGGCCAGGCCTGCCAGCCCCTCGCGCAGGGTGACATCACCCCGGGATATCGGAACATGCCAGTCCGCCCAGTGCATCAGCTATTCTCGCTGACCTCGGGGGCAAACCCGCGGCGCAGGGTATTCTCGGTCACGCACACCGGATCCATAAACTGCTGCAGGTAATCCGGCCCGCCGGCCTTGCTGCCGATGCCGCTGAGCCTGAAACCACCAAATGGCTGGCGCTGAACCAGTGCGCCGGTAATCGCGCGGTTGAGGTACAGGTTGCCGGCCTGTAACGCCTCGCGTGCACGCGCGAGATGGGCCGGCCGACGTGAATAGACGCCGCCGGTCAAGGCGTATGTCGTACTGTTGGCAATCTGCAATGCCTGTTCAAAATCATCGGTCCGTATCACCGCAATCACCGGCCCGAATATTTCTTCCTGTGCCAGTGGATCCAGCGGGTCGACATCGGTAAAGATCGCCGGTGACAGGTAATGGCCCTCGTCCGGCAGATCATCACGCAGCTTGCTGACAAGCCGGGCCGTCTGCTGGCCTGCCTCGATCACCGCCTGGATCCGTTGCCGTGCCACCGCATCGATCACCGGCCCCATGCGATTACCCGGTTCCTGCGGATCGCCAATGCGGATACTGGCCGTGGCCTCGCACAGGCGCTCGACAAACACATCATGCACATCACCACAGACGATCACACGCGAGGCCGCACTGCACTTCTGTCCCTGAAACCCGAACGCCGACTGCACCACACCGGGGATGGCATCATCCAGGTCGGCGTCAGTGTCGATAATAATGGCGTTCTTGCCGCCCATTTCCGCGATGACACGCTTGATGTGTGTTTGGCCTTCCTGTACCTGTGCCCCGCTTGCTATCAGACGGGTACCGACATCGCGCGAGCCGGTGAATGCAATGAGATGCACATCCGGATGTGCCGCCAGGCTGGCACCGACCACGCTGCCGGCGCCTGGCAGAAAATTGACCACACCCGGCGGCAGGCCTGCCTCAATGAGTAATGCCATAAAACGTGCGGCAATAACCGGCGTCAGCGAGGACGGTTTCAGTATGGCAGTATTGCCGGTCACCATCGTGGCCGACAACATACCGGTCAGAATAGCCAGCGGGAAATTCCATGGAGTGATGACCAGACCGACACCCTTCGGCCGGTACGCCAGCCGGTTGTGCTCGCCACTCAGTTCAACCACCCGGCCTTCGGCAAGCCGTTCCGCTTCACCGGCATAGTAATTGAGAAAATCGATGGCTTCACAAACGTCGGCATCGGCCTCGCGCCAGTGCTTGCCGGCCTCCAGCACCTGCCAGGCAGCAAAAACATCCCGCTCTGCCGTCAGTCCATCTGCAATCCTGTGCAACATCCCGGCCCGCTCGCTCACGGCCAGCCGGCTCCAGTCCGGGAAGGCCTGCTGTGCTGCAGCCAGCGCCTGTTCAGCCTGCGCCTGACTGGCGGCGGCCACGGTACCGATAACCTCGCCTGGCAGGGCCGGGTTGGTGGAAGTGATTGAGCCCGTCCCATCGACCGCCTCACCGCCGATGATAAGCGGGTACGTCTGCCCGAGCTGCTGCCTGACGGTACGGATTGCGGCGTGCATGCAATCCCGCTCCCCCTCCTTGATAAAACGATGCACCGCCAGGTTGCAGAAACCGGGTTCCGGCGCTGGAACCTGATCCGGTATGACCGGTACAGGTTTCTCGAGTAACACTTCGCCCGGTGTGGTGGACACCATGCCGGTATCAAGGATGGTCTGCCCGGAGGTGTTCTCCAGCAGCCGCCGCACCAGGTAGGCCATGCCCGGCAGGGTCTCGCCATAGGGGACATAGACCCGCAGGCGGTAGCCCATGTCAACGAGTGTCTGCTTCAGATCGTCCGCCATGCCGTAGAGCATCTGGAATTCAAAATCGCCGGCGGACAGGTTGTACTGTTCCGCCACGGCCATGGTCGTTGCCAGGCTGCGCACATTGTGCGTCGCCACGGCCACCGACACGGTACGGTGACAGGCAAACAGCAGGTCCAGGCAATCTTCAAAACAGGCATCCGTCTGCGCTTTGTGTTCCCACACCGGTACCTGCCAGCCACGCTGATGCGCAATCACGGTCTCGTAGTCCCAGTAGGCCCCCCGCACCAGCCGCAGCTGTACCGGCACGCCCCGCTCCCCGGCCCAGTCGATCAGCAACTGCAGATCATCCCGCGCCTCGCGCAGGTAAGTCTGTATGGCGATGCCAACATGCGGCCAGTCGTGAAATTCCGCTTCCATCAATACCGTCATGAAGCACTGCAGCACGATGTGGCGGAATTCATACTGCTCCATGTCGATGGTGACATGCGCATTCACCGTCCTTGCCGCAGCCAGGATCGGCCGCAGGCGTGCGGCAATGCCGGCGATACTGGCATCCGGGTCCAGCGCATCGATCTGTGAATACAGTGAGGACAGCTTCAACGACACGTTGGGACGGTGGCATTCATCATCCACGTCACCGGCCCTGCCAAGGCCGGTCAGCAGGTCGAGATAGGCCTGCTGATAGGTATCGGCCTCGCGCTCGCTGACAACGGCCTCACCCAGCAGGTCCAGGGTGTAATCCATGCCCCGGTCACGCAGGCGGGTAATAGTGGCCAGTGCCTGCCGGTTGTTGCTGCCACCCATAAAGCGCCGCGACAGGCCGCGCAGCGTGGCACGCACCAGTGGTGCCGCAATATGCACGGCCCATGGCGCATCACTGTGCTGCAAACCCCAATCGCTGATGGCCGGCCAGGGCAGTTCAGTATTGCCAAAATATTCCTGCAGGTGGGC
Organism: Pseudomonadota bacterium; assembly: GCA_039714155.1. GTDB lineage: Bacteria > Pseudomonadota > Gammaproteobacteria > UBA9214 > UBA9214 > SZUA-186. Next base: position 34,039 of record JBDLJX010000009.1, on the reverse strand, counting down.
AACAAGCTCGGCATCGTCAGACAGGGCAGGCAGAACGTCGATGAAGTGCAGGGCCTGGACACGGAAGTCGGGGTCGGCAATGGCACGGCTAACAAGGGTATCGAGCCAGGCGATACGGCGACCGGTATCCACCTTTCCGGCCGTTTCCAGCAGACGGCTACCAAAGGCCTGGATACGGGCTTCCATGGAAACAGTATCACTCATGCCGGCACTCTCCGGGGAATGTCACCAACAGATTGAAACGACTGTTACTAAGGAGAACGTAAGTTAGCCGACATGCTCATCCGTGGGACGCCGTGAATACGTCCCTGGTCGCTTCCGGCATCCTGCCTCACGCGACACTTATACATCCCTGTATGTCGTACGCTTGGCGGCAGCGTCCCTGCTGCCAACACCCACGGATAACCATGTCGCCTAACTAATGAACTCATTAGTAACAGGAAATTTAGACCCTGACTGGCCGCAAGACGTTCAGCGTCTGGTCTGCGACCAGGCGCCGGAACGGCCGTAGTAGGTCAGCAGGCGATCGGAAGTCACCAGCATGGCGGAGAGGTCCTGCACATCCGCACTGATGAGTTTCTCGCCGGCTATACGTCGTACGCTATTCCAGCCGCCACTGAAGGTACCAACACCGGCAAAACGCTGGTTGGTGATAACAATGGCCACGCCATTGGCAACATACTGCTGCTGCACCTTTTCCTTGGCACTCAGAACCAGTTTGAAGAACTGGCCGGACTGGGCATTGCTGGCCGTCAGGGTGTCGTCATCATCCTGAAACAGGAAAATCGCTTTCTCGACTTCCTGGTCCGTCGCCATTACATGGTTCAGTGAAAACAGCATCGCCAGCACAGGCAACGCAGTCACAGCCTTTTTAGGTATTTTCATGTATCACTCCCCGAACCTGCCACCTATCAGCGCTAGTCGAGACTGGTTGAAAAGCTTTGCTGATAGCGTTCCCTGAAGGTCCCGGCATCAAAGCTGTGGTTCTGGGTACCATGCTGTTCGACCTTGATGGCGCCCATTAATGCAGCAATGCGCCCGGTGGTTTCCCAGTCGAGGCCGTTCAGCAGCGCATACAACAGGCCGCCACGGTAGGCATCGCCACAGCCGGTCGGATCGACCACATCACGCGCCTTCGCCGGCGGGATTTCGATGCGCTGTTTATCTGTGTAAATGTGCGAGCCTTCCGCACCCAGGGTAACAATCAGCGCATCGACCTGCCCGGCGATTTCATGCGGGGACAGCCCGGTGCGTTCCTGCAGCAATTGTGACTCGTAGTCATTGACACACACCCAGGTGGCCTGGTCAATAAAACGTTTCAGGTCCTCACCGCCAAACAGCGGTAGCCCCTGACCCGGATCAAACACAAACGGAATCCCGGCCTCTACAAACTGCTCCGCGTGATCGATCATGGCCTGGCGACCATCGGGCGATACCATACCCAGGGTAATGCCGTTCGCCGATGTAATCGCGTTGCAATGCGCCTCATCCATGGCGCCCGGGTGAAACGCGGTAATCTGGTTATCATCCAGGTCGGTGGTAATGAAGGCCTGTGCCGTATAATGGCCTTCCAGTGGCGTCACATGGCTGCGGTTAATACCATTGTAATCCATCCACTCGGCATACGGCCCGAAGTCCGTACCCACCGCCCCCATCGGCACAGGGTCACCGCCGAGCAGTTTCAGATTGTAGGCAATGTTGCCGGCACAACCACCAAACTCGCGGCGCATCTCCGGTACATGGAAGGCGACGTTCAGGATATGCACCTTGTCCGGCAGAATATGGTTCTTGAACCGATCCTTGAACACCATGATGGTGTCGTAGGCGAATGATCCACAAATAAGAGCAGACATAAGCAGATTATCTCCTGTTACAGGAATGTCATTGTGGCCCGGATGGAGTGCAGCGAAGTCCGGGGGAACGATTCAGCATGGCCAGGATTACAACCTGCGGCCTGCATCCGGGCTATGGCTCGCTACGACACGGTCCCCGACCAGACAAGGTCGAGTTGCTTGGCAGCACGCACCTCGTCCAGCCGGCGCACCGGCTGGGTATGCGGTGCCTCGTGCAGCAGTTCGGCATTGGTCTCGGCCTCCTGCTTGATGCTGATCATGGCATCGACAAAGGCATCCAGGTCTTCCTTGCTCTCGGTCTCGGTCGGCTCGATCAGCAGGCATTCCGGCACCAGCAGCGGAAAATAGGTGGTCGGTGCATGCATGTTGTAATCCAGCAGCCGCTTGGCGAAGTCCATGGCGCTAACGCCCAGCTCGTCCTTCTGGCGCTTCAGGGTAACGATGAACTCGTGCGTCGCGCGTCGACCGGGGAAGGCAACATCAAAACCGGCGGCACTGAGTCGCGCCATCAGGTAGTTGGCATTCAGGGTCGCGAAATCCGCAACGCGAATCATGCCCTCACGGCCCAGCATGCGCGCATAGACGTAGGCGCGCAGCAACACGCCGGCATTGCCCATGAAGGCCGACAGATGACCGATACTTTGCGGTCGGGTTGCCTCGGTAATCCAGTAGTACTCGTCACCGTCGAAACCGACGATCGGCACCGGCAGGAACGGTTCCAGGCGCTTGCTGACACCAACCGGTCCGGCACCCGGACCGCCGCCGCCATGCGGTGTCGAGAACGTCTTGTGCAGATTCATGTGAATGACATCAAAGCCCATGTCACCCGGGCGCACCTTGCCAAGGATAGCATTGAGGTTGGCGCCGTCGTAATACAGCAGGCCGCCGGCCGCATGAATGATGTCAGCGATTTCCTCGATCTTGCGATCGAACACACCCAGTGTTGACGGATTGGTCAGCATGATGCCGGCCGTGTGTGGCCCCACAGCTTCCTTCAACGCCTCGATATCGACATCACCATCCTTGCCGGTCGGGATCTCGTGGACCTGGTAACCGCACATGGTTGCCGTGGCCGGGTTGGTACCATGAGCCGCGTCCGGTACCAGGATCTCGTCGCGTTCCATGTCGCCGTTGACATCGTGGTAGGCACGAATCATGGCAACGCCGGTAAACTCGCCCTGCGCACCGGCCGCCGGCGTCAGCGACACGGCCGGCATGCCAGTGACTTCCTTGAGCATCTCCTGCAGCTCATGCATGCAGGCAAGAAAGCCCTGCCCCATCTGCACCGGTGCATACGGGTGACGTGCCAGCAGACCGGGCAGCATGGCCATGCTGTTGCAGGCACGCGGGTTGTACTTCATGGTGCACGAACCCAGTGGATAGAACTGCGTGTCGATGGAAAAGTTCTTCTGCGACAGCCGGGTATAGTGCCGCACCGCCTGCATTTCGGAAACCTCCGGCATCAGCGGCGGCGTCTTGCGTAGCATGTCTGCTGGCAAATCCGTGGCATCGGTCATGGCCGGCGCCTGGGCCCGGGCACGGCGGCCGGGACGGGAATGTTCAAAAATCAGCATATTTTCATTACATCCAGAAGATTAACGGTAGCCCGGATGGAGCGCAGCGGAATCCGGGGATAACGTTGAGCTTTCCCCCGATTCCGGCCTCCGGCCTTCATCCGGGCTACGCTGTTTACAACGCGGCCATTGCCGCATCGTAGTTCGGCTCGTCGGTGATATCGGGGACCAGTTCGGTATAAACAACCCTGTTGCCTTCATCGAGCACCACCACTGCCCGGGCCGTGATACCGGCCAGCGGGCCGTCGGTCATCAACACACCATAGTCCTTGGCAAAATTCCGGCTGCGCATCATGGACAGGGTAGTGACCCTGGGCGTATTTTCCGCCTGGCAAAAACGCTCCTGCGCAAACGGCAGGTCGGCGGAAACAATCAGGACGACTGCATCATTGTGCCCCTCGATCAGGTCATCGAATTTTTTCGTGGAGGTAGCACAGACGGGGGTATCAAGACTCGGTACGATGTTGAGCAACAGCTTCTTGCCGGCAAAATCTGCCAGGCCCTTGTCGGCCAGGTCGGCTGCTGCCAGCCTGAAATCAGGCGCTTGACTCCCCACTGCAGGCAGATCGCCGTTGGTATTACATACATTGCCCTGCAATATTACGGTTGCCATGGTTTTCTCCTCATTGTTGTAATCAATCAGGCCAGCTTCGGTTTGACCGGGCAACTTGCCGTGGTCTGCGAATTGATAATCCGGCCCAGGTGGTTGGCATAGGTATCCATGTCCGCCTCGGTGCGCATCTCGGTCGCACATACCAGCAGACAGTTCTCGAGTTCCGCATAGTCCTGTGACAAATCGTAGCCCGGCACCAGGTTATGGGCATGCAGCGGCCGCAGTACATCGGCCAGCGGCAACTTGAAGCGCAGCACGGTTTCATGGAAACACGGCCGGTTGAACAACGGTTCGACATAACCGTTGGCGATCAGCTTCTCCACCAGCTTCGCGGTATTTGCATGACAGGTCCGCGCCACCTGTGCCAGTCCTTCCGCACCCAGCAGGCTCATATGGATGGTAGCAGCAGTCACCAGCAGGCCCTGGTTGGTGCAGATATTCGATGTCGCCCTGGAACGGCGGATGTGCTGTTCACGCGCCTGCAGTGTCAGTGTGTAGCCATCACGTCCATCAACATCGACGGTGCGACCGACAATGCGGCCCGGCATCTGGCGCACCAGTGCCTGTTTGCAGCACATGTAGCCGAAATACGGGCCACCCGATGATAACGGTATGCCCAGCGGCTGGCCTTCACCACAGGCGATATCGGCGCCGTCGCTGCCCCATTCACCCGGCGGTTTCAGCAAGGCCAGCGAGACCGGGTTGCAGACCGCGATAACCAGTGCACCCTGCGTGTGCGCCCAGTCGGTCAATGCATCGACTTCTTCCAGCATACCGAAAAAGTTCGGCTGCTGGATCACCAACGCCGCAATATCTTCACCTTCGAAATGTTTCAGCGAGTCCGGCACGGTATTGCCGCCATCACTGCAATACGGCACCTCGACCAGTTCGATACCCTGGTTCCTGACGATCGTCCGGGCGGTCTTGCGGTAGGCCGGGTGCACCGTGGCTGGCACCAGAATCCGGCGTGACTTTGACTTGCGGTTGGCACGCACCGCCATCAGGGCCGCCTCGGCCAGGCCGGAGGCGCCGTCATACAATGAAGTATTCGACACATCCATCGCTGTCAGGCCGGCCATCATGGTCTGGAACTCGTACAGCAGTTGCAACGTACCCTGGCTGGCCTCGGCCTGGTACGGTGTATAGGCGGTATAGAACTCGCCACGCGTGGTGATCTGCCAGACGGCTGCCGGGATGTGATGATCGTAGGCGCCGGCGCCCATGAAACACAGCGGACGGCCATCCTGTTCAGCACGCTCCATCATCAGGCGACCGATTTCCTGTTCGCCAAGGCCTTGCGGCACACCACTCATTTCACCCATGCGCAGGCTGGCCGGGACCTCGTCAAACAGGTCTTCAATATCGCCCGCCCCGATGGTGGCAAGCATGTCGCGGATATCAGTTTCAGTATGCGGAATAAAAGGCATGAGACTTACTTCAAGGTTAGTGACTGATAACAGGCAGGCGATCTCAATGACCCTCGGACTCCAGAAAGGTACCATAGGCCCCGGCATCCATCAGGCCGTCCAGCTGACCGGCATCCGATGGCTGCAGGCGAAAGATCCAGCCCTCGCCATAGGGGTCCTGATTGACGGTTTCCGGGCCATCGCCAAGACCCTCATTTACTTCGACAATCTCTCCCGAGACCGGCGCATAGACATCCGATGCGGCCTTGACCGACTCGACCACGGCACAGGCCTCTTCAGCCGTGACTGACGCGCCGACTTCCGGCACTTCAACAAACACCATGTCACCGAGCTGGTCCTGGGCACTGTCGGAGATACCGACGGTCACGCTACCGTCGTCGTTCACACGGATCCATTCGTGGCTTTTGGCGTACTTGAGGTCAACAGGAATGTTACTCATGACTTCCTCGCTTGTTGATTTGACATATATTCAAGTTAGAGTTCAATCTGCGCTTCGCCGTTGCGCACAAACGGCGGCTTGACGATGCGCACCGGCAGGCGCTTGCCACGGATCTCGACTTCACACGATTCGCCGGTATTCTTCGGTACCCGCGCAAAGGCGATGGCGCGCTGCAAGGTCGGTGAAAAACTGCCGCTGGTCACTTCGCCCTCACCGTCATCGCCGGTGATGATCTTCTGGTGATTGCGCAGCACGCCCTTGCCTTCCAGCACCAGGCCAACGAGTTTATTGCTGACACCCGCTGCACGCTGTTTCTCCAGTGCCGCACGACCAATGAAATCGCGGTCAGCCGGTTCCCAGGCGACGGTCCAGCCCAGCGCTGACTCCAGTGGCGAGATGGACTCGTCCATGTCGGAACCGTACAGGTTCATGCCCGCTTCCAGCCGCAATGTGTCCCTGGCGCCGAGACCGGTCGGTTTAACGCCGGCATCGCGCAGCTTCTGCCAGAAGGCCGGGGCAGCCTCGCCGGGCAGGATGATTTCAAAACCGTCTTCGCCGGTATAGCCGGTACGCGCAATGAACCAGTCACCGGCAAATGCACCAAAGAAGGGTTTCAGTGGTTCGGCCGCGGCACGTGCATCCGTCGTCATTACGCTCATGGCCTTGTCGCGCGCCTCCGGACCCTGGATGGCAATCATGGCCATTTCAGGATGTTCGGTCACCGTGACATCAAAGGCTGCCGCCTGTCTTGTCAGCCAGGCGAGGTCCTTGTCGCGGGTGCCGGCATTGACCACCATGCGGAAAAAATCGTCCCGCAGGAAATAGACGATGAGATCGTCGATCACGCCACCGTCCTCATTCAGCATGCAACTGTACAGTGCCTTGCCGCTGTCTTTCAGTTTATTGACATCATTCGCCAGCAGCTTGCGCAGACAGGCACGCACGTTGTCACCGGTCAAATCAACGACGGTCATGTGAGAGACATCGAACATACCGGCGGATTTTCGTACCGTGTGATGCTCGTCGATTTGCGAACCGTAGTTGATCGGCATGTCCCAGCCGGCAAAATCCACCAGCTTGCCGCCAGCGGCGATATGTTCATCGTAAAGTGGAGTTCTGTCGCCCATAGTTCTAATCACTTGTCATTTTTTTCAGCAATCGTCGCTCCGGGCGTCCTGCCCTCTCGCGACATACATTACATCCCTGTAAATAAAAAAGGCGACGGCAGCATACGCCAGCCGTCGCCCCTCTGTCCGGTAACCTGAGAGAGTTCAGTCTGTGTGACTACAGACCTGTCCCCTTCGGTGGACCGCTCGATCCGGCCGCTCTCCAGAGTCAACTTCCACTACGGTCCTTTTGCCTGAGCGTTTCCGGGCAGTTGCGCCTTCGGCGGTCCGGTTGCAACGGACCCTCTCCCGCAGCGGAGTTACTAATGAGTTCATTAGTCAGGCGACAGGATTATCCGTGGGTGTCGGCAGCAGGGACGCTGCCGCCAGGCCTGCAGGGACGTATTTACGGCGTCCCACGGATGAGCATGTCGGCTAACATACGTTCTCCTTAGTACGTTGAGGCGATAATATACTCCTGCCGGGGGGCCAGCGCCAGATTTCACCGGCACACCGGCAACCATTATCCTCACGCTGGTACCGGCATAACCTGTTCTGGCTGCTTCGTTTTTTGCTTGCGGCGATGCATATGCAGTTCGCCACGCAGCATAATCCATACTGCCGGCAGGGCTCCCAGCACCAGCATCAGGGCGGCCGGCGCCGCCAGTTCCAGCATCTCCTCGCTGGCCTCGATCCAGATCCGCACCGGCAAGGTATCGAATCCGGTTGGCCGCAGCAGCAACGTTGCCGGTAACTCCTTGAGCGTTTCGATAAACACCAGCACCCAGGCGGTGGCCATGCCCCCCTGAATCATCGGCAACACCACACGACGGAAGTTCTCCAGCGGCCCGGCACCCAGCATACGCCCGGCCTGTTCAATGGCCGGCGTAAGTTGCTGCAGCGCCGCCTCCTGCGATTGAATCGACAATGGCAGGAAGCGAAATGCCAGTGCCATGACCAGCAAGGCAAGACCGCCATACAGGGGGCTGACCCAGGCCAGTACGAACGTCAGGAAGCCCAGCGCAATAACCGGTCCGGGCAAGACAAAGCCGACGCTGGCCAGCTGCACGCAAGTATGGCTCAGCAGGCTGTGTCGCCGCGCATGCAACAGCGCAACCGGCAACGCCGCCAGCAATGCCAGCGTCGCGGCCAGGCCGGATACCAGCAATGAATTGCCGGCATAGCCCCAGAACACCGCATCCAGCATGTGGTGCTCAATGGCATGCCATGTCCATGTCAGCATCCAGGCAAGTGGCAACAACAGGGCAAACAGCGTAATCAGGCCCAGCCACGCCCACACCAGCAGTGTTTCCCGCAGCGACGCCTGTTGCAACTCGACATGCGAATGCAGGACGCCGCTACTGTAATAACGTTGCCGGCGCCGAAAATAACGTTCCACCACCAGAAAAGTCAGGCTCAGCAACACCAGCACAAGACTCAGGCCCGCAGCTGACTGGTAGTCGAAACGGCCACTCATCTGCAGGTAGATACTCAGGGTGAATGTCTGAACACGCAACATGCTGACCGCACCGAAGTCACTCAGGACATGCAGTACCACGACGGCCAGCCCGGCAGCGATCGCCGGCCGCAGCAGCGGCAGATTGACGCGCCAGAATACTTCCGTCGGGCTGGCGCCCTGCATACGCGCCGCCTCTTCCAGGGTGCGACTGGAATACAGCAGCGATGCCCGCACCAGCAGGTACACGTAGGAGAAACCACCCAGCGTTAATACCAGCGCAGCACCTCCCATGCTGTAGATATCGGGTATGGCAATAACATCGGCAAAGACAGTCTGCCAGGCACTGCCCAGCCAGCCGTCCGGTTCGAACAGCTCCGTATAGATGTGTGCGAATACATAGGAGGGGATCGCCAGTGGCAACACCATTAGCCAGACAGCCAGGCGCCGACCGGGGAAATTCCGGCGTGCGACCAGCCAGGCACTGGATATACCAAGTACCAGGGTACCGATGGCAACCAGCCCGGCAAGTGACAGGGTATTCCACAACAGGCCCGGCAGCCGGTTACTCCACAATACGGACCAGCGGTCCGCAGGCAGCTGGATGCTGCTATAGACAACGAACAGCAGTGGAATGGCTGCACACAGCGTTACCAGCACTGCGGGTAGCGCGGGACTGAAGCGTCTGCCGGTCAAGGCATACCCACCTGATCCAGCAGGTCCAGGGTGGCATCGCGCTGTTCGCCAAGCGCCGCCATCGGTACATTGGCGACCTTGTAACTGCCGGCAGCCGGGACTTCACGAGCTGCCGGAATCCCCTTGCGGGTCGGGTATTCGCGGTTTTCTTCAGCAAACAACTGCTGACCCTGTTCCGACAACAGGTACTCGACCAGTTTTTCGGCATCCGGGTGCTTGCTGTACTTGCTGATGGCGACACCGGCCACATTCCATGCGACACCCATGCCGTCATCACCCTGGTCCGGCAGCAGGATACGGATGGGTGCATCCGGGTGTTTGTCCAGGTGGCGGTAAATATAATAGTGGTTCACCAGCCCGACGGATTTGCGGCCGGCCGCAACGTCGGCAACAATCTTGCTGTGCTTGGCATATACCTGGCCACCGGCATTGGCTTTCAGGCCTTCAAGCCAGGCCCGGGTTTTGTCCGTGCCGGCCTTCAGCATGTATACCGTGGTACCGGCAATGAAACTTTCATTGGCGCTGTTGGTAATCGCCAGCCGGCCTTTCAGCCGCGGTTCAGCCAGATCGAACACCGAGTGGAGAAATTCCATTTTGCTGTCATCCGTATTTACCACCAGCACCCTTGCACGGGCAGACAGACCGACCCAGCTGTTATCGGTGGAACGCAAACCGGGATCAATGACAGCAACGACCGATTCATGCAGTGGCCGGAACAGACCAAAGTCACTGCCCTTCTGCAAGTTGCCGGCATCGTTACTCAAAAACAGGTCGGCCTCGGTACGCGCACCCTCCAGCCGTAACTTGTTGAGCAATTCGGTGGACTTGGCGGAATGCAGGACAACCTCAACCCCGGTATCACGGCTGAAGGCCTCAACCACCGGCTTGACGAACTTGTCACTGCGGCCGGAAAAAATGACCAGGGGATCAGCCGCCAGTGACGGCAGACTTGTGGCGCACAGCGCCAGCCAAAGGAGCAAACGTTCCATCATGAGACAGGTACCTTCCTCTTAATATATAGGTCAGGGTCTCAGGTGAGACCCGTTGCAACCGGATAAATGTTAATGCTTCTCATTGTTATTTTCAAACCGGCTGCTTGGGAAATCCTACCGTAACAGTGGGGAATGGAAAAAAACTTGAGTCAGATCAAGTCTGTCGGGCTAGCAAGGGCAGGTCGCCGGCGAGACCCATGGCGTGGCGCATGAGGGAATCCTTGGCTGGCCCGGCAGCATTCATCATGGAAAGACCAAGGTTACGCGCCCAGCGCAGCGGCGGCTGGCTGTTGCTGAACAGCTGGTTAAAGGCATCCATGGCGGACATCATCATCAGGTTATCGCCGCGGCGCCAGCGCTCATAGCGCCGCAACACCGCCAGATTGCCCGGGTTTTTACCCTGCGCACGCGCCGTGAGGATGACCTCTGCCAGGGCCGCGACATCCAGCAGTCCGAGATTGACACCCTGTCCGGCCAGTGGATGGATAGCATGTGCCGCATCACCGACCAGAGCGAGCTGCTCGCGCACGTATTGCCCGGCATGCAACCGCCGCAGCGGCCAGGTTTCCCGCGGACCGGAAGCCAGGATGTCACCCAGGCGGCAATCAAATGCCGTTGCCAATGCCGTATGGAAGTCTGCCTGCTCGAGTGCCAGCACGGACTCGACTTCCGTTTCAGGCAATGTCCAGACAATGGAACTCCAGCCTTCGGCCATGGGCAGAAATGCCAGCGGCCCGCCCGGCAGAAAACGCTGCCAGGCGGTATCGTCATGATGTTTCGCCGTCCTGACAACGGCAACCAGACTGGCCTGATGATAATCATGCACCTGCACCGGTATGCCAAACCACTCACGTACCGGCGAACGCGCACCATCGGCGGCAATGACCAGGTCTGCAACCAGCTGCGTGTCATCATCCAGTACCACGGCAGCATGATCGCCGCTGCTAATGTCCCTGAACACCGCGGGACAAAACAGCGTAACCGCCGGCAACGCCGGCAAGCTGTCCAGCAAGGCCGCCTGGATACGTCGCGGTTCGAGGGTATGCCCGAGCATGGGCTCGGCGATGGTGGCGCAATCAAATTCGATTTCGCCGCTGCCGCCGGCATCCCAGACATGCATTTTCTGAAACGGGTGGCTGTATGCAGTCAGGCCATCCCAGACCGACAAGGCCCGGAAAATCCGCTCCGAGGCACGGGTGATGGCATACACGCGCGCCTCGCGTTCCTGCCCGTCGATGGCCGCCGGTTGTCGTGCCTCAACCAGCGCCACTGATACACCTTCACTGCCAAGTGCACAGGCCAGTGTGGCGCCGGTGATGCCAGCACCGATGATGATAACGTCAAACCGGTCCATGATTCCCAACCCATGCCGTTGTCCGTGACATCACAGCGGCAGGCCCCGCGCCAGTCGCGGCACGCGTCCACCACGCCCCATGGTCATCCGCGTCAGCAAGCGTTTCACCGGCGGCAGCAGGTCCAGCACCAGCATGCCGGCACCACGGATCGGCGCCAGCGCCGGCAACGGCACAGTAAACAGCCGCACCATGCCATCGGTAAACGCGGTCACCCGGCGATGGTCAGCCGCTCGCCACGCTGCATAACGCTGCAGCACCCCGGCACCACCCGGATCCTCGCCGCCACGAAGCGCGTCAACGATGACCTCGGCCAGCACGGCGATATCACGGGCACCAAGATTAAAACCCTGTCCGGCGATCGGGTGCAATGTATGGGACGCATTACCCACCAGCGCCAGCCGCTCATGGATGGATACCTTTGCCTTGACCAGACGCAACGGCCAGGCCTGGCGCCGGCCGACCCGTTGCAGGCGTCCCAGCCGGAAACCGAAACACGCCTGCAACCGGGCGAGGAATTCGTCATCGGCCAGTGACATGATTTCATCTGCCTGTGCCGGGGCCAGCGTCCAGACTACCGCACAACGCTGCTCACTCATCGGCAGCAATGCCAGTGGCCCGGTCCCGGTAAACCGTTCGTAGGCAATATTCCGGTGCGGCAGCTGCGGCGTGATATTGGTAATTACGGCGGTCTGGCCATAGTCGGATGTCATGACCTCGATGCCAAACTGTTCACGTACAAGCGAATCGGCGCCATCGGCAGCAACCACCAGTTGCGCCGACACCGTGGTGGTGACACCGTCCTGCTCGATGCCGGCAATCGCATGCCGGTCATCGACCTCAATGCTGCGCACGCTTGCCGGACAATACATATCGACATCACCGTCCTGCGCTATGGCATCGCCAAGCACCTGACCGATCACCCGCGCCGGCACCACGTAACCCAGTGCCGGCAGGCCCTCCTCTTCGCGGGTCATGCGGGTAAAACTGAAATGTCCGCGATCAGAGACATGGATCTGGTGTATGGGTGTGGCGTCAGCAGCAATCTGTTCCCAACACTGCAGGCCATCGAGGATGCGGCGTGTGCCCTGTGCCACTGCAATCGCACGGTCATCATAGCCCGGCTCGTTGCGGACATCGAAACGCACGGACTCGACCATGGCAATGCGCAAATCCTGCCCGTTCAGTGCCTGCACCAGGCCGGCACCGACCATGCCACCACCAACAATCAGGATGTCATAATGTTCCATACACCAACCGCCTGGCTAATGAGCATCATCCGGTGCCGGCCATGAGTGACTCGATTTCGGCAACCGTTTTCGGTGCCGCAGCACTCAGGACATCATGTCCGTCTTTCGTTACCAGCACATCATCCTCGATACGAATACCGATGCCCCACCACTTGCGTGCCACGCCACGGCTACCCGGCGGGATATACAGCCCGGGCTCCACGGTCATCACCATACCAGGCTCAAGGACACGCCATTCACCACCGACCTTGTAGTCACCGACATCATGCACATCCATGCCAAGCCAGTGACCGGTGCGATGCATGTAGAACCGGCGATAGGCCTCCTGCCGGACCAGGTCGGCCAACTTGCCTTTCAGAATGCCAAGCCTGATCAGGCCACGGCTCAGTGTTCTGACCGCAGCTACATGCGGACTGTTCCAGTGGTTGCCAGGCACGACCTTTTTTATGGCAGCCAGCTGGGCAGCCAGCACAACTTCGTAGAGCGCCTTCTGTAACGCACTGAAGCGGCCATTGACCGGGAATGTCCGGGTCACGTCCGAAGCATAGCAGTCATATTCAGAACCGGCATCGATCAGCAACAGGTCACCTTCCTGCAGTTCCGAGGCATTCTCCGTGTAATGCAGGATGCAGCCGTTCTCACCGCCACCGACGATACTGGTATAAGCGGGCACCATGCCGGCACGGCGAAATTCATATAACAGTTCGGCCTCGATCTCATATTCGTATATGCCGGGCCGGCAAACCTGCATGGCACGCCGGTGGCCACGACAGGCAACTTTTGCCGCACTACGCATGACCCTGATCTCGGAGCGGCTCTTGTACAGTCGCATGTCATGCAACAGGTGTTCAAGTGACACAAATTCATCCGGTGCCCGCATGCCGTTACGGTCACCCTGGCGGATACGCTTCACCCACTCCATGATGCGCCGGTCAAATGCCGGATCATTACCCATTGTGTAGAACACACGTTCACAGTGCTCGAGCAAACCCGGCAAAATATCATCGATATCGCCGATCGGGAACGCATCATCGGCACCGTAATCCTGTATGGCGCCTTCGGTACCGGCACGGCGTCCGGTCCAGGCCTCCATTTTCGGATCACGTTCCCGACAGAACAGCAGGTACTCGCCGTGCTTGCGGCCCGGCGCCAGCACGGCAACAGCCTCGGGCTCGGCAAAACCGGTCAGATAATAAAAGTCGCTGTCAGCCCGGAACGGAAATTCAACGTCACGATTCCGGATGCGCTCCGGGGCAGTCGGAATGATGGCAATGGAATTTCTGCCCATCATGCGCATCAATTGCTTGCGGCGGCGTGTGAATTCTTTCCGGCTGATCATGGTGGCCCTTGTTGTCTGTGGCTGGTCTTTGTCAGTTGACCGCAGGATATATTGACCTACTGTAAACGGGGTGGCGCCTGCACCGGTTGCAGCTCCTCGTGGCAGAGCAACACGCTCATGCGAACATACTCAACGATTTCCGCGTAGGCGGCTTCCTCACTTTCCTCGGTAGTCTCGTAATCGTAACGGGTATTCGAGATTTCGTAAAAGTCATGCATGATTTCGGCGACGCTTTCCGGTTTCTTGCTGTCATCCCGTATGCCACCCAGTGCCAGGCCATACAGAAAACCCTGGCACCACTCGCCAAGCGCCTGGCTGCGTATCGCCAGTGGCAGCTTATCATCCGGCAGCAGCAGCGCCAGACCCATATCACCATCGTTCATCTTGAGTAATGTTGCCGCATACAGTGTTGCCAGCATGTCAGCGGCGGTCTGCGCCGCCGCACTCAGCGTATTGCCTTCACCAAGCAGGTGTGTGAGCCAGCCGGCCAGGCCGGCTTTTCCGGACGCACAGATCATACCGGAGAACACACCATGACTCTCGGCGGCACCGCACTCTGCATCAGCGGCCTGCATGGCGGCATCCAGCTCGTCGTATTCGGGTATCTCTCTATTTTCCACACCAGCGACCTCGCACCTGTATACCGCCAGACCAGCGACCTGCCTTGTTTACATTACAGATTATGGCACAGTCAGGAACCTGCAATAGGTTCATATCGCCGTAACCGGATAGCAATAGATTGACCGGGCACATCAAGCTGAACTACTATTTCCGCATGACAAAAAAATCCAAATCCCTGTTTATAGATCAGGAAGTGTCCCGCCTCGAGGAACAGGTTGACTTCCTGCTTGCCACTCTTGACCGCCTGATGAAAGAAAATCGTTCCCTGCGCTCCCGGCAGGAATCACTCGCCACCGAGCGTGCCAACATGCTGGAAAAACACGACATGGTACGCACACGGGTTGATGGTATCGTCACCCGCCTCAAAGCACTGGAGAGCGGCGCATGAGTGATAATGAAGCAATCAAGGTCCACATCCTGGACAAGGAATACCTGGTTGCCTGCCCCGAGGACGAGAAAGAGGCATTGCTGGCTTCAGCCAGGTACCTCAATGACAAGATGACCGATATCAGGGAAGGCGGCAAGGTCGTTGGTATCGACAGAATCGCAGTAATGACAGCGCTTAACCTGGCGCACGAAATTATCGACTCCGGTGCCGGTGATGGCAGCCAGCTTGATTCATATGGCGCCCGAATCAGCAAGCTGAACACCAGAATTGGCAAGGCACTGGACAAATACAAACCGGAGCTGAACTGAGCTGCTCCGGCAACATGGTCAGAATCAGGTATCCCCTGCTGTGTTCGATAGTGACTTAGATCTCCTTGAGCCTAATTTCCAACCCAGGGGACGGTTTGCTGATGTTGGTGTGCATGTCCGCCACTGGTGGAAAGCCTGATACATCACAACTGCCCCCCCTTGAACCTCCGGTTCAGGGGCAAAAGTCACACCGGCACAAGCGGAGGATGCCTTTCTTATTAGCCCGCTGCACTCCTGTCCCGAGCCTGCTCCATTTCCCGCATGGCCGTTAACACAGCCGACACCTCCCGCCAGAAAATCCGGGCCAGGATACGCCGGCAACGCCGCCAGCTAAACGATTCGGAAAGAGCCGCCTGCGCCTGGCAACTGGCCATGCACGCCGGCAAGGACCGGCTGGTACAAAACAGCCAGCATATTGCGGTGTATCTGCCCGCTGACGGGGAAATCGACCCGCAACCACTGATGCAACAACTGTGGGCACAGGGCAAGACCCTGTATCTGCCGGTGCTGGTAACATTCCCGGCGCCAAGACTGTGGTTTACCGCCTATGCGCCGGGTGACCGACTGGTTGCCAACCGCTTTGGCATTGCAGAACCGGCACGGACACATTACCGGCGCATCAAACCCATGGGGCTGGATCTGGTGATGACACCGCTGGTTGCATTCGATCTCGGGGGGGATCGACTCGGCATGGGTGGCGGATATTATGACCGGACCTTCGGCTTCCTGAATAAACGCAAACACTGGCGCAAACCGGACCTGATGGGACTGGCCTATGAACTGCAGAAACAAAAACACATTCAACCCGAACCATGGGATGTAAAACTGTCCGCAGTGGCAACCGAAGCAGCCGTGTATCACTGCCAGTGATACAGATAACGCCTGTTCGCATAAACTGTATCTTTTTGACAACACTCTTCAGGAATATGGCATGAATTACTGGCTAATGAAGTCGGAGCCCGACGTTTATGGAATTGATCACCTGCAAGCAGCAAAAAGGAAAACCGATACCTGGGACGGTGTACGTAACTACCAGGTACGCAACATGATGCGTGATGACATGCAGAAGGGCGATCTCGCCTTTTTCTATCATTCCAACTGCAAGGAACCGGGTATCGCCGGAATTATGAAGATTGCACGTGCAGGTTATCCCGACTTCACCGCTTTTGATCCAACAGAAAAATACTACGATCCGAAAAGCGATCCCGGGAATCCGCGCTGGTATATGGTCGATGTCAGCTATGTAAAAAAGCTGAAACGTGTCATCACGCTGGCCGAACTGAAAGCCTGTCCACAACTCGAGGCTTTACCGCTGCTAAGACGCGGCAACCGGTTATCCATCATGCCTGTCAGCAAGCAACAGTGGGACTTCATACTGTCACTGGAATGATGACGTTAGCCGACAGACAGACACGCCACTGTCGGTTTTCTTAATTCATGCAAGCATTATAACTACAGGTAATTATTAAGAGTTTTTCAGTATTTACAGTATTTTCTACAGGCAGCACTCCCCCCGTTCATTATGATATCTGCCGGTTACTGATAGCTGGCGTTACCGGTCTTGCCTGTTTGCCAACGCGTCCAGACATGCCGCATGAAGTAACAACAACCTTCATCGCAAACACACCGCCACATTATTCAATGCAAGTCGTCATCACTCCAATGCAAGTCATCGTTATTCGCAAACCTGTTACAACACGAGGGCGAACCACACAACGATCGTTTACACAATGAACAGTCCGATTCATTACGTGTTACACATGCGAAGTACGCATTGTTTTAATGCGCGTATGTGCAAAATAATTCCAACTAAAAAAAACTGGTAATTTGTAAATCTTTGTTTATACTCAGCATGGGCAAATCGAATGCAATGGAGGTTTGATATGGCTACAAAAAAGAAAGCCACGAGAAAGACCACAGCAAAGAGAAAGACCACTACGAAAAGAAAGACAACCGTAAGACGCAAGAAGGCCGCTCCAAAGAAAAAGGCTGCACCGAAACGCAAGAAAGCAACTACCAAGCGCAAGAAGGCTGCACCGAAACGCAAGAAAGCAGCTGTCAAGCGCAAGAAGGCTGCACCGAAACGCAAGAAAGCAACTGTCAAGCGCAAGAAGGCTGCACCGAAACGCAAGAAAGCAGCTGTCAAGCGCAAGAAGGCTGCACCGAAACGCAAGAAAGCAGCTGTCAAGCGTAAGACTACTACACGCAAGAAACGGCGGTAGTCGCCGGGTTATCCGCCAGATAGCACTTTCAGGCGAGATAACATCGACAAAAAAGCCCGTACTTTCCAGTACGGGCTTTTTTTTGTGATGCTGCTTTACCCTCTGGAAACAGCTTATTCAATGCTCCCCAGGAACAACTGATAGGCCTTGCTGTCCGTCTCCTCCCAGTACCGGTAACCCAGTTCATTCAGCGAGTCCCGGAATTCCTTGCGACTGCCGCGTGGCACCTGGATGCCGACCAGTACGCGGCCATAGTCAGTGCCATGATTCCGGTAGTGAAACAGGCTGATATTCCAGCGCCGGCCCATCGAGGTCAGGAACTGCAGCAATGCGCCCGGGCGCTCCGGGAACTGAAAGCGGTACAGCAATTCATCATCGAGACCGGCAACACGGCCTCCGACCATATAACGGATATGCAGTTTGGCAATTTCACTGTCCGTCAGATCCTCGACCGGATAGCCTTTCTGGCGCAATTTGCCAACCAGTTTATGCCGCTCGTCATCACCGTCTTCCAGCTTCACGCCGGCGAACACATGGGCCTGGCTGGAGTCTGCATAGCGGTAATTGAATTCGGTGATCCCGCGTTTACCAATGGTTTGGCAGAATTGCCGGAAGCTGCCCGGTTTCTCCGGAATCGTGACAGCCAGCAATGCCTCGCGCCGTTCGCCGATTTCCGCGCGCTCCGATACATGGCGCAGACGATCAAAATTGATATTGGCACCGCTGTTGATGGCAACCATGGTTTTTGCCTGACTGCCGGTACGTTCCACATATTGTTTCAATCCGGCAATCGCCAGGGCACCGGCCGGCTCAACGATAGAACGACTGTCATCGAAGATGTCCTTGATGGCAGCACAGATTTCATCGGTCGTGACGATCATGATTTCATCGACATGCTCACGCGCCACCCGGAAGGGTTCCTTGCCGACCTGGCGCACCGCCACACCATCGGCAAAGATGCCAACCTGCCGGAGCTTCACCCGCCGTCCCTTGGCCAGTGCGTCGTGCATGCACGGTGCCTCATCCGGCTCTACCCCGATCACCCGTGTCTCCGGGCGCAACGCCTTGACGGCCACGGCCACCCCGGCAATCAGACCACCACCACCGACCGGCACAAAGATGGCGTGAATCGGATCGGTATATTGTTGCAGTATTTCCAGACCGACGGTCCCCTGCCCGGCTATGACCTCCGGATCATCGTATGGATGAACAAATGTCAGACCCTGCTCCCTGGCATGAGCAGCAGCATAGTTGTAGGCATCATCATAGACATCACCGATGAGCTTGATACGTGCACCATAGCGTTTGACTGCCTCGACCTTGATCGAGGGCGTGGTCCGCGGCATCACAATCAATGCCTTCACCCCCAGCTTGCGAGCCGCCAGCGCCACGCCCTGGGCGTGATTGCCGGCCGAGGCCGCGATGACGCCCCGCGCGCGTTCATCATCTGACAGTGCGGATATCTTGTTGTAGGCGCCACGACACTTGAACGAATGTACCGGCTGCAAATCCTCACGCTTCATCAGAACCCGGTTAGCCAGGCGTTGAGACAAGCGCTCGGCCTCGACCAGTGGCGTCTCGCGAGCAACATCGTAGACCCGTGAGCCACGAATCATCTTTAAATAGCGTTCCAGCATGGCGTGTACAGTACCAGTTCATTTCCTGATTGCCCAGATGTCCCGCGCCGGCACAGCTGGCATTCATGACATCCAACGGTGGCACAGGTATTATCGGTGCCAATTAACACAAGGAACCGACACATGACGCAGGATGAGATGAAAAAAATGGTCGCCGAAGCGGCCCTGGAGTATGTCGAGGCCGGCACCATCATCGGCATCGGTACCGGTTCGACCGCAAACCACTTTATCGACAGCCTCGCCGGCATCAAGGGCAAAATCGACGGCACCGTTGCCAGCTCACAGGCCAGCGCAGAACGGCTGGCAGCACATGGTATCCCGGTGCTGGAGCTGAACTCCGTTGACGAAATTTCTGTCTATATCGATGGTGCAGATGAGTCTAATAAATACCTGCATCTGATCAAGGGTGGCGGTGGCGCCCTGACACGCGAGAAAATCGTCGCAGCATGCAGCCGCAAGTTCGTTTGCATCGCCGACGAAAGCAAACTGGTGGACGTATTGGGTGAATTCCCGTTGCCAGTCGAGGTCATCCCCATGGCGCGCAGCTACGTTGCCCGTGAACTCGTCAAGTGCGGTGGCCAGCCGGTCTACCGCCAGGGTTTTACCACGGATAACGGCAACAACATCCTGGATGTACATAACCTGCAGATCATGGAACCCGTCAAGTTCGAGCAGGAGCTGAATAATATTGCCGGTGTGGTAACCGTGGGTATCTTTGCCCAACGCCCTGCCGATGTTCTGTTACTGGGTACCCCGGACGGGGTCAGGACACTGACCTGACACAAACCGCCGGTCTGCGGCTTAAGGAGAACGTAAGTTAGCCGACATGGTTATCCGTGGGTGTCGGCAGCAGGGACGCTGCCGTCAAGCGTACGACATACAGGGATGTATAAGTGTCGCGTGAGGCAGGATGCCGGAAGCGACCAGGGACGTATTTACGGCGCCCCACGGATGAGCATGTCGGCTAACTAATAAACTCATTAGTGATGATTTACCGTGTCCACGGGCTGTTGCAGGCGCCATATCCTGACACTGGCATCATCACTGGTCGTCCCCAGGTAGCGGCCATCGGCAGAGACCGCGATGTAAGCGCCGCATAGATCGTGTTGCTGGAATTCCCGTCTGACCTCACCGCTCAACGGATCGAGAAAATAGACCGCGCTGTCTGTCTGACGAGAGATGGTTGCGAGTTCATTCCTGCCATCCAGATACTGCACAGATTTGATAATCCCCAGGTGGCGGGTAGGCAGGACAGTTAGCGAGGCTGATGGCAGATCCCAGCGGAACAGGCGGAACCAGCCACCGCCATACAATGTCTGCCCATCGGGCGAGAATGCCAGCGTCCAGGAGTCCACCGGTGGTGATTCCAGCGGCTGCGCCGTACCGGTCTCGAGAAAGGTATACACCGCCCCGTCAGTACCGCTCGAGGCGTAATGCCGTGAGACAGGACTGTAAGCCACCGCCTTCACCGCTCCGTTATGCAGTTGGCGCTCGTCCAGCAACTGAAGATCTGCCAGCTGCCAAAGCCGCACCACCCCGTCGGCATGGCCGGTGACAATACGCCCGGCAGGGTTACTGACAATCATGTGGGTAATCGGCGATGGTGTAGCGTGTTTCCGGAGCAGCCGGCCCTGCACGTCCCATTCGGCCAGCACCGCATCATAACCCGCCGTTATGATATGCCGGTCATCGGCCGAAAAACCGATGCCGTTGACGCTATCCGTGTGCGCCTGCCAGTGTGACAACTGCTGATTCCCGGATGCCTGCCAAAGACGCACTTCACCTTCCCAGCCGCCGGATGCCAGTACCTCGCCTGACTGGCTGAATGCCACTATGCTGCCACCGCTATGGGCATTGGCATGAACGACTGCCGGCTGCTCGGCCACTCGGTGTGTTGCGCAGGCAGGAATCACTGCGATCGCAGCGATCATTAATAGCAGCAGGCTGTTCCGACTCTTCATGCATCCATGTCTCATTAATCCCGTGCAAATCGCGGCGAGGCGCCGCTCCCACAGTAAGATCTAAAAGTAAAACGGGGCCATCTGGCCCCGTTTTTATACAAGCACAACACAATCGATCAGAACTTGTGCTTCATCCCCAGGCTGAATTTGTCATCCTCGCCACTGGATGAACCAATCCGACGGCAAACATCATTATCCGGATCATCACAGTCTATCTCGCTGAAGCCGGCATAGATCGAGGTGCGCTTGCTCATGTTGTGCACACCGGCCAGTGTCCAGGCCCAGTAATTCGATTCAGTACTGCCGTTCGAGCCGCCGGAGCTGTTGCCATAACCGAGGTACAGCATGTTATTACCCAGGGTAAATGAACCACCCAGAGTCCAGAGATCTGCACCATCACCGGACGTACCGGCACCCTTGCTGCTGATCAGGCCCTCGTCACGTTCATACTGCGCCATCAATGCAAAGCTGTTCAGGGTGTACTTGCCGCCAACCTTCCAGGCACCGTCGTCATCACCGGTATCGTTGGTGATGTAATCGGCAAATACCAGCATGCCGCCATTCTCATAACTCAAACCGACACCGTAGGGGTTGTCGTCTTCACCGTCGTTCTCGTCGCTGTCCAGCGTGTAGGTGGCGCCGACCTTCAGGCCATTCCAGCTCGGGCTGTCATAACGTGCCGTGTTGGTGGCACGACCCTGACCTTCCTCGCCGGCACCGCGATGCAGGTTGGACTGCAGGCCACGGTCACGAGCCTGCAAGGCAGTACGGTACAGGGGATCCAGCATAGCGCCGTGAGACTTGTATAAAGTAGAAATGGTACCGATGCGAACCTGGCCGAAATTGCTGGCCAGACCCAGCCACTGGTCACGATCCGTGATGGCACCCTGGCTGCTGACATCGGTCACGACGTTGGCACCGGTAACGGTACCGAGAATGCCACCGCTCGACGTAAGTACGGAGGCATTGCTAATGCCTTTGGCACTGGCCCTGCCGTTGTTGCGCTCGGTGGTGTCGTACTGGAAATCGAGTTTGAAGATCGCCTTCAGGCCGTTGCCCAGGTCTTCACTGCCCTTGAAGCCGATGGAACAAGTCGTACAGTTGAAATTGACGTCATCGCTGCCGCCGTCCTGGTCGGTGGCATCGATACTGGTATCGATATGGCCGAACAGCGTGACATCGGCCTGTGCGGTGACCATGCCGCCGGTCAGGATGGCGCCGATCATTACCGGTAACACGTTACGCTTCATGAGGGTTCCCCTTGAATAGGTTAAATCGTTTTACTGCGACAAAAAAATTGTCATTGCACATGAACACTTTACAATAATAGTATGCAGAATTACAACGTTTTTTTAGTTTATGTTGCATGTTTGCAACACATGCCCGACTCACTCCTTCACAAGCAATGACAGAATCAAATGCAGCAAAGAAAAACGGGGCCAGAAGGCCCCGTTTCCCTGTTCCGATCAAGACAACCGATTAGAACTTGTGCTTCACACCAGCAGTGAACCGGTCGGCCTCCGGACCGTCGCGGTCCTCGGAGTTGTAACCCACATACACGGCGGTACGCTTGCTCATCTGGTGGATGCCGGCAATGGTCCAGGCCGTCGAGTCATCCGCACTCGATGTATCCGGATCACCCTGACCATAGGCGCCATAGAGCGTGTTGTTGCCCATGGTGTAGGAAGCACCGAGATGCCACAGGGTCGGCTCGACATTATTGCCGGTTTCGGCCGCTTCGTACTGGCCCATCACGGCAAAGTTGTTCAGGGAGTACTTACCGCCGATCTTGTAGGCCTCGGTTTCAGCATCACCGCCCTGGTTGTTGGTGATGTAGTCAGCGAACACCAGGATGCCGCCATTCTCGTAGCTGACACCCAGACCGTACGGGTTATCGTCTTCACCGTCACCCTCGTCGCTGTCCAGCGTGTAATGTGCGCCCGCCTTCAGGCCGTTCCAGCTCGGGCTGTCATAGCGAGCCGTGTTGGTGGCACGACCCTGGCCTTCCTCACCGGCACCGCTGTGGAAGCGAGACTGCAGACCGACGTCACGACCCTGCACAGAGGTGCGGTACAGCGGGTCGATCATGGCACCGTGCGACTTGTACAGCGTGGAGATGGTACCGATGCGCACCTGACCGAAGTTGCCGGCCAGACCCAGCCACTGGTCACGATCCGTGATGGCACCCTGACTGCTGACATCGGTCACGACGGTGGCACCGAGAACGGAACCGAGAGCGCCACCGGCGGTCGCCGTAAGTACGGTGGCATTGCTAATGCCATTGGCACTGGCCCTGCCGTTATTGCGATTGTTCATGTCGAACTGGAAATCCAGCTTGAAGATCGCCTTCAGGCCGTTGCCCAAGTCTTCACTGCCCTTGAAACCAACGGAGCAGGTGGTACACACGAAGTTGGTGTCATCCACACCGTTAAAATCGTTATCTTGATCAACAATGGACTGATCAAGATGACCGAAGACGGTGACGTCGGCTTGCGCCGCCGCCATGCCACCGACCAGGATGGCGCCGATTGTTGCAGGTAAAAGTTTTCTGCTAGTCATGATATTCCCCTTAACAAGGTTAGTTAGTAAAAGTAAAAAAACGTCTACTGTCATTGCACGGACGCACTTTACAACAGAGGAATGTAGAAATGCAACAACTTTTTCCAAAAAAACCACAGATGTCGCTTATTGTTGTTTATCCGCAACGAATAGTGCCAGGATAACCGCCAGCCCGCGATATCCTATGTCTGGCCTGATTTGTGGTAGGAGCGGCTTTAGCCGCGATTAATTATAATTATTTCAGTCGGTTATCGCGGCTAAAGCCGCTCCTACTGCTCCTGCGACTGCTGTTGTTGCCTGGGATCGCAGGAAAGCTGGATAAAGAATTGAATTGCCATCCTGTCCGCCATAATAAAACCCGCCTGAAGGCGGGTTTCATTCATGGCTGGCGGACTAGGATTCGAACCTAGATTAGAGGAGTCAGAGTCCTCTGTCCTGCCGTTAGACGATCCGCCAACAAAAATGGCTCAACGCTTGGAGAATTGCGGCGCGCGACGGGCCTTGTGCAGGCCAATCTTCTTGCGCTCCACCTGGCGGGCATCCCGGGTCACAAAACCGGCCCGGCGCAGCGGTGAGCGCAACTCACCATCATATTCAATCAGCGCACGGGTAATACCATGGCGGATTGCACCCGCCTGCCCACTGCTGCCACCGCCCTTGACCGTCACTGAGATATCAAAGCTGTCATTCATTGCCGCTTTTTCCAGCGGCTGGCGCACAATCATGCGGGCGGTTTCGCGACCAAAATACTGGTCCAGCGGGCGATTATTAACCGTGATACTGCCGGAACCCTTGCGCATATACACACGAGCCGTGGAGGTTTTGCGTCGTCCGGTGCTGTAGTAGGTCTCACTCATGGTTCAAATTACCTGATCCTGAATTCCAGTGTTAGATGTCCAGCGTCTTTGGTTGCTGGGCCGTATGTTGATGCTCGGGCCCCGGATAGACCTTCAGCTTGCGGAACATGGCACGACCCAGCGGGTTCCTGGGCAGCATACCCTTGACGGCCAGCTCAATAACCCGTCCCGGCGCACGCGCCTGCAGCTTTTCAAAACTGATGGACTTGAGATTACCAACGTAGCCGGTGTGGTGGTAGTACATCTTGTCGGTCGACTTGTTTCCGGTTACCTGCACCTTATCGGCATTGACAACAATAATATAGTCACCGGTATCCACATGCGGCGTGTATTCCGGCTTGTGTTTGCCACGCAGACGACGGGCAATTTCGGTAGCCAGCCGACCGAGTGTTTTGCCCGAGGCATCAACGACATACCAGTCGTGATTGACCTCATGCGGTTTCGCGGAAAATGTCCTCATCGGAGTAAGCTCCAGACCCTGCCTAAAGTAAAGAGCGGGGATGTTACATAAGTGCCCGGAAACTTACAAGACTGGGCCGGGGCGTCAGAATCAGGGACGGTAATCCCGAGACATCGCTCTCCTGCATATGATAATCAGGCACGGGCAGTCTTGCGGGATCGCTGCCGACATCCCTGTCTCCCGCGATCTACATCCATTCCTGAATGCAAAAAAAAAGCGCGGTTAAAGTAACCGCGCCTAAAAACCTCCTTGGGGGGAGGTGGAGGAGCACTGACTGGCTAGTAAAGATAGGGGGGCAAGCCAATCAGTGTGTTAGTATTTTCTAATATACTGTCGGACTTGTCAAGACTCACGGAGGAATATTCTGCTTAATCACGCAGAATAACCCTATCCTTTTGTTTTAATTGGACCACACCGAAGAGTTGATACTGCTGGCAGCCCCGGGCAGGGCTGAATAGAGATACGGTTAAAGCTTCAGGCGCTCGACCACCCGGCCATTCACGAGGTGCTCATCGATGATCTCATCGATATCCTGCTGGTCAACATAGGAATACCAGACCTCATCCGGGTAAATGACGATGACCGGGCCTTCCTCACAACGATCCAGGCAGCCAGCCGTATTGATGCGCACACCACCCTCGCCGCTTATACCCAGGCTCTTGCAGCGTTGCTTGGCATAATCACGCAATGCCCTGGCATCGAATCGCTGACAGCAGGCGCTGCCATCCTCGCGCAGGTTGGTGCAAAAAAACACATGGCAGCGGTAGTAGGACATGCGCGAACGATACAAGAGAAGTCAGACAGGTAAAAGTGTCGGCCATGCAGGTATAACCGCCCGGAAAGTGCTATCTTTTGAGCATGCCGGAACGCAAGCTGAGCTTTCTTGACCGTTGTATTACCCGGGCCGACCAGGCCCTGCGGACGGTTTTCGGTGAACCGGTCGGCTCCGGTCGCGACAATCCCTCACAAGCCGACACGGATGCGGAACTGTCCGCCACGGAAAAAGCTGACAGCATCTGCCTGATGCGGGTCAACCATGCCGGCGAAGTCTGCGCCCAGGCCCTTTACCAGGGCCAGGCACTGACGGCGCGGCAGACTGCCGTCAGGGGGCAGCTGGAACAGGCGGCAACCGAGGAAAACGACCACCTTGCCTGGTGCCGCCAGCGTATCGAGGAACTCGGTGGCCACACCAGCCTGCTCAATCCGCTCTGGTACGGCGGCTCGTTCCTGATCGGTGCAGCCACCGGGCTGCTGGGGGATAAATGGAGTCTTGGCTTTCTCGCAGAAACCGAACACCAGGTTGTGAATCATCTTGACGGCCACCTGCAACGCCTGCCAGCCGGCGACAACAAGTCGCGGGCTATTCTTGAACAGATGAAAATAGATGAAGGCCGGCATAAAACCACTGCCCTGCACGCAGGCGGCGCTAAACTGCCCGACACGGTTAAACGCCTGATGGGTATTACATCACGCATTATGACCACGACGGCCTACCGGATCTGATTAAACGCTACCCTGCCCGGTCAGGCGGCATATTCCGTCCGTAGAACATCTCCAGCATCTCCTGCCTGACCTGTGCATGGATCTTGCGCTGCTCTGCTGCTGACAAGGCATTCTTGCCAACACCAAACAGGTAGTCATCAAGATCGAACTGCTTCAGCATCATCTTGGTATGGAAGATGTTTTCCTGGTAAACGTTGACATCGATCATCTGGTAGCGGTTACGGGTATCACGCGACAGGTAATTCTGGATTGAATTGATCCTGTGATCGATGAAATGCTTCTTGCCACGAACATCCCGGGTAAAACCGCGCACCCGGTAGTCCATAATGACTATGTCCGATTCAAAACTGTGAATCAGGTAATTCAGCGCCTTCAATGGCGAGACCCGTCCGCAGGTTGAAACATCAATATCGGCACGGAAAGTACTGATGCCCTTGTCCGGGTGACTCTCCGGGTAGGTGTGCACAGTGATATGGCTTTTGTCGAGGTGTGCAACCACTGCATCGGGTAACGGCCCGGGCGCCATGGTATTGGACAGTCTCTCCGAAGCGACAGCCTCTTCCGCAATCATCATGGTAACACTGGCACCCTGGGGTTCGTAGTCCTGGCGGGCAACATTCAGGATATTGGCACCAATGATCTCGGCAACATCAGTCAGGATCTGCGTCAGGCGTTCCGCTTTATAGACCTCGTCAATATATTCAAGGTACTCACACCGATGCGCAGCTGACTGTGCATAGCAGATATCGTAGATATTAAAACTGAGTGTCTTGGTAAGGTTATTAAACCCGTGCAGTTTGAGTCCAGGCATGTCGGCCGGTTATGCGCACCGGGTCAAAGGATCGCTGCCGGTCGCTGCGCGGACATCAGTCACTGACCGCAGCGGATGGCATGATCTCGTAGTCATGCGTAATATCCGCCGCCTTGCCCAGCATGATGGATGCCGAACAGTATTTCCCGGCCGACAGTTGCACGGCGCGTGCAACCTGTTTGTCGGCAAGGTTGTCGCCACTGACCTTGAAGTGCACATGAATACGGGTAAAAACCCTGGGCACCCGGTCGGCGCGCTCGGCAGACAGCTCGACCACACAATCGTTAACCGCCTGACGGGCCTTTTTCAGGATCATGACGACATCAAATGCGGTACATCCACCCATGCCGATTAACAGCATTTCCATAGGCCGTATACCAAGATCTCGACCACCACTGTCCGGCGGACCATCCATAACGACCGCATGGCCGCTGCCGGATTCACCAATGAAAGTAGCATCTTCCACCCACTTGACCCGTGCTTTCATAGTCACCCCGTACGTCAGGAATTGTGAAGCCTATCACAGATATACGCCCTGATTTAGTATGCCCTAAAGCTGTCCCGGCACTGACCGATAACAGGATATGCACGCGCTACCCTTGACATTCGATAGCAACACCATCCGGGCGCCGGGATCTGACAATCCATGTGTGGACCGGTTCCTCGAGAACTGTCATCGCCGCAAGTATCCATCCAAGAGTGTCATCATTTATGCCGGTGATACCCCCGACGTCCTGTATTACATCATCAAGGGCTCGGTAACCGTCCTGATGGAAGACGATGATGGCCACGAAATCGTGCTGGCCTACATCAATGCCGGGGGTTTCTTCGGTGAAATGGGCCTGTTTGGCGAGCAACCGAACCGCAGTGCCTGGGTCCGCACACGCATCGAATGCGAGGTTGCCGAGATCAGCTACTCACGCTTCCGCGCCCTCGCCAAGAAAGACCCGGACATCCTGCTGGAACTGACTGCACAACTGGCCACGCGCCTGCGCAAAACCAGTCGCAAGGTCAGCAATCTCGCCTTCCTGGATGTTACCGGACGGATCGCGCACACGCTGCTGGAACTGTGCAAGGAACCGGATGCAATGACCCATCCGGATGGCATGCAGATCCGGATTACCCGCCAGGAAATCGGCCGCATTGTCGGCTGTTCACGGGAAATGGCTGGCCGGGTTCTCAAGTCCCTGGCTGAACAGAGCCACATCTCGGTGAAAGGCAAGACGATTGTAGTCTTCGGTACCCGCTGACTGCCCAGTAACCCGACAATTCTGCTGTAGGAGCGGCTTCAGCCGCGATACGAAATTGGCTGTCTCCCGCTGCAATCGCGAATAAATTCGCTCCTGCGACCCTGCACTGGCTCAGGGTCCCCCGAACAATTCCGCAAGCTTCTCCCCCGGTTCCGGTGCCTTCATAAAGGCCTCGCCTACCAGGAATACATGCACACCGTGCTCACGCATCAATGACACATCCGCGCCGGTGTGGATGCCGCTTTCTGTCACAACCAGGCGGTCATCCGGAATCTGCCCGAGCATGTCCAGGGTGACATCCAGACGGGTTTCGAAGGTCCGCAGGTTACGGTTGTTGATGCCAAGCAGGGGCGCCGGTGTCTGCAATGCCCGCTCCAGTTCCGTAACGTCATGCACCTCGACCAGGACATCCATTTGCAGGCTGTCAGCCAGCTGCAACAGTTCCCGCAACATGACATCGTCCAGCGCCGCCACGATCAGCAGAATACAATCGGCACCGATCACCCTGGCCTCGTAGACCTGGTACGGGTCGATAATGAAATCCTTGCGTAACACCGGCAGTGCACAGGCGGCCCGCGCCTGCTGCAGATAGGCATCAGCACCCTGGAAAAAATCGATATCGGTAAGCACCGACAGACATGCCGCACCGCCCCGCTCGTAGCTGGCAGCAATCTGCGCCGGCTCGAAATTCTCGCGCAGCACCCCGCGACTGGGCGATGCCTTCTTGATTTCCGCGATGACTGCCGGCCTGCCGGCATCAATACGATGACGCAGCCTCTTCAGGAATCCGCGCGGCGCGTCAACGACCGCCAGCCGTTCAGTCAGGCTGGCCAGATTTACCGAACGATTGCGCTCATCAACTTCCTCGGCCTTGCGCGCCAGTATTCTTGTCAGGATATCCGGGGCTTCAGTCATGGCAGTCACGCAAAGGAATTGGACATTCTGACCAGTCCGGCAAGTGTATCCCGTGCCTTGCCATTCTCCAGTACCCCGGCGGCACGGCCGATACCGGCTTCGAGGCTGTCACCAACATCGGCCGCATAGATGGCGGCACCGGCATTCAGGATAACGATATCGCGCGCCGGTCCCGGCACGTTATCCAGCACAGCGTTGATCATCTCGAGACTCTGCGCAGCATCAGCCACGGTAATCATCGACAGTTCGGCTCGTGACATACCGAAATCTTCAGGTGCGATGGTATATGCCGTGATAGCACCATCCTTGAGCTCGGCAACGCGGGTAGGCGCACCGATGCTGATCTCGTCGAGACCGTCCTCGGCATGCACCACCAGCACATGTTCACTGCCAAGCCGCTGCAGGACCTGCGCCAGCGGCTCGACCCATGCATCACTGAACACACCGAGTACCTGGTTGGGGGCAGCGGCCGGATTGGTCAACGGCCCCAGCAGGTTGAATACGGTGCGCACGCCCATTTCCTTGCGCGGCCCGATGGCATGCTTCATGGCACCGTGATGCTGCGGCGCGAACAGGAAGCCGACCCCGACTTCATCGATACATGCCGCCACCTGTTCCGGCGTCAGGTCCAGCCGGACTCCTGCCGCTTCCAGCACATCGGCGCTGCCAGAGCTGCTGGATACCGAACGATTGCCGTGCTTGGCCACCCTGCCACCGGCAGCGGCCGTTACCAGGGCACTGGCTGTGGAAATATTGAAGGTACTTGCACCATCGCCACCGGTACCACAGGTATCGACCAGGTGTGGTCCGCTGACATCAACCCGGGTAGCAAGGTCTCGCATCACCCGGGCAGCGGCCGCAATCTCATCGACCGTTTCGCCCTTCATGCGCAGCCCGATCAGGAAGCCGCCAATCTGCGCCGCTGTTGCCTGGCCCGTCATGACGAGGCGCATCACGCTCTCCATATCACCGGCGCCCAGATCATGCTGTTCGGTGACAGCACGAATTGCATCTTGCATGTCCATCTTTCAGTCTCTCATGTTAAAGCGCGGCGAAATCCGGGGTTATTGCTCCAGGAAATTCCGCAACAGGTCGTGCCCGCAACCAGTCAGTATCGACTCGGGATGAAACTGCACACCCTCGACTGCCAGTTCCTTGTGCCGAACACCCATGATTTCATCGATGTCACCCCGGCCATTCAGGGTCCAGGCGGTGATTTCCAGGCAGTCCGGCAGTGTCGCCGGCTCGATTACCAGCGAGTGGTAACGGGTCGCCTCAAACGGGTTCGGCAGGTTCCGGAACACACCCTTGTCGTTATGAAACATCATGGATGTCTTGCCGTGCATGATTGCATTCGCGTGCACAATCCGGCCGCCAAACGCCTGGCCGATACTCTGGTGCCCGAGACACACACCGAGAATCGGCACCTTCCCGGCAAAGCGTTTGATCACCTCAACCGACACGCCCGCTTCATTTGGCGTACAGGGCCCCGGCGAAATCACGATCTTCTCCGGTCTGAGCTGCTCAATTTCATCGACGCTGATCCGGTCATTGCGATGCACCTGTACATCCGCACCCAGTTCACCCAGATACTGCACCAGGTTATAGGTAAATGAATCGTAATTATCGATCATCAGGAGCATAAGCGGCATATCCTCTTGTTATTTATATAAATGATTCTCATGCTTTGCTTTTAATACCCGCAATGATACCCGCATTTTTCTTGGGTGCCGTTAGATTTTCAGAAGACTTTGGATGCAGGCCCTCTCGTTTCCCAGTATTAGCAAGCGTGTGATTGTACCGGAGAAACACGGGTTATGAGCAGGGCTGTTTGCACAAGACAAATCATGGCCAGATTCGGACAGAAAGAACCCCGCCGTAGCGGGGTCTTTAGGTACTTCAGATCGCAGTTAGAGCTGAAGCGTTGCTATACCGACCAGATCAAAGGCAGGTGTCTTTGACGATGTTGATATCATCAGTACCTTCAAATGGGGTTCCGTCCAGAAGTTCGCCATTTACTTTGGCTGAGGTGGTTTCTCCATCGGTCGCAGTGATATCAGTCGTAACATATTTGCAGACGAGATCAGTGTAGCCGTCGCTGTTCACGTCCTCATAGTTGCAGAGCTCGTTGTTCTTCTTACCCACGACTTTTATTGCGGCTTCCGCAAATCTAAGAGAATCCGTAACGATGTCAGATGCGTTGAATGTGTCGGAGCCCAAGACAGCAACAGGCACGCTACCACCCGAGCAAAGATTGATGCTATTCGGGTCACTGCCAGGCTTGATATCAATATCTGCGGTGATTGTAAGGATCGAAGCACCGTCGGCAATGTTGCCTATCTCGTTTTCGGAAAGGGCTACATCCCAAATGGCAACCTCATCGATCTTTCCTTGATAGAGGAAGTTGTTACGATTTCCATTAGAAGTGTTTGCTTCTGAGCCGTCACCGATGAAACCGTAACGAGTAACCCCTGTTCCCAGCGCGCGGCCTGAGTGTGGGCTATAGTTCGTATTGTCAAGTATCCCGTCCACGTAAATCATTTTATCATTGCCATCATAGACGACGGCCACATGATGCCAGACGCCGTCGTTCAAGCTACTATTGTTACTGAACATGTCATTGATGCCTGTGCCCGTATTTATAGTTTCAAACCCGGTAGTATCAGTCGTTGAAAATCCTATTCTGCCATCTGGTGTTACGTACACGTTGAAGTACTCAGAGCGATCAAAGTCTAGAAAAGCCCAGTTATTCGAGAAGTTGGTACCCGAGGCATAATTCGTTTTGAACCACACGGAAGCAGTTAGCTGTGATAGCTCTCCGGTATTCGTCATCGACATATTGAGCGCGACGTAATCTGTCGTGCCATTAAAGTACAAACTGTATCTGGCCCCAAGTTGAGTTGGTGTGTCAGGGTCGTACGCTGGCGTCCCAACAAGGGTGCCGTTATTGCCGTTTCCTGTATCATCCAGCGTTGGATTAGCCGCGTTGTCGTCGAACGACCAGAAAGCCAACGGCAGGGTTTGGGCAAATGCCGTTGGGGCTGTCAGCACCCCCACGACTATTGTTGGTAGCACTATTCGTAATTTTATTAACATATTTATTTACCCCTCTTTTAGTGATTTCTTATGCAGCAAACAGATAGTTCTGACAGACACCCACCCAGGCACCTGTCATGCTGACCGCGCTGACTTCCTCAAGCGCAGGCCAGGGTTTACGAGTATCCATAATCGTCATTTGTGCTTGGTAATTTAGTGACCTCGATCACAATTCTCCTCTGGTAATCAATTGGCAATTTGAGCATCTCATCAAGCGAATGACACCCGAGGAACTACAGGCATTTTGGGAGCTACTAGTAGCCTGGGAGCGGCGGGAGCTTGCGCGGATCATGCAGGAGAAGCGTGAACAGGAGTGGCTGCACTGATGCTGCCCCGCCCACGGTGGCGGGGCTTCTTTGTCTGTTAGTACCTCAGGGCAATATGCAGACCAGTAGTTATTCCATACCCTGTTAATCAGTGGCGTAACTTATACCATCTCCTAAGTCGTCGCGAACACTGTTGTTACCCCGTCCTGGTGGCGGGGTTTTCTTATGCAATGAAAACGGCTCCCGAAGGAGCCGCTGTTGATAATACTGGTTTTGTTAAATGACTTTTCGTCGCGCTACACCAATCAGCCCTATAAGGCCTGAGCCAAACAACCACACTGCAGCCGGCACAGGTATCTCTGGTGGTACGGGGACAGCGTGGTCGGGGGTCAGGAAGGCGGCCTCCCCTATGGACTCGACCCTCTGAAGACTGGTTTGGCTATCGCAATCTGCGATAAAGACATCGGAACATGTGCTCGTTACCTCGGACTCGGTCACTAAGATAGAGACCACTCGGAAAGTTTGGGCGTTGGAAGCACCAATAAACAGAGACTTCAACAACCAGTCATCCGTTAGCTCCCACGTCAACGACAGTAAGGCTACATCAGTCTTGTCGAAAGAGCATGCTATACCCGCGCATAAGCCTGAGTAGTTGAATGAGGCCAAACCATCGGCCGCGGTTGCGCCGCCGAGTTCGAAGCTACCGGTACCCGAAAAACCATCCACCTCCCCGACGAATCCAAACTCCCAGACGAGCGACGCGTTCGCCGGGCTCCCAAACAGTCCTATGATGACTAGCGCTGCTGAGAATAAACTTGCTGTACGTGGCTTCATGTTCTTACCCCCCCCCGAGTCATAGAACCGTTAATTTAACTCAACAAATTACAGGCAATTTTCACACCCAAGGAGATAACCGTCTGATAACCATTGACTTCTCGGCGAGCCAACAAGTGTGCTTGCGTCTTGCCATTCCAACCAGACCAATCAGGCCGGAGCCGAAGAGCCAAACGGCTGCAGGAATGGGAATGATGCCTGGTGCTGAGAAATCACTTACTGTTGTTGTCGCTGTACCGCAACACTGATCTGTA